>NZ_JBSWYU010000011.1:0-136072 GCF_056161265.1 Marinomonas sp. ABL3_031
GCTTAGCTAAAGACAGTTTAAATTCTCTGTGATATTTGGACATAAAAAGACCCCCAGTAATTGGAATGTCCAACTATTGGGGGTCAGTTCAAGGACTGGGCTTTTTGTTATTTCACTCTATTAAAACGTGCTAAAGGGGTTGTCTCGAATTATAGAGCGGCTTTGATGCTATCGGCGATTGGTGTGGTTGGACGACCAATCAAAGCACTTAGATCTTTGCTGTCACTGTAAAGAGCGCCTTTAGAAGCACCAACATCGGAATCTGCAAGGATAGCGGCAAAACCTTCTGGTAGACCAGCACCCACTAGAATCTTGGTGTACTCTTCTGCAGGAAGGTCTTGGTAAATCACGGTCTTGCCACTGACTTCAGAAATCGCAGCAGCGTATTCCGCTAGCGTGTAAGCTTGATCACCGGCCAATTCGTAAGTCTTACCTGCTTGGTTTTCAGAGGCGATCACTACCGCAGCAGCTTCTGCGTAGTCTTCACGAGTCGCGGTAGCGTATTTACCGTCACCTGCACTGCCCAATACGGCTCCGTGTTCTAGTGCCATGCCAATGGACGCAGTGTAGTTTTCTGAGTACCAACCATTGCGCAGCAACACATAAGGAACACCTGATTCTGCCAAGGCATTTTCAGTTTGAACGTGTTCTTGAGCCAAAATAATCGGTGATGTTTGCGCATTTAATAAGCTTGTGTAAGCCAATAGCTCTACACCGGCCTGCTTAGCAGCATCGATAACATTTTTATGTTGAGGGAAGCGTTGACCTACTTCACTTGAAGAGACCAATACCACACGTTTAACGCCTTCAAAAGCTGCGTTTAATGAAGCTGGATCAGAGTAATCCGCTTTACGAACCACAACACCTTGATCAGCAAGCGATTGCGCTTTTTCAGGTGAGCGAACCGCTACCACGATTTGATTGGCTGGTGTGCCACGTTTGATAAGGTTGTTAACAATTAGGTTACCTAGTTGACCTGTTGCACCTGTTACTAAAATCATAATATTTCTCCAATTAATTCGTTGTTCAAACTTGATGTAGAGCAGAATACATCACTAACAAACTTTTAGTAAGTACATACATAAAAGTAAGTATAAAAATAATGACTCTTTTTTGATAAAAAGGCGTTCGATGATAGTAATTATTGTTAAAAAGTAAGTATTCACTTGGTTTTATAGACTATAAAACCTTTTTTATCTTGTCTGGCTTGTTGGTTTTAGGGCAAGAGGCACAGAAATTACCGTCGTTTCTTCGAAAATGTAAACAACAGGTTTGACGAACAAACACAGGTGTTTGGCTTGTTTGATCGTCTTGTAATCTCTTTAAAGCTTTTGTGGGTAATGCTAAGGCTTGCGCCCATAAGGTAAATTCGGCTTTTAAATCAAAGTGATGGTGATTTTGCTGATCTTGTTGCTGAACATAGCTTTGCAGATACAGCATGGTCTCAATCAGTTGATCAGCCAATAAGGCTTGATAGAGGATTGGACGACCACCCTGTTGAGCAATTAGCTCTGATTGATAGGATTGAAATAACGAATGTAAGTCCTGACCTAGATGTTTGATCAAAGACATATGTGAGTTTTGGTCGAGCCATTGATCGTCTGCCAGTTGATAACCACAAACCATTTCCGCCACTTGTTTTTGTTGGATACTGGCAATGTTACTTGGCACGGCGCGTAAGTGATAAACGCAAATTAGGGCTAAATATATGGGTTGCCAGCAGAGTAAAGTCCAGCTGCGAATACGCCAATAAGGCCTACCCGCTTCCGGATAAGCCTTATTGAGAGTGTGATGGAGAGAGGCAATGAGTTCTACCTGGTCAGGCCAAGACTCGAGGGAATCCGATCGAGTCTTGGTCGTTTCTAGAGGATGCCTTTGGTTGGGTCGTTGACCATCCAATACAGGAATCAAATGTCGAGCAGTGTGAAATAACTCATCTAGATAAGGCTCCATCTAGTTTGTATCCTCATTAAAATTCATAACGTCCTGTTAGTTCATAAGAACGGTCTGCTCCGAACCAACAGTTACTGGTGTCATAACAGGTGTAATAGGTTTCATCAAAAGCATTCGATACGCTAAATTGCATACTCGCGCCCTGCCAGTTCGCTGATAATTGTGCCAGGTCATAACCAATAGACAGATCGACCAATGTGTAAGAAGGCACAGTATCCGAGTTAGCTGCATCCATTTGCATTTGGCCCACATATCTTAAGCCTGCTCCGAATGAAGTGCCTAGTAAAGTACCTTGTTTTGGTTCATAACCTAGCCAAGTACTGATTTGTTGTTCAGGTGTCCAAATAGGTGTATTTCCTTTTATACCGTCGTTACTTTTTGTTATTTCGACATCTTGATAGGTGTAAGCAATTGTCGCACTAACTTCTTCCGTGATGGATTTGGTCAATTCAATTTCCAATCCATTTGATGTAACTTCGCCCACTTGGATTTTGTCATAGGTACCGCCATTTGGGTCTCTGGTGAGTACATTGCCTTTGACAATATTGAAGGCCGTGACGGAAGCGAGTGTGTCTGCATTTTGAAATTTTACTCCCGTTTCGATTTGGTTTGCGGTGGAGGTTTCAAAAGCATTACCTAATCTATCGGAACCTGAAACGGGTTCAAAGCTTTGCGCGAAATTAATGAAAGGAGAAAAGCCATTGTCTAACTCATATAATGCGCCAATTCGACCGCTAAGTTGGTTTTGATCATCATCTGCTGTTGCTGCGGCACTATATTTGGTTCCAACTTCTGAATATTTGTAATTGTCATATCTGCCACCCACAATGAAGACCCATTGATCCATTCTTATTTGGTCTTGAAGGTATAGCCCGGTTTGTTCTTTGTTTACAGTAAAATCACTAGAGTAACCGGATGACTCAAAATCTAAGTTGGATTTTATAATTTGATTGTAGTTAGGATTGAATAAATCAATGCTGGGTGCAACGGCGTCCTCATATTTTATGTTGGATTCTAATTTTAAATAATCCAACCCTATCAAAACATTATGTTCAAATAATCCTGAGTCAAAAATCCCTGAAAATTGGTTATCAATATTAATACCTTTTGATTCCTCGTCTGTTAAATAGGCTCTTCTGTTAAGAGTTCTTTCATCCGAGTCTAAGCTGGTTGAATAGGTATTTTGCTGATATGCATCGGCATGGGTAAAACGAGTATTCTGTAGGAAGCTCCAAGTATCATTTATCTCATGTTCTAGTTTATATCCTAGTAACAAAACTTCTCTTTCGTATGTTTCCCAGTTTTCATCTCCAGCATAAGCATCTGAGTCGAGTTTCCCGTTTATATTACTTGTCACTGTGCCTTTGGATGGAAGAGAAGAATATACCCCCATCTCAGGGTCATTCTGATAATACATATTCAGATTTAAGAAGGTTGAATCACTAAGTTGAATATCAATCGATGGTGCAATAAGGATACGTTCTTCTTCCGCAGTTACGGATTGGCCGTCTTTTTGACGCGCTAGACCAATGACGCGGTAGTTCACATTATTACTAATGGCTCCCGTTGAATCGAACTGTACCTGTTTTTTATTATCGCTGCCCAAAGCGATTTCAACACTGTTTGCAGTTTCCTTTTGAGGCGATTTACTGATGATGTTGACCATACCGCCTGGTGGCATTTCACCGTATAAGGTTGAGGTGGGTCCTTTGAATATTTCAATTTGGTCAACCACCGCGGCATCAATTTGCGGTTGTAAGTTCCATTCATTGTATAGCAGCGGCAGGCCGTCTAATAAGACGGTATCGTTATCAAAACCGCGGATGTTAAATAAGTCTAAACGGGTAACAGAGCCGCCGCGCAGTTCGGTATTGACTCCAGAAGTGTAGCGCACTGCTTCTGATAAGCTTTCTACACTACGTTCTGCTAATGTTTCTGATTCTATAATGCTGATGGCTTGCGGTGTTTCTTCTGCATCCAATTGGGTTTTGGTTGCCGTGTTACGATAGGTTTGGCCCTTTACTTCAAGAGTGCTTAGATCATTGGTATCGATGGACTCTTTAGCGATGGCTTGACCTGTTGCAATGGCGATTGCCAAGGTCATCAAAGTAGGTCGGAATGACATAGTAGACTTCATTGTAGCTCCGAGAATAATGTTATTTATGAGAATGAATCTCATTTTAATAATCTCGTCACAGGAAAACTTAACGATTTGGTGCAACATTGATTACTCAATGTGGCTCTCTTTTATCTTCGTGTTATTGTCTGGGACAAATCGGTAGCCAATATTCCATATAACTGTTTGGGTCTGCGGGATCATAGTTAGGTTGATACATTTCTAAATCAAAGCCGGATACGCCGTTGTAATCCGAGTCTGGTAACCAATTAAAGAGAAACCAGCGAACGGCTTCCTCTATTGCCTGTACTTTGCCATGAACGGGAATAACGGCGTATTCTTGAGAGGGCACGGTCAGTGTTGGGTATTCCTCTGGAAGCATGCTTTGTTTGTCATAACTTGCCCAATACTGCATTTGTTGAGGATGTTTAGCGCAATACTTTGTATTTATCACTCCTATTGGTTGCCCTGACGTGGGGCTTGTATGTAATTCGCTGTCCACTTTGCGCCACAGTTCTCTGACTTTATGTTGATAGTCGGGTTGATTGGAAAAAGGCCCATAAATCCAATCGGACTGTGCTTTGAGCTGAAAGGCGTTGCGGTTTTCGATGCGAATTTGGGTGAAGGCTTTCGGCGCTTCGACCCTGTGATTGGCTTGTCGGTACTGCAATGGTGTGCGTAAACCTTGACGTATACCGCGTTGTCGATAGTTTCTTGGCGTAGTATCAAACATCTGTTTAAAAGCCCGTGAAAAACTGATTTCTGAATCAAAGCCACACTGCATGGCAATGTCCAAGTGCTTTCGTTGACTGGAAAGTAACAGTTCTGCAGCGTGGCTGAGTCTAAGTTCACGAGTATATTGCGCTACTGTTAAACCTGTGGCTTCACCAAAAACGCGCTGAAACTGCCAGCGCGACCAACAGCTTTTTTCAGCTAAATCTGCCACATGGATGGTTTCATCAAGGTGGCTGTGAATATAGTCGAGGACTTTTTCAATGCGATTTAGCTTGTCTTGGTTGGTCATATTGGTAAAGAGTTAGATTGTCAAATAATAACTATTATCATCTAAAATGCGTTTATTGCCAATCTTTTGCCATTCAGCTGATCGTCTCTCATTTGCTTACTAGGATTTAATCAGTTTGCATGATTAAATCCATCAGCTTACTTAGAAGAAAAAATGACAACTGAGTCGTTGCTCGTATAACGACCCAACAGATAGGAAGTGTTGCTATGCAGGAACTCACTCGTACCAGTTTGTATTGTGCTATGTTCATCGCCATTGGCGCTGTGGCCGGTTTGTTGGGACCGAGCTTGATCTATTTAGCCGATTTAATTGATGCCACTGTAGCGGAAATTTCCGTTGTCTTTACCGCTCGTGCTATAGGTAACATTCTTGGTGCTTTGCTAGCAGCTCGTATGTATGAACGTTGGCAAGGTCATCATTACATCATTTTGATGTTAGTCATTATGATTGGCGCTTTGGTGCTTGTGCCCTTTTCTACCAGCTTGAGTATGTTGGTTGTTTTGTTCTTTTTGCTGGGTGCAACGGAAGTATCGGCTAACGCTGGCGGTAACATGATGATGATTTGGTTGCATAAGGAAAAAGTCGGTTCTTATGTGACGGTATTGCACCTTTGCCACAGTGCTGGTTCCATGCTGGCGCCTTTGATTTTGGTGTTCTCTGGATGGCTGGGACAGGATTACGGTACCGGTTATTGGCTGGTGGCAGTGTACGCTGTGTTACTACCTGTGCTCTTATGGCGTCAACCTAGTCCAACGTTTGCCGCCAGAGCACAAGAAGTCGTACCTGAAACGAAACAAAAAGCCACTTTTTTAGCCTTTGTGACGGTTATATTTCTTTATGTCGGCTTTGAAATCACCATTGCCGGTTGGATGAGTACCTATGCGGTTTTGTCTGGGGTGGAACAAAATTCAGCCGCCATTCTGGTTACCTGGTTCTTCGTTAGTATCTCTATTGGTCGTTTGATTTCTGTGCCTTTACTACGTTTTATTACTCCTCAACAAGGTGTAAATCTGCATTTATGTATCGCAGTCTCTGGCGTCTTAGTGATGATGCTGACTGATGCGTCCTTTGTGCTGGTGGCGTTGTGGTTGGGACTGGGTTGTTCTGCTTTTTTTCCTATGGTGTTTTCATACGCGAACAGCATCATGTCACTAAACGGCAAACGTACTGCCTTTGTTTTTGTGTGTTGTGGTTTAGGAGCTTTGGTTGCACCCACCTTGACAGGACCTATCATTGAATTGTTCAGTGTCTCTTCTTTTCCTTATCTATTGGCGTGTTTGATTAGCATGATTGCTTTGAGTTGGTATCGTTTATCCTCTATGACAAGATAGATAAAAAGTATGTAAGCACTTACTTATAATCTGTTATGATGCGTAGTTAGTTATATTTGTGCAGCAAGGCAATACTGAAAGCGGCTAAATCTGTATAAATTTCAAATGAGAAAGGAATCTCTTTGTATTGGGTTTGACGACCTTTGCCAGTTAATACCAAAACTGGCTGACAGCCTCTGGCGCGACCTGCTTCTAAGTCACGTAGGGAATCCCCTACCATAATGGCGGGTGTTTGCTTGAAGTTGACTCCCAACTGAGCTTCAATCTTTTCTATCATGCCACTTTTGGGTTTACGACACTGACAGTCATCGTCTGGCCCATGGGGACAATATTCAATACCCTGAATGCTTCCGCCTTCTGCTGCAACCAAAGCGGTCATTTTGTCGTGCATGGCTTGCAATGTGGCTTCGTCATAATAACCACGAGCAATACCAGATTGATTGGTAACAACAAAGATTTGAAATCCCGCTTTTGAGAGTGCTGCTATGGATTTTATACTCCCTGGAATGGGCAGCCATTCCGCTACGGATTTCACATAGGCTTCTGAGTCTTGGTTGATGACCCCGTCCCTATCAAGCAGTATGATGGGTTTGATTGATGGCATGAGTTTTCTCTTGAAGGTGATTTATTTACTTTGCGCTATATTAGCAAAGCGAGTTTGACGACATAAGTGACTAAGGTCTTGTGGCGCGATACCTATGTCCAGTCCCCTTTGTCCGCCGCTTACATACATTTTAGGATAGGTTTGAGCGGATTCATCTATACAGGTAATCAGTGCTTTCTTTTGGCCAATTGGGCTGATGCCACCTACTAAATATCCTGTGATACGTTCTGCTTCTTTGGCTTCTGCCATACGCAGTTTTTTTACCGCGAAAGCGCTGGCTGCGCGTTTTAAATTCAATTGACCTGTGACTGGCACTATGGCAACAAAAAACTGCTTTTCATCGGTAACCAACAAGGTCTTAAAGACGGTTTCTGGTGCTAGATTGAGCTTACTGGCTGCTTCTTCCCCAAAGTTATGACATTGCACATCGTGCTGATACTCATGCATGGTGAAAGTGACTTTCTGCTTTTTAAGCTGATCAATGGCGGGGGTCATGTGTGAGGCATCCTAGTCGCATTCATCAAATCATTATTTTTGCCAAAACATTGGCGTGAATAATACCAATAAGGTAAATACTTCCAGACGGCCAAGTAACATAGAAAAACACAACATCCACTTTGCAGGGTCGCCAATGTTGGTAAAGCTGCTGGCCACGTCACCTAAACCGGGACCCAAATTATTTAAAGTGGCAGCCACGGCTGACCAAGCGGTTACTTGATCCAGTCCAGTTGCCATTAGGCCGATCATTAAGATGACGTAGACTAATAGATAAGCGGAAAAGAATCCCCACACAGCGGACACCACTCGTTCTTGTACCGCTTTCCCACCGACTTTAACAGGTATCACTGCATTAGGATGAATTAAGCGTTGGATTTCACGTATGCCTTGTTTAAGTATCAATAGAATACGAATGACCTTCATTCCGCCACCTGTCGAACTGGCACAGCCACCAACAAAAGAGGTGACGATCAAAAGAAAAGGCAGGAAGTGTGGCCAGTTAGAAAAGTCAGACGTGCCAAAGCCCGATGTGGTGGCAATGGAAACACTTTCGAACAGTGCATAACGTAACGAAGTGTCCCAATCAAAGGTGGCCGTCATGGCTAACACTAAAGTAGAGAGTATTATTGTGCTGCACAATATAAGAAGAAAGAAACGTGCTTCAGGGTCTTTAAAATAGTGCCATACGCTTTTATGACGCCATGCATAAAAGTGCAAAGCAAAGTTAAAGGCAGAGACTATCATAAAGAAGGTACAAATCAGCTCAATTGCCACACTGTTGAAATAGCCTATACTGGCATCATGAGTCGAGAAACCTCCAATTGCTACGGTTGAAAAGCTATGGCAAATGGCATCAAACAAATTCATGCCAGCAATCCAATAGCCTAAAGCACAGACAGAGGTTAGTGTGGCGTAGATATACCACAAGGCTTTTGCTGTTTCAGCGATGCGTGGGGTTAGCTTGGTATCTTTTACGGGACCTGGTGTTTCCGCACGGTATAACTGCATACCACCTATGCCTAGCATTGGCATTATGGCAACCGCCAATACAATGATACCCATGCCACCTAGCCAGTTAAGAAGCTGACGATAAAACAGAATGGATTTGGGCAAGGTGTCTATGCCTGTCAGAATGGTGGCTCCGGTTGTGGTTAACCCAGAGATGGATTCAAACAAGGCATCTGTAAAACTTAAGTCAGGTGTTTCGGCCAGAAAGAAAGGCACAGATCCAAATAAGCCCAGCACCGACCAAAATAATACGGTCACTAAGAAGCCATCTCGAATCTTCAATTCTCCTTTTTCCTTGTGTACGGGAAACCACAAAATAAAGCCGCCAATTAGGTTAATGGCTAAGGCATATAAAAAGGCAGACAAGACTCCATCGCTGTAAATGAGAGAAACAATAATGGGGGGTATCAGCGATACGCTGAAAACCATGACCAATATACCAATGACCCGTAAGATGACCTTAAAATGCATATCTAATGTCCTAAATATTCGGCTATAGGTTTAAACGAAGTGCCGAACAATGGCTGTAATCTGGTTTTAATCTCAATAACTCATTTTTTAAAAGCGACGAAAGAAGATTGTCAAAAGAAGGTCAAGCCTACTTGGAAGAGTTGTTCAACAGCAGGAATTTGCTTCTTGTTCGTCACAAAGATAATGACATGATCTTCTGCCTGGATAACTAATTCACTGGTAGCGACGATGACATCATCCCCGCGAACAATCGCTCCTATGGTTGCTCCTTCAGGAAGATTAATATTGGCAATACTACGGCCAACTACTTTCGAAGAACGATGATCGCCATGTGCGACTGCTTCCAATGCTTCTGCCGCGCCTTTACGCATGGAGTGAACGTTCACTACATCACCACGACGGATGTAACTTAACAAAGAACTGATGGTAGTGTGTTGTGGAGAAATGGCAATATCAATCATGCCTTCTTGAACAATGTCTACATACGCTGGGTTATTAATAATGGTCATGACAGTACGAACCCCAAGTACCTTAGCTAACATGGAAGACATAATGTTGGCTTCATCATTGTTAGTGAGTGCGCAAAATACATCCGTGGATTCTATGTTTTCTTCGAGTAGTAACTCTTGTTTGGATGCGTCGCCATTGAGCACTATGGTGTTGTCGAGGGTTTCTGAAAGATAGCGGCAACGCTCTGGATCTCGTTCAATGATTTTAACGCGGTATTCTTTTTCCAAGCTTTGTGCAAGACGCTCACCTATGTTACCGCCACCAGCAATTATGATACGTCGATAAGGCGTATCTAATGGGCGTAATTCACTCATCACATCCAGTACATCTCGCTGGGCAGTCAGGAAAAAGACTTCATCATTAGCTCGTATATAAGTATTACCATCTGGTGAGATGGATTTACCATCTCGATAAATCGCAGCAATTCGAGTTTGAATTGAAGGCATATGTTCTTTTAAAAAGCTTATCGGCTGGTCAATAAGAGGCCCGCCTTTTTCAGCTTTGACCACTACCAGTTGTACCCTACCCTCGGCAAATTCCATAACCTGTAATGCGCCGGGATAACGAATCAAGCGACTTAAATGTTTAGTAACTTCTTTTTCAGGACTGATACGCACGTCCATTGGTAATGCTTGATCACTAAATAACTCAGGATGGCTCGAATAAGCGCTGGATCGAACACGACCAATTTTTGTGGGGGTTTTGAATAAAGTATGAGCGACCTGACAAGCCACCATATTTGTCTCATCTTGGTTGCTTACGGCTATTAACATGTCAGCATCATTACAGCCTGCCTGACGCAACACATCAGGGTGTGCACCACTGCCTTCTACCGTTTGTATATCCAATCTGTCTTGTAACTCTCTAAGGCGATTTAGGTTCGTGTCGATCACGGTAATATCGTTATCTTCACTTGCTAGATTTTCTGCGAGCGTTGCACCTACTTGGCCGGCCCCGATGATGATGATTTTCATATTTTGCCTTAGCAGAGTCTGACGGTTGCTCTACTCTGATGTATTAATAATCTATTAGAGTTACGTTTTGTCTTTTAATGAGTCGTATGATCTTTGATGCAAAAGATCGTCAATGGGTAAAGTTTACCTACATAAGAACAATTATTTAACTTGTAGTGCTAAAATACTGATAATAATTCTGGTCGATCTTTAACAACAATGCCAGCCAATCTGTCAGGCTGTTACTCTGACCAAGGGAACTACTTCTTATTTCTTCTTTGAATCTGCTTAAGACTTACTGTCACTAAAAACTGAATAGGCTTTACATCTGTTTCACATGAAACAAAAAAGCAGGTTAAGAGCTTAGTCTTACCTGCTTTAGGTTCGCTTTATACCAACCCAATGATAGCAACCATACTTTGCTATCAATCGTTCTTTCATTAATTAGTACTTTTTTTTAATAAACAATAGTAGAAACCATCTTGTCTATCTTCTCGTGGAAATAATTGATAACCATGAGATACTTTCTTGCCCAATTGACTATCTTCGTTATTGAAGACTGCTTTAAGATGATTGTTCAAAGTGTACAAAGCCACTTCGGAGGCATTGGTATGTGTGCTTAAGAAGTCTGCTATTTGTTGTTCGTTTTCTTCCGGCATAAGGGAACAAGTAGCATAAAGCAAATGCCCCCCCGGTTTTAATGTTTGCCAAACTTGCTGCAGAATAGATTTCTGAATATCAACCAGTGCTTCTATGTCCTCAGGCCTACGATTGATTTTGATATCTGGATTTCGTCGAATTACGCCGGTTGCTGAACAAGGCGCATCGAGCAAAATCTTGTCGAATGTCTTGTTATCCCACCAAGACTGTATATCTGACGCATCAGCACAAATAAGTTCTGCAGAATAACCCAGCCTCTCAAGATTGGATTCTATCTTTTCCAGACGCCAGTTTTCTAATTCAATCCCAGTCAGCTCAATTTGCTGATCTTGCTGCTCAGTGCTTTTTGCCATCGCTTCCAGTAGATGACCTGTTTTTCCACCAGGCGCTGCGCAAGCATCGAGTAGTTTCTCGGTAGCGTCCGGGTTTAATATCTCAGCTGCGAGCTGAGCTGATTCATCTTGGACGCTGCATAACCCTTCTTCAAATCCTGGCAATTGATTCACAGAAACTGCATTTTCTAGGTACAGAGCACTGGCAGAGCATTCTCCAATAGAGGCTTTTATACCCTGTTTTTCTAAATCGGTTAAATATGTTTCACGTGAAACTCGATGCAAATTTACTCTCAAACACATTGGTGGATGCAGATTACTTGCAGCAATAATTTGCAGTAGATGATCGGGCCAATGTTTCTTATAACGTTTAACTAACCACTTTGGATGATTAAATTCTACCGAAGGGATGCTGGCAAGATTGTCCAGTAGCTCATCCCCTTCACGTTGATAGCGCCTCAGGATGGCATTGACTAATTTGGTTGCCCAATCTTTGTTTACTGCTCGACAAGCTTCAACAGATTCATTTACCGCTGCATGGTCAGGCGTGTTCATGTACATAATCTGATATAGGCCTAATAACAGCACAGAGTATACATCTGTATCTTTTTCTTCAAAGGGATGGGACAACAGACTGAGTGCCAAACTGTTCAACTGAGGAAATTGACGGCACACACCAAAGCAATATTCTTTAAGTAGCGCTTGTTGTTCTGCGGCGACTTGATGCTGAAAACGATTCAATTGAGTGCTCAAGGAGCCTTTTTGAAGCAAGACTTGAGTTAACACTTGTATAGCAACAGCACGAGGGTTTTGATTGGCTTCCATGGTTAGTCTTCCTGTTGGTTATTGAAGGACTTACCTGCTTGAAGAAGCGCCTTATGTTTACCGTTTAATGCGTCTTGAGCTTTCATGCGTTTGCCGCCAGGGAACTGCAATTCAGTAATACACAAAGCTGCTTGTCCTGTTGCCACCAGAATGCCTTCTTTACCAGCAGAAATAATACTGCCTGGAACGAGATTTTCTTCGCGTTCCACAAGCTTAGCTGCGTGTATTTTCATAATACCTGCTGCACTGTGAGTATAGGCACCTGGCCAAGGCGTTAAGCCTCTGACTTGTCGATCGAGTTGTTCAGCACTTTGTTGCCAATCCAATTGGCCTTCTTGCTTAGTAAGTTTGTCAGCATAATTGGATAAGCTATCGTTTTGTTCTTCTGCTTGTATTTTGCCAAGGCGTAACTTTTCCAATGCGGTAATCAAAGCTTCGCCACCCAGTATCGCCAATCTGTCATGCAAGCTTCCAGAGGTATCGTCTGCTTGAATATCACAGTTTACTTTAAGCAACATGTCACCTGTGTCTAAACCAACATCCATTTGCATTATGGTTATGCCGGTTTGTCTATCGCCTGCCATTAGAGCTCTGTGAATCGGTGCCGCACCTCGCCATCGAGGTAATAAAGATGCATGGACATTTATGCAGCCCATTTTAGGCGTATCTAAAATGTCTTTAGGTAAAATAATTCCGTAGGCAGCCACTATCATGATGTCTGCATTTAGTTCAGCCAGAAGGTGTTTGTCTTCGTCTTGCTTGAAGTTTAATGGCTGGTAAACCGGAATATCATTCGCCAAAGCGAGTTGCTTTACTGGGCTTTGTACCAGCTTTTGGCCCCTACCAGCGGGTCGATCTGGCTGAGTGTAAACACCCACTAACTGGTAATTATTTTGTTTCTGCTGATCGATCAGGGCTTGCAAACTTGCCGCAGCGAAATCGGGAGTCCCGGCAAAAACGATACGAAGTGGTGATGCTGTCATGAGAATTCCTTAACAAAAAAATCAGGCCAATGGCCTGATTTTAAATAATCTTGGTTTGAGTATAGCGTTTCTTATCTTGCTTGTTTTTGTGCCATCTTATGAGCTTTTTCCAATTTGCTCTTAATACGATTACGCTTTAGCGGTGACAAATAATCGACAAAAAGTTTGCCGTCTAGGTGATCAATTTCATGTTGAACACACACCGCCATCAACTCATCGACATCCATTTTGAATTCTTTGCCATGACGATCTAATGCTTTAACGCGAACTTTTGCCGCTCGGTAAAGGTGTTCGTAAAATCCTGGAACGGACAAGCAGCCCTCTTGGCATTCATTTGGCGCATCGTCTAGAACGTCGAATTCAGGGTTAATGAAAACGATGGGCTGATTGCGTTCTTCAGAGTGATCCATTACCACCACACGATAATGATAATCCACCTGTGTTGCCGCTAAGCCAACGCCATTTTCATCGTACATGGTATCTAACATGTCATCGATTTTGGTTTGCAATTCATCCGTAAAGTCAGTGACCGGTTCTGCGACTTTGCGCAGGCGCGGATCTGGGTATTCAAGTACAGTTAAAACAGCCATGATAGTCGTCTCTTTCAATTCAATTGACAGGCTTCTATGTTGCGAAAATTGGATTTGAAGTGGTTAGCAAGTTGGTAAGAAGCGCTGTGATTTAAGTTAATACTGACATTGTACCTCAACTCGCGACTTTCATCAGTCATCTCATGGCGGATTTTTACCCAATATGATTCAATCGCGTTAATAGACCTTGTCTATTTGTTTCAGGATGAAACATCACCCTTTATTCATTCATTGCAATGCAGGAAGCAAAACAATGTATAAAACCTCTTCGTCACTAAACCAAACAGACTGGCTCAGTTTAAGTTTATTAAAGGGAATTGGTCCTGCTCGTCTATCACGCCTGATGCAGTATCTCTGTGAGCTTGATGCTATTAATCAGGATCAAGATGCGAGCCTAACTAAGCAAACTGATGATGTGTCCGATGAATTGTCTTACGAACTATTGAGGAAGTTAAAATGGCCCGACATAACCGCTAAACAAGCTATGGCCTATTTGTCCTCTGGCGAGCTCTCAGATGAACAGCAAGCTAAGTTAGAGCTTACTCAGGAATGGCTGGCGCTTGAGCATCACACCTTGTTGCTGTTTCATGACGAGAATTACCCTCAGCTGTTAAAAGAGATCTCTGTGCCGCCTGCTCTGCTTTATGCAAAAGGATCATTGAATGGTCTGGCTTATCCGAAACTGGGTGTTGTTGGCGCGCGTCGTTGTAGTAAATATGGCAGGGACATGACACTCTATTTTGCTGAAGCATTGGCTGATCGTGGTGTGAGTATTGTAAGTGGTGGTGCCTTAGGTATTGATACGGCGGCTCATCGCGGCGCTCTTAAAAGCAATGCTGCGCCAAGTATTTCAGTAATGGGGACGGGTTTATTGCATTGTTATCCAGATCAGAATAAGCCATTGTATGACGCCTTGTTAGAACAAGGAGGATTGCTTTTAAGTGAATACCCACTTACTACTCAGCCTCGGCCAAATTTATTTCCACCACGCAATCGAATTATAAGTGGATTAAGTATGGCAATTTTGGTGGCAGAAGCATCTATAAAAAGCGGTTCTCTGATCAGTGCCAGTTATGCCTTGCAACAGAATCGTGAAGTCTTTGCTTTTCCTGGACGTTTAACGGACAGTCAATCAGCGGGTTGCCATCAACTCATTCGCCAAGGTGCTAGTCTGGTAACAAAGATCGAAGACATTCTTAATGAGTGCCCTATGCTGTTGGATAAGTTGACGTTAGAAAAATCCCCCGAGTCATCTGAAAGCTTGAGTACAGCTGAAATCAATCCGCCGCTAGAAGCGGAATTCTCATCAAACACTAATCCGCCAAATAAGATAAAAACAATTGACGCTCCGTCTTCTCTCAGCGAATTGGCAAAGACAGTCTTTTATTTATTAAAGGACCTTGCCTCTGAAGATACCCCCGCAGTGGATTTTGATGCCTTATCTCGTTTAACAAAGACAAATGCCGGAGACCTAATGCAAGCTTTAATGGAATTAGAATTAAATGCGTGCATTGAAAATCAACAAGGGTTGTATTGGTTGGTAGGAGCTAGCTGAATGTGGTAAGAGTTGATTTGATAGGAGCTAAATGAAGGAAAAGAATCTAGCTCAAGTGACTGTCCTCTCAAATTACTATCTTTTCAAGTGCTATGGCAGCACAAGGTTTTCAATGGCTGCCTATTGCTTCGCAATGCTTCAAGAAAATAATTAATCCATCCCGCCAAAAATGTCTTTCTTTAATTGCTTAATGTCGCGACGCTCTTTCTTATTGGGCTTGTGATCCGCCATGATTCGACCGCCATATGACTTATGTTCAAGTGCTTTGCGTTCTCGTTTTTCGATGGATTCAGTTGTCTCTTCATAGAGTAATCTGGCCTCTGGTGCACCACGTCGTTGTTCGCTGACGGCTTTCACTTCTACGGTTTTTTCATCCCAACCAATACGTATACCAATCATGGCACCGACTTCAACATTTCGGCTGGCTTTGCCTTTACTACCGTTATAAGTGATCTTGCCACCATCAATAGCATCTTTGCACAAAGAGCGGGTTTTGAAAAAGCGAGCGGCCCATAGCCACTTATCTAAACGAACAGCTTGTAGTTCAGACGGTTTTTCTGTTTTACTCATAAGTTAATACATTGACCTTTATTCGTTGTCATGAGGCAGTTATGCAGGATGTAAATACACACCCAGTTTTCCAAGCACTGCAAAAAATCATACACCAAGCGGCGGCCGCTATCATGGAAATTTATCAAAGTGCCGACTTGGGTGTTGAGCAAAAATCCGATGACAGTCCGGTCACCGCAGCTGACTTGGCTGCCCATAAAGTGATTATTGCCGGTTTGCAAGCACTCACACCTAATATTCCAGTCTTGTCAGAAGAAGGTTCTGTCAGTTTAGAAGAACGGTTATCTTGGTCAACACTTTGGATCGTAGATCCTCTTGATGGGACGAAAGAGTTCATAAAGCGCAATGGTGAATTTAGCATTAATATTGCGCTAGTAGAGCAAGGTAATCCTATATTGGGTATGGTGTACTTGCCCACGACCTCAGAAGGCTATTTTGGCGTTACTCAGTCTTGGCAACAACTTCCAATTGGCGCGATCAAATGGCATGACGGTGCAGAAAGAGTCGCGAGTTATGAGGCCATAAATTTACGAGCGCCTCGAGAACCCATTATTGTTATGACCAGCCGCAGCCATGGCCCTGCTCTTCCAACGGATTTAAAAGAAACACTAAAGCAGTATTACCAACAAGTACGAGAGTTACCCAAAGGCAGTTCAATTAAAGGTTGTCGAATTGCGGAAGGTATTGCTGATTTGCATTTACGTCGAGGTCCGACCAGTGAATGGGATACTGCAGCGCAACAAGCGATAATAGAAGCGGCTGGTGGTATGCTGGTGACGCCTGAAGGTAAACCATTTCGTTATAACCAAAGAGAGACGTTGCTAAACGGTCACTTCTTTGTGGCGGGTGATGAAATTGCACCGCACATTATGCGTTGGTATGAGAACACAGAAACCAGCAACCCCGAAGGTGATAAACAAGACGAAAACTGAGTTTGTCTTACGCCTTAAGTCCGCCTTAGTCAGTCGAGAGTCGAGCCTAGATAGACATAGAAAATTTATATCTTTATTTTCAATAACAAAAAGCCGGTGTTTCACGTGAAACACCGGCTTTTTAATTTTTCTAGAATTGCTTTTTTTAATGCAAGTTTACAAGAGCAAAACTAACTAGCTTTAAGCCTTGCTACTATACGAGCGTGCGCTCGTTTAAGAAAGTCACTTTGAAGTGGTTGACTAATAGAGCGAGCAATGGAAACTGTACCTACTAAGGAAACAACGGTTTCTTCTGCTAGTTCTTCGGCGTTTGCTCTGGGTTTGCCATTTTTCTTAAGTATATTAGCAAGCCTATCAACTAGGCTGTCGAAGCAAGCTTGGTAAGCTTGGCGTACTTTTTCTTCTTTATGAGCAGCGTCTGTTACCAAGAATTCCAAAGGTGATGGGTGTTCTTGGTCCGTCTTGCTCCAGCTTAAATAACGAGTAACCAGTGCTTTTAGATGTGTCTCCTTCCCCTCAGTTTGCTTATCATCACGTGCCCAAAAAGCATGAGATGCTGCAAAATGCATGGCGGCTTCATACAGACTACTCTTTCCAGAAAAATGCGCGTAGAAGGCGCCATGCGTCATGTTAGCTTTTTGCATGATCTGCGTCAGCGTCACCCGATCGAAACCTCGAGAGCAAAATAACTTGGCTGCAGCTTGCAGTATACGCTGACGCGTTTGTTCCTTGTGCTTAGTCGTATAAGGCATGAAAAGATCTCCTTATTAAAATTCTCGCAATGACTTAATTTTACAGATGAAAGTACTTAGCTATAGCTTAATCTTACTCGGCAAAATGAAAAAAGCGACTTTATACATTATTTACCTACTTTATATCATGCTTCTGCTGATGAGTTGACATTTAACAAAATTAATCAGCAAGTCTCGTTATCCTTTTCAGCACCTCTTTCCTATTCATCAGACCTGAAACCTGAAAAGTGAAAACAAAATATTATCTTGATCATATTAACTCTGACTTTAGCATTAGGAAAACGAAATGAATTTGGTCATTAGTAAGGCTTGATCAATAAAATCAGACAAAAAATGAAAGTAATAAAAAGAGATAAATTATATAGAGAGGAAGGGCTATCATGTCGACAAAAGATCGAATAGTCATTACTGGCATGGGAATCGTATCGCCACTCGGTATTGGGGTAGATGCTGTGTGGAAAAAATTGATTGCAGGTGAATCTGGGATTCGAATCTTACCAGAAGTACTTTCTGGCAAGGTCCCCACTAAAATCGCAGGCCAAGTGCCAAGTATTACAGAACAAGACAACGGATTGGACGAATCGGATTATCTGTCACCAAAAGAAAGAAAACGTGTCGATCTGTTTACATTATTTGCTTTGGCTGCTGCAGATGAGGCCTTAAAACAGGCAAATTGGCTACCTGAAAACGAGACCGACAAACAAGCTACGGCCACAGTGATTGGCACAGGCATAGGTGGCTTCCCTACTATCACTAAAGCACATACAAGTTTGTTGGATTCAGGCCCAAAGCGTGTATCTGCTTTTACGGTGCCAGCGTTTCTGGCCAATTTAGCTGCGGGTAATGTCTCGCTTAAATATGGCTTTAAAGGCCCTATAGGTACACCAGTAACCGCCTGTGCCGCTGGTGCTCAAGCCATTGGCGACGCAATGCGATTATTACGTTCTGGCGAAGCTAAGGTGGCCCTAGCGGGCGGTACCGAAGCCTGCATCGATCCATTGTCTTTAGCGGGCTTTGGTGCGTTAAAAGCCTTGTCCATGAATAATGATCAGCCAGCGAAAGCGTCTCGTCCATTTGATGCTCATCGCGATGGCTTTGTAATGGGTGAAGGCGCAGGCCTGATTGTGATGGAAACCCTAGAACACGCTTTAGCAAGAGGCGCGACGCCATTAGTAGAAATCGTTGGCTATGGCACCAGTGCGGACGCTTACCATTTAACTTCTGGCCCAGAAAGTGGTGAAGGCGCTGCCTGTGCGATCAGCGCAGCACTTAAAATGGCTAATATCGACGTTGAACAAATTGGTTATGTTAATGCTCACGCCACATCCACTCCAGTGGGCGATCGTGGCGAAATCAACGCACTACGATCCATTTTTGCTGACAGGGTCGGTCAAGTCCCCGTGTCTTCGACTAAGTCATCCATAGGTCATTTGCTCGGTGCTGCTGGTGGTGTAGAGGCGATTTTCAGTGCCCAAGCAATATTATCAGGCACCCTTCCAGCTACGTTAAACCTCGACAATATTGATGAGTCTATGGCCGATTTGGACCTGATTCCACATACTGCAAGAGCGCAGTCTGTTGATTATGTCCTATCAGACAGCTTTGGATTTGGAGGAGTGAACGCCGCTTTGATTCTCAAGCGTTATCAAGCATGATGTTTCACGTGTAACGTTAACGTATTTTCAACGGCATTCAGAAAGCTTAAAAAAAGCCTGAAAGCCCATAAAAAAAAGCGACTCTGTGAATGTCACAGAGCCGCTTTTAATTACTAGCTACAGGTCTGACAAAAAGAGCGCCGTCATCCCATGAGTGTATTCGGTAACCACATCACCAATTCTGGGAAACACATACAAATGATGAGTACCAAGAGCTTGATAAGAACAAAGGGTGTAACCGATTTATAGATGTCCAACATGGTGATACCAGGTGGCGCTATGCCTTTCAAGTAAAATAGAGCAAAGCCATAAGGTGGCGTTTGAACCGCAATCTCAATGTTTAGAATCATCAAGATACCAAACCAGATAGGATCAAACCCCAGTGATACAGCAATAGGAGTAAAGATAGGCGCACACATCAAGACGATAATGAATTCATCGATAATGAAACCAAGCAATAGCATGATGAGCTGGAACATTATGATGACCATAATAGGCGATAGGCCAAGATCTTGAGTGAAGCTGGCCACCATGTTTTGCACACCCATTAGCAAATGGAAGTTACTGAACACAGTTGCACCAAAAATAATCCACATTGCCACGCTGACGAGAAGTGCTGCTTGCAATCCTGCGTTACGCACCATGCGAGGTTTAAAGCGTTTAAACAACACCGCCAAACACACTGCACCAACAACGCCAATGGCACCAGATTCCGTCGGGGTGGCGATACCCGTGATGATACTGCCTAATACTGCAACAATAAGCAGCAGAGACAGAAGACCATCTCGCGCAGTAAACCACTTTTCTTTCAGCGTCGGGGCTACTTCAGGAGCTTTGTCCAAAGGGGCTTTACTGTGATCAAGCTTACAGGCAATCACCACATAAGCAATCAGCAACACAATGGTGATGGCCGCTGGTACCAGTGCGGCAATGAACATGCGCCCTACCGAATTTTGTGTCGCCGAAGCAAACATGATCATGGGAATGCTAGGGGGGATTAAAATGCCAAGACCACCACCTGCCATGATGACACCCAGAGCCAAACGCTTATTGTATCCACGTTCTAACATAGGACGTAAGGCAATACTGCCGGATGTCATGATACCCGCGCCTATGATACCAACCATAGCGCCAATCATTGAACACACAATGATAACGCTGATGGCTAATGAACCTCGCACTTTACCAATCAACATTTGACTGGCATTGAACATGGCATCGCCAATGCCGGAACGTGTTAACAATTGTCCCATGTAGATATACAAAGGAATAGCTAACAAAATAAAGCTAAAGTGAGTGGCTTCTAACGTGGTAGGAATCACATTAAAAAGGCCATCGCCCCAAGTAATGTAACCTACTGCCATAGCAATACCACCTAGGCCTAAGCCGACGGGTGCACCCAAAGCGAAGGTGACAAGAATACAAAGTAATAAAACGCCAGTAAGCAATTCGATACTAATCATTTGGCGTTTCCTCTTGATTACGAATGGAGTCTGGAAGTAATGTTTTTCCGCTAAACAAGTGAAAACCTTCCTCTAATAAATCACTGCTTAATTGCAGCCCAAGCATAAAACTGGCAACGGCCATCATCACCCAGTAATGATGCATGTGTGGGGCCCATTCACTTTGACGGCGATAGTTGAACTGTAAGGCTTCCTCGAATTTGCCGATGCTCATTTTGCAAATAATGGTGACAAAGAAGATGGCGAGGCAGAAAGAAATAATGTTGAACAAACTGCGCATGCGTGGCGACACTTTGTTGTAAAGAATATCGACGTTTATATGGGCTCGCTGTTGTTGCGCGTAGGCACCGCCTAATGCGGCAATATAACCAAAAATAAACAGGGATAAGTCGTATGCCCAGATGGTCGGTTTGTTTAGAAAGTAGCGTGAGAACACTTCGAAGGCTACCACAAACGCCAATACCGGCATCAAATAAGATATGGATTTGCCGACAAAAGCCACCAGCGCATGAATGGCGAGGCAATAGCGCCTGATCGCTGTCTCTATCATTGTGTAATACCTTAAAAGGATAGGAAGGGTTGGTTGTGCGTTATAACCAAATATTAAAAACAAAGGAGACAGTTAGCCTGTCTCCTTTGCTTATTGTATCAATCCTTTGATGAAAAGCTTACTTAGTTTGCTTCTTTACGAAGGACTTCGATCAACTCAGCGCTGTACTTGTCGCCTTTCGCGTATTCGTCCCAAAGACCAGCACCCGCAGCTTGCCATGCTGCTTTATCCGCTGCACTTGGCTCTGGGCTCCACTGAAGACCTTTTTCTTCCATTTCAGCAACGGCTTGAGATTCCCACAACTTAGACTTAGTCAATTGCTCACGAGCGTGAACTGTTGTTGCTGCAGAAACAATGGCTTGTAGGTCTGGAGACAATTTGCTCCAAGCACTGCGGTTTACAATAATTGGCAACACTTGAGCACCCGCTAGTGGTAGTGGGTACATGTATTTTGCTACTTCAACGTGATTACCGTCACGGTGGTCGATCATGTTAGAACCGATAGAACCGTCGATTACGCCAGTAGAAAGAGACGTGTAGATTTCACCCCAAGCAAGCGATACCGGAGATGCCCCAAGGTTACGTAGGAATTTACCGTAGGCACCTGGCGCACGGATTTTCAAACCTTGGAAATCTTCAATTGAGTTGATTGGCTCTTTGGTTAGAACGTAAACCGCAGGTTGGATGTATGGGTCAAGCCAAACAAGGCCTTGAGAACCGTAAGCTTCTTTTAGGATCGGCGCCCATCCTTTTTCTTGGAATAAGGTAGTTAACTCCGCAGCATCGTCTGTGCCGCCTGGTAGACCAATTTCAACGATACCAGCAGGTAGTTCACCAGCATGCAAAGATTGGAAAGGAGCACCCATAGTGATTAGGCCAGATTTCACTGCACCAAGAATACCGGTTGAACCCACGCCTTCACCAGAGTACAAAACTTGTACCTTGATACGACCATTAGACATGGTTTCAATGTTTTTAGCTAAGCTTTCGTAAACTTCACCGAATGCACTGCCACGGCTGTATAGATTTGCAAAACGCCAGTTGTGTTCAGCGGCTTGAGCTGCCGTTGATGCCAATGCACCTAAACCAAGAGCCACAGCTAGCGAACCTGCGACCAAACGTTTTTTTGCTTTGTGAATTGTTTTTAACATGAACTACCTCATAAACAAAGTTTGCGGAAAAAGGTCACTAACCTAAAGTTGTGACAATTTGTAATCGATATTTTCAAAAAGCGTTATGGGGTTAAAGCGCACAAAACTCATCTAAAGTTTTGTTATCACCAAACAATCGTCAAAGTAAAAAACTTTTAAAATCAATAAGCTAACCATAATAAAGCACCAAAGTTGTGCCTTGTGGTATAAATTTGTGCAAAAAAGACGTGCCACTCTGCTTTGATTAAGTTTAACTTATTGGTCTAGTGCTTTGATATACATGCATATTTTTTACAAACTTAATATCACATTAAGGATGATAGATCTTTGCTTTTTTAGCACTATTTTGGTGCAATAAGAGCGCATTTAAGGAATAGAGTAATTAAAAGTGAAAAGATACGAACAAATCTGTTTAAGTGAGTAGATTTGTTCGTATGTGATAAAGCGTTAAGACAGTTCAAATCCTTGAATCTGTTTGGCTAAGGCTTGGGTTTGCAAGTGAATATTTTGATTGCCTGCTTGAATGGATTCTGTGGCGTTGTGATTATCCTTTATCTCTTTTGCAATAACATCCATATCTTGTGCCATTTGAGTGGTGGTTAACGCCACTTCTTGAATGGCCTGAGTAATTTCTTGGGTGTTTTGCATAGCATCTAAGGTATTTTTTTCAATTTGTTGAATGGTGGTTACCGCCGTTTCACCTTGCTGTTTGCTTTGTTCGACACGCGATAAGCTAAGGCTCATCGCATGGATAACCGCTTGTGTCTCACGCTGAATGTTTTCCACTTTTGCCGTAATGTCTCGTGACGCTTTCACTGTTTGTTCGGATAGGGCTTTCACTTCATCCGCCACCACGGCAAAACCTCTTCCTAACTCACCCGCTCGAGCCGCTTCAATGGCAGCATTCAGTGCTAATAGACTGGTTTGTTCAGCAACACCAACAATCAATTCAATCACCACATCGATTTCTTTGGATAAGGCACCAAGACGATCAACTCGGCTGTTGGTTTGTTGAATGGCTTCAGCAACTTCACTGATACTGGACATAGCTTGTTTCATTGTTACAGCACCGCTACTGGCAGATTCGTAAGCCAACTGCGCACCGTGCGCCACGGCTTGTGTCATGTTTCTGACGGTATCTGCGGTTGCAGAAATTTCTTCTGTTGCCGTTGCCATGGTATTACTGCGATCGCGAATGCGCTCGCTACCATTGACAATGGTGTGCACACCAGTTTCCAAATCATCAACTGTTAGCATGAGTTTTTCATTGCTGGTCAATAAATGCCCAACTAATTGATGAAGCTCATTGGACATAGATTGCGACGCCATAGAAAGTTGCTGAAACTCATCGGGATTGTTCGTCGACAAAGACAGTTGTTTTGAACTGAGTTTGCCTTGCGCGACTTGTTTGATAATCGTCAGAACCGCCGCAAGATTTTTATTCAGGGAACGCATTACTGTGATTAGGATAAAACCTATGATGCCTGCTAAAGCTAAGCTGGCAATAATGAGTGAGCTGCGAGCTTGCTGTGCTGTGTTGGTGGCATCATTTTGAGCTGCGACTAACAAGGTGTTTTGTAGATAATTAGCACTGTCATCCATAATGGAAATAAAATCATGACTTAAATTGGCCTGTTGAATTTGCTGCGCTTCAATCTGGCTAGCCAGAGTAATGACGGGGTGCAAGGCGTCTTCATAGGTTTGAATGTCAGCATTAAACACATCGCCAAAGCCGATATTATTCACTGTGTCTTTTAGCCTATTAAGGCTGTCCATTAGGCTTGATTGATGACTTTGATCAGGGTAAGCCAAAAAGTCTTTTTCTTTATTACGTACTTCTTTAAAGCTGGATGCAAAGCTGGCAAGTGTGCTGAACTTTTCTTCTAAGGTATTTGCTGCTTGGTTCAAATAACGTAAAGCACCGGATTGATCGTCTACTCCCAATTGGGACAAGTCATTGAGATTGTTATCCAATAAATTTAAATAGTTAGGTAACAAGGTTTGACTTCGTTCCAGCAGCTCACTGCCCTCTTGGTCAATCAGTCCTGGTTTGATCTGAAAACCGCTTTCGGTGATCTGTTTGATTTGTGCTAAATCTTGTTTAACCTGCGCAAGGCTTTGTGGCGAGATAGTGGATATATCGCGTTCTAACTTGAGTAAGGCGACTTCGATGTTTTTGACTTGTGTTGTTAAGGTGCTTAAATCACTGGCATCATTGGCGGTGACTGACATATTGCTGAGATTATAAATAGAGTAGGCACCAAAGCCGCCATAACCGACAGAAACCAAGACTACGATAGCGATAAGTTTCTGGCGTACTGATAATGCGATTGACATGATGAGCTCCCTTGAACCGCGCTTAAATACAACGCATTTATAAAAAAAGCCCGCCTACCTTAATTAGATAGTCAGGCTAAAAAATGTGCTGGAAGGATAAAATGAACTGTTGCGTAAGGCAAAAAATCCATATCTAAGGTATAACCGAGCCAATACTGAAAGCCGATACGCGTTTTCTAGAAAAATCGTATCTGTATTTGACTGTCTTTACCTTAATCAAGGCTAAGGTGGGATGAAAGACGATTGATTCAATGTAAAGTTAGAGGTTTAACGAACATAATTGGTAAACTACCGAGTTTTGATCGTTGTCAGAATATAGAAATTGGGCGCAATGATTATGTATTCCGGTATATGAGGTAAGCAATGAGTACAAAAAACTATTCACTAGGGCAAGTTGGTGATTATGAAATCAAGCAACTTAAAGTCTTTAAGACGGTAGTGGACTGTGGTGGCTTTTCGGCAGCAGAAACCTCATTGAACATAGGTCGTTCGACTATTAGCCTGCATATTTCCAATTTAGAATCACGTTTGAATCTCGTCTTGTGTAAGCGAGGTCGTGGTGGTTTTTCCCTAACAGAAGAAGGCGTCATTATTTATGAAATGACGGAAAAGTTACTAGAATCGTTGGATGCTTTTCGAACCACAGTCAATAATTTGAATGCCAGCTTAACGGGCAAATTGCGTTTGGCTTTGTCAGATAAAGTTAGCTTAGATCCGCGTAGTCATTTCCCCGAGCTGATTCAACGTTTTGCCAGTGAAGCACCTGAGGTTTCTATTACCACCAATGTGGCTTCCATGGCCGACATTGAAAGAATGATATTGAACGACGAAGCCGACATTGGTTTTATTCCGTATCATCGCAAGTTAGATGGTTTGGATTACGTACATTTGTACACTGATGACTGTTATCTGTACTGCGGCAAACATCATCCACTGGCGAGTTTATCTAGCGCTGAACAGGCTGAACAAGCGGATGTTTATCCAGCCACTCATGCGGGGTTAAAGCCACACGAAGCGGTGAGTGAACAAATCTCGCAAATGAACCTAACGGCCATTTCCTATTTCTATGACAGTCGTTTGGCCTTGATTTTATCAGGTCAATACATAGGGTTTTTGCCTGAGCAATATGCTCAGTCTTATGTGGACAAAGGTGACATCGTTGCCGTCGCACCTACGAACAAGTCTTATACTCTAGGTGTGGCGGTGATTTGCAAGAAAACCACTCAGCCTAACAAGCCTCGAGAACTCTTCCTTAAAGTGCTACACCAAACGGTGGAAGATTTAATCGTTGCGCCATTTTAAACACTAGCAAACACATTGATTTTCCTTGGCTAGCAGCCAGCTCACAAAGGCTTGAATGCGTTTTCTACGGGGCGAGTTTTTGGCATGGCTTAGGTAGAATTCAATGGGTGACTTCAGAGCCCGTGGATAAGCTTGAACTAAACTGCCTTCGTCTAATTCACTTTGTACCATGAATTTTGGGCATAGAAAGACGCCATGCCCGGCTTTTACCGCACTGATTCCCATGTACCAAGAAGTCACTTCTGCCCACAGTAAGTTGTCACTGTTGAGAGCGGAAATCTGTTGTTCATTGAACCAAGTACGCCAGCGATATTGTGGTAAATCCACTTGAATGAGCCAGCAGCGGAGCAGATCGGTCGGCTGTTTGACCTTGATTCTCTCGGCCAGTTCAGGAGAAAAAACCGGAATGACTTCAGATGATACTAATAAGTCTTGTGCTGTGTTGTCGTCCGTATTGAGGTGATTATCGATAATGACATCCACTTTACCAGAGTGAATGTCTTCCCTTTCATCCGAGGAAAAGAGTTTTACATTCACTCCTGGGTACAGATCTGAAAATCTCCATAATTTAGGCATCAAACAAAGGGACACAAAACTTTGTAAGCCGGATACTCGCAAGGTACCTTCCAGCGGTTCGAGTTTGACGCTTTCCAAGCCTTTACTGACATGATCAAAAGCTTGTGTCAGATGACGTGCCAATTCTTGGCCATGAACCGTCAGCCGCATTTCTCGCCCTAAGCGATAAAACAAAGACACGCCCAGATATTCTTCTAATAAACGAATTTGCTGACTCACTGCTGCCTGAGAAACATTCAGCTGCTCTGCTGCCTTGGTATAGCTTAAGGTTTGGCTGGCAACGGAGAAATAATGACTGGCTTTAAGGTGCGTTACTCTGTGGCTCATAGGCTATTATCCATAAGATTTTCTAATCTTTACCGAAAGAATATAACATTCGTTTTTATCCTGTTTTAGCGCAACAATAAAGCCTTAATAGACAGGAGGTGAGCTTATGCAGGTTTTACTACACTGGGTTAATCAAAAGATTTTGTTATTAATCAAACAGATGAAAGCAGCGCATGAAAAGCGTAAAAGACAGGCGGAGTTGCAAGAAGTAGAGATGCAAACGCGAAACTTACCTGATTATCTTCGCAAGGATTTAGGACTACCACCGTATGATAGCGGTCGCAAGCGAGATCATAATTAGGTGCATTACGTATTAAGCATAAAAAAGCCACTTACTCTGTAAGTGGCTTAGCGGCTTTATCACTTAACTTGTTAGCTTAAAGAGGACAAGCTGAACACAAGCTTATTAAGAAAGAGTTAAACAAGCTCTTTGAAGCAGCGCTTGAAGATTTCCATACCTTCATCAATGATGTCCATCTCGATGGTCAGAGCAGGTAGGAAACGAATGACGTTACCGCGAATACCACAAGACAGTAGTACCAAACCGTTTTCAGAAGCTTTCGCTGACAATTGTTTCGCTAACTCTGGGTATGGCTTGTTTACATCGCCATCGTGAACGAATTCTACCGCGATCATAGCGCCGGCATTACGCACATCGCCAATGATGTTCGGGTAGGCTTGCTGCATTTCAGTTAGGTGTTTGACAAAGTGGTCACCCACTTGCACAGCACGTTCACACAGTTTCTCTTCTTCGATGATATCAAATACCGCAAGACCTGCCGCACAACCTACAGGAGAACCACCGTACGTACCGCCCAAACCACCAGGAATGGGTGCGTCCATGATGTCGGCTTTACCAACCACGGCAGCAATAGGGAAACCACCCGCAATGCCTTTTGCTGCTGTCATTAGATCCGCTTCAATGCCTGCTTGTTCGTGGCAGAACGTAGTCCCAGTACGAGCAAAACCGGCTTGGATTTCATCAAGGATCAACAAAATGCCGTGTTCATCACACAAAGCACGAAGTTTCTGTAAGAAACTCGCTGACGCCATGTAGAAACCACCTTCACCTTGCACTGGTTCAATGATAATAGCCGCAACGCGAGAAGGTTCAATATCACAAGTGAAGCGCATTTGTAGGTCAGCAAGTGCTTGCTCTTCAGTAATGCCTAAGTAGTCATTTGGATAAGGCACGTGGAAAATATCGCTTGGAAATGGACCGAAACCAATTTTATAAGGATTTACTTTACCTGTTAGTCCCATGGTCATATTGGTACGACCGTGGAAACCACCATTGAACGCGATAATACCCGGACGACCAGTATGAGCACGAGCAATCTTCACGCAGTTTTCAACCGCTTCCGCACCCGTTGTCACAAAGATGGACTTCTTAGGTGTGTCGCCAGGTGCCGCCGCATTGAGCTTTTCTGCCAGTTCAACAGCAGACTCATAAGGACTAACCATAACGCAAGTGTGTGTAAAGCGCTCTAGCTGTGCTTGTACCGCAGCTTTCACTTTAGGATGATTGTGACCTGTATTGACTACCGCAATACCCGCACCAAAATCAATGTGACGCTTGCCTTCAACATCCCAAATTTCCGCATTTACGGCACGATCAACGTACAGCTGCGCCATATTGCCTTGACCACGGGCAATAGCCACTTCTTTGCGTTTTTGTAAGTCAGCGTTTTTCATTTAGGTTACCTTGTTATGAAAGAGTTACACAGCCAGCCAAATAGGCTGGCTTGTTTCATTAAATCTATGGAATGAGCTGGAAGGCTCAAATGGTGTTTAGGCTAAGCCACCCATACATAGGTACTTAGTTTCCACGTATTCATCGATTCCGTATTTAGAGCCTTCACGACCGCTACCGGATTCTTTTACACCACCGAATGGCGCGACTTCACTGGAGATCAAGCCTTCGTTGATACCAACCATGCCGTATTCTAGGGCTTCTGATACACGCCAGATGCGACCCAGGTTTTGGGAATAGAAGTAAGATGCCAAACCAAATGGGGTATTGTTTGCCATGGCAACCGCTTCTTCTTCGGTTTTGAATTTAAACAAAGGCGCAACTGGACCAAAGATTTCATTGGAAAAAATATCCATTTCTTCGGTTACGCCAGTAAGCACTGTAGGCTCAAAGAATTGCGCCCCAGCACCTTGCGCTACGCCACCACCGATCAAGGCTTTAGCGCCTTTTGACACAGCGTCTTCAACCAATTGCTCTACTTTGTTGATGGCTGCGCCATTGATGAGAGGGCCAATATTGACGCCTTCTGCGAAACCGTCGCCTGTTTTAAAGCTGGCAACACGTTGTGCCAGTTTTTCAGCAAAAGCGTCGTAGATACCTTCTTGAACTAGGATACGGTTGGCGCACACACAAGTTTGACCTGCATTGCGGTATTTCGAGTTGATTGCCCCTTCTAGCGCTGTATCTAGATCAGCATCATCAAAGACAATGAAAGGTGCGTTACCGCCTAATTCCATGGAGGTGCGTTTCACGGTTTGCGCACATTGTGACAGTAGTAACTTGCCTACTGGGGTTGAGCCAGTGAAGCTTAGTTTACGGACAATGGGGTTACCTGTTAGCACACCACCAATGTCTTTGGCGTTTTTGCCTACAACAACGTTCAGTACTCCAGCTGGAATTCCGGCTTGATGAGCCAATTCCGCTAGGGCAAGGGCACACAAAGGGGTTTCGTCAGAGGGTTTGATGACTATGGTACAACCTGCTGCCAACGCTGGGCCGGCTTTACGGGTAATCATGGCAATTGGAAAATTCCAAGGGGTAATCGCTGCCACAACGCCGATGCCTTGTTTGATGGTAAGCACACGTCGATCATTAGCAAAAGTGGGAATCACATCACCGTATAAACGACGCGCTTCGTCAGCAAACCAGTCAATAAAAGACGCACCATAAGCCACTTCCCCTTTGGCTTCGGTAAAAGGTTTACCCTGTTCTAGGGTCATCAACTTAGCAAGATCATCTTGATTGTCCAGAATCAGCTGATTCCAACGACGCAACAAGGTAGCGCGTTCTTTGGCGGTCAGTGCTTGCCATGCTTTTTGTGCTTTTTCTGCCGCTTCCACGGCTTGAGTGGTTTCCTCTGCTCCAAGATCCGCTACATCAATAATGTGCTCGCCGTTGGCAGGATTGGTAATGGCAAAAGTATTACCTGATTTGGCCGCAATCCATTCACCACCAATATAAGAGTGGCTTTTCAACAATTCAGGCTGAGAAAGTGTGACATTCATAATAGGCTCCAGACTTGGCTGTGGAGAAAAATTCAGTACCTAACCCTTACAAAAAGGGTACTGCTCGTTGCAATAGATTCCTTGTAGTTCTCGATAGTAGGCAAAGGCAAAGCGTTGAAAAATGAGAAGCTATCAATGCTTTGTTTGATGATATTCAAACATAATACTCATCAGGAGGTATTGCTCTGTTAAGAGACTGAATAAGCTTGAGGAAAAAAAATGATGGAGAGACATGGCCAGCTGCTTTGTCGAGCAGCCAGCGATGTCTTAAACAAAGTGATGTCTTAAACAAGAGTTTAGCGTTTTCTATTCGGCAAATCGGTAATGGTGCCAGCGCCCAGTTCGGCGGCCAAACCAACGGATTCATGCAAGCTTGGGTGAGCATGAATGGTCAATGCAATGTCTTCTAAGGTGGCACCAAACTCAATGGCGAGGGTCAGTTCACCGAGCAATTCGCCAGCATGCGCTCCGACTATGCCAGCGCCTAAGACGCGTTCAGTTGCTTCATCGTAGATGAGTTTTGTTTTACCTTGAGTGATGCCTGAAGCGATGGCGCGACCACTGGCACGCCATGGAAAAACCGCACTTTTCACCGCGATATTTTGTGCTTTCGCAGCGGTTTCGGTTAATCCTACCCAAGCGACTTCAGGGAAGGTGTAGGCAATGGATGGTATCGCCAAAGGTTGGAAATCCACCTTGTGCCCGGCAATGACTTCCGCTGCGATATGACCTTGATGAGAGGCTTTATGGGCCAGCATAGGACCATGAGTGACATCGCCAATGGCGAAGATATTAGGTACAGATGTTTTGCATTGATTATCAGTAATAACAAACCCTCTGTCGTCGACCGCCACGCCTATGTCAGCAATACCAGCGTTTTTGCCATTAGGAGAACGACCTACAGCGACTAACACAGCATCTACTGCTAGCTGTCGTTCACCCGCTTGCTCTTTTAGCTGTACTAGTAAAGACTCAGGTGTCGCTTGAATATCCGTTACCTGGGTGTTCGTTAGGAAGGTCATGCGGTCTTTGTTGGTTTGTTCGAAGACTCGCACCAGATCTTTATCCGCTCCTGTCATGATCTGATCACCCAGCTCTGCAACGGAGATTTTGGCTCCCAAAGCTTGATAAACCGTGGCCATCTCCAAGCCAATGATGCCGCCGCCTAATACCAACATGTGCTGGGGAATACGCTCAAGTTGTAAGGCACTGGTGGCATCCAAAATACGTGGGTCGTCATAAGGCGCAAAAGGCAAACGAATCGCTCTTGAGCCTACCGCAATGATGGCATGTTTAAAGTTCAAAACCTCTTTGGCATCACTTTGTGCTTCATCGTGTTTTGTTATTTGGATTTGATTGGTGGATAAAAATCGCCCTTCGCCGTGGAAAATCTCAACCTTACGACCTTTTGCCATCAAAGCGAGATTGCCCGTGAGGGTATCAACAGTGGTTTGTCTATGATGGCGTATGGCGTCTAAGTCGATTTGAGGTTTGCCATAAGTCACACCGTGAGCCTCTTCATCGGCCATACGAATTTTACCGGCCACATGCAGCAAGGCTTTAGAAGGAATGCAGCCAACGTTTAAGCACACACCGCCAAGGGCCGCGTGACGTTCTATCATGGCAACCTTTAAACCCAAATCAGCGGCACGAAAGGCAGCCGCATAACCACCAGGGCCACTGCCCAGTACGATCAAATCAAATGTTTTCATAGGAAAGTCTCTTACCTATCAGTAGATAGATGGAATATAGCTTGAGGATTTACGCTAGGTCAATAAAATACCTATCAGTTGATAGATATTTTTGAGTGAGTGGAATGACAGCAGATAAAGTCGACACCAAAAGCAAAATCATGGATTTGGCGGAGCAACACATCATTGCTGGTGGTTATGGTGCCTTTAGTTTTCGTGATATTGCAGAGCAAATCGGCATCAAGAGTGCAAGTGTTCACTATCACTTTCGTACCAAGGGAGACTTGGTAAGCGCAGTGATGAAACGTTATACACATGAGTTTGCCTCACAGCTGCCCGATCCAATGACGACCGAGTTTGAGCCACAAGCTATGTTGAATGGCTTTATTGATGGTTTTAAAGCCAAAGTGATTGATCAAAAGCACATGAGTTTATGCACTATGCTGACGGCAGACAAACAAGTCTTACCTGAGGAAGTCAGTGGCAGCTTGGCGGCTTTTTATGAGGTGAAATTACAGTGGTTGCAGCAAGTGTTATCACGTTTGCCGAGTTTATCAGGTGATAATCCGCAAACAGCGGCAGTGCGTTTATTGGCATGCTTACACGGTGCTTCGGTTTTGGTTCAGGCGACTGGTAAGGAAGGCTGCTTTGAACAAGTGGTGTCCGCGTGGCGTTAAGTACGCCACTTCATGTATCATATGAGCATTCAAGGAGAAGCGAAGAGTTTGATGAAATCACCCGAAAAAGCTGACAATAAGTTATATAACCCGACCTTTCAGTGGCGCTTCCTTCTCCCTCGTTTTTGGTTGACTTGGCTTGGGGTGGCTTTCACCTTTTTACTGGCTTTTGTCCCTGTGGCTTGGCGCGATACTCTGGCCAGTTGGATTGCAGGACGCTTGCTAAATACCAAAAGCGGTGCGTTAAAACGCGCTCGAATTAACCTAGCGCAATGTTTTCCTGACAAGTCGTTAGCTGAGCGAGAAGCTTTGCTGAAACACAGCTTTCAAGTGGCGGCGCAATTCTTTCTGGCCTACGGCGAACTCTTAATACGTAGCAAGCGTCATAATCAACGGCGTTGTGTGATTCATGGGGAAGAACATCTGTTTCCTCGCTTACAAGCGCGACAAAATGTCATTGCTTTGGTGCCACACTGTTGGGCAATTGATTATGCTGGCGTGATGTTAACCGCCCACGGTTTTAACACGGTCGCCATGATTCGAGATCAGAAAAACCCCATTACTGACTGGTTGATTCACTTACAGCGTATTCAATATGGGGCGCGGGTTTATCATCGTGATGCGGGTATCAAGCCCTATTTACAATCCATTAAACAAGGTTATTTAGGCTACTACTTACCGGATGAAGATTTAGGCCCACAAAATTCCGTATTTGCGCCTTTTTTCGCCACAGAAAAAGCCACCATGAAAGGTTTAGGCAAGTTGGCAAAGTTGTCCAATGCCGTGGTGGTGCCTATGTTGCCTGCTTATGATGCGCAAAGTAAACAATATCATCTGCACATATTACCGGCGTTAAAAAACTTCCCGACGGGTGATGAAAAAGCCGACGCAGAACGTATGAATCAAACCTTAGAGCAACTTATATCAGCGCATCCTGAGCAATACATGTGGGTGTTGAATTTATTGCGCACGCGTCCTGATGGGTCGCGTTTGTATTAGATATGAAGCTTTATTTTCATAGCGATATCATCAATCAGCTTTTGGGAAAATGATTTTGGGGAGTAATTATGTCTGACCACCAAACGGCAACCGTGACTGAGCAAGATATTGCAGCGGTGAAAGACTATCTTATGTCATTACAAGATAGGATTTGTGCTGAGCTGGAAGGTTTGGAGCCTAACACTCGCTTTCACCAAGACGCTTGGGACAGACCCAATGGCGGTGGTGGCCGTACGCGAGTGATCGCCAACGGCGATGTGATTGAGAAAGGTGGCGTGAATTTCTCCCATGTGATGGGCGATAAGCTACCGCCTTCAGCAACGGCTGAGCGTCCTGAGTTAGCGGGTGGTCGATTTGAAGCCATGGGCGTGTCTCTGGTGATTCACCCTAAAAATCCAATGGCACCCACCTCTCACGCCAATGTGCGTTTATTTGTGGTCTACAAAGAAGGTATGGCGCCGGTTTGGTGGTTTGGTGGTGGATTTGATCTGACACCCTATTATGGCTTTGATGAAGACTGTATCCAATGGCATCAAATGGCCCAGCAAGCGGTAGAGCCTTTTGGCGAAGGCTATTATCAGCGATTTAAAAGCTGGTGCGATGAGTATTTTTACCTGAAACACCGCGGCGAACCTCGTGGTATTGGCGGTTTGTTTTACGATGACTTTAATGAAGGTAGCTTTGCCGATTGTTTTGCTATGATGCGCTCTGTAGGAGACGCATACAGCCAAGCGTATTTGCCTATTTTGTCTCGTCGTAAAGACTTGTCTTATACCGAGCAACAGCGCGATTTCCAACTGCATCGTCGTGGACGCTATGTGGAATTCAATCTGGTATTTGACCGCGGTACCCATTTTGGTCTGCAAAGTGGTTTGGGCCGTACCGAATCCATACTGATGTCTTTACCACCAGAAGTGCGTTGGACCTATGAGTATCAAGTGGAGCCAAATAGCCCAGAAGCCAAATTGACGGAATATTATTTGACCTCAAGAAACTGGCTGGAAAATCTATAGAAGAACTGGCCTGCTCAGTTAAAACATTCATTGATAAGAGGAAGTGTTGTGGATCAATACGCCGTGGTAGGTAACCCCATCGCCCACAGTAAATCACCTGCGATTCATGCTGAATTTGCCTTGCAAACAACGCAAAGCATGCAATACACCACTTTGCTTGGTGAAGATGAGGGGTTCGAGCAACAAGTTCGCGATTTTTTCCAACAAGGTGGAAAAGGTTTAAACGTCACCGTTCCCTTTAAAGAGCGCGCTTATGCTATGTGTGATGTGCTGAGCCAAAGAGCCAAACAAGCTGGTGCGGTGAACACCTTATTAATGGCGAAAAATGGCGACCTGTTTGGCGACAATACCGACGGTATCGGCATGGTTCGTGACATTACAATCAATTATCAACAGAGCCTGAAGGACAAACGTATCTTGATTTTGGGTGCTGGTGGCGCCGTTCGTGGTGTATTGGAACCTGTGTTGGATGAACAGCCTGCATCAGTGACCATTGCCAATAGAACACTCGCCAAGGCGCAGCAATTGGCAGACCATTTTGATTGCTTAGCTTCTTCTTTTGAAGCGTTAGAAGGTCCGTTTGATATTATCATCAATGGCACCTCTGCGAGTTTGTCTGGGCAATTGCCACCATTGAAAGATGAACTGGTGGGCGAACAAACTTGGTGTTATGACATGATGTATGGCAAACAACGCACAGTGTTTTTGCAATGGGCTCATGAACTGGGCGCAGCAGGTGCAGACGGTTTGGGCATGTTGGTTGGTCAGGCGGCAGAAGCCTTTTATCTGTGGCGACACACTCGCCCTGACACCGCTTCTTTGGTAGCGCGTTTACGAGAAAAAATGGCGGATTAATTGATGAAAGCGCAGTGGTTTACTTCCGTTGAGGACATTGGCAAAGAACTTTGGGATAAAACCATTGGGGAGACCCAATACCCTTTTGCGCAGTTTGCTTTTCATCAGGCTCTGGAAAAGAGCCAGAGTATTGGCGATGGCACAGGCTGGTATCCAGAGTATCTGTTGGTCATGGATGAGGATGACTCCCCACTCGCTATTGCTCCCACCTATTTGAAAACTCATTCCCAAGGGGAATTTGTGTTTGATTGGGCCTGGGCGGATGCGTTTCAGCGTTATGGTTTTCGATATTACCCAAAACGAGTTTGGGCGGTGCCTTTCTCGCCTGTTACCGGAATTCGGCTATTTTCTCATCTGGACCCAAAAGGTGAGGATGTTACTTTTATGCATCTGTATCGAACGGTTGCCGATGTCTTAACCCAAGCGAACCAACAAAGAGAGTTTTCCAGTTGGCATTTGCTCTTTACCAAGCCTGAACACGCCACTGTATTGAAACAGGATGAGGAATACTTAGAACGAATTTCCTGTCAGTTTCATTGGTTTAACCGCAATTACCGTGACATGACGGAGTATTTTGCTCACTTTTCCAGTCGCAAACGAAAGGCGGCACGCAAAGAAAGGGACAAAGTCGCAGCGCAAGGGGTGACCCTTAAGCGCAAGTTAGGCTCCGAGTTAAGCTCAGCTGACATTGACTTCTTTTACCTGTGTTATCAATCCACTTACGCGAAACGTGGTCAACAAGGGTATTTAACTCGAGACTTCTTTGCGCAATTGGTGGAAAACATAGGTGAGCAAATTCTCTTGGTTCAGGCTTACCGTAAAGAAGAAACTGAGGAAAAAGCCATTGCGGCGTCTTGGTGTTTCTTCGACGATCATTCTTTGTATGGCCGTTATTGGGGTTGTATAGAGGAAGTCGATTGCCTGCATTTTGAGGCTTGTTACTACCAAGGCATCGAGTTTTGTTTGGAAAAAGGGTTACAACATTTTGATCCTGGCACACAAGGGGAACACAAAATTGCCCGTGGATTTGAACCTGTTTATAGCCACAGTATCCACTATATCGCCCATGAGGGTTTTCGTGATGCCATCGCTCGCTTTTGTGAGGAAGAAGCACAAGCGGTGCAGGAGTATCATAAAGATACTCATGCTCTGTTGCCGTTTAAAGAGAGTTAAAGTTCAACGGTTTATCAGCTTAGCCACGTTCTTTTAAACGCATTGTAGTTATTCGCTCTTTTCCGCTCTGCTGAGCGGGTAACTTTTGCCCAGAGCCGCAAAAGTAACCAAAAGGTCTCTTATCGGACTTTCAGTCCAAAACGTGTCATTGGCTTTGCTTGAGTAAGCTTCAGCACAACGATGCATTACGTAAGGTATTGATGGACTCTTTATGTGTTTTAGAATCTAGCTTTATTGTGTCTCGTGAGGAAATCATGGTCGTTCAATCAGGATTGAATCGAAGATTTTTCGCTGAGGGTAAAGTGTTCCAAGTGGTGACACCAAAGGCCTAAGTCTCTTCCCCTTTTAAAAGGGGAAGACGGAAGATGGGATTTTGTCTTGTATTGGCGGGATGAAACTTAAAGGGAGCAACCCTTAAGCGATAATACCGCAATTTTTCTGCTTAACTCAGCGCTGTATTTCAGCGATAAGACTTTGCCAAAGATGACACCATCTTCTGCATTTCTGCGCGCAGTTCTGAGGGATTAATGACTTCCAATTCAGAGCCGAAGCGTAACAGTTCATAACAACCATATGAGGCTTCCCCAACAGGAAGGTAAGCACGATGCCAGCCTGATTCATCTTCGGGTTCTATCTTAGCGTTATTGATCACATAGGATACACAAATAAAATCCATCATTTTTAAGCCAAGGGGAGTGATACGAACCTCAGCCATTATAGGAAACTGAATGGCTTTCACACGCCGTAAACTGGTTTGCCAGAATGCCATTAAGTTGAAGTTTTCTGGCCGTTCAAATGTGTCGGTGGATAGTGTTAATGTATCAATGCGGGATACTCGATAGGTTCGAATATCCTGTTCAACTTGCGCGATCAAATACCATTGTCCGCCCTTTAGAACGATGCCTAAAGGATTCGCTATGCGTTCACGTTTCCCTTTCCAACTCTCATAACTTATAACAATCTGGTGTTGTTCTAATACAGCAGTCATCAGCTGAGGAAGTAGCTCGGCTTTTTCGTCATCCGAAAACCAACTTGGGGTGTCCAGTAAAAATCGACTTTGCAGACGCTCTGCCTGACTTCTAAAGGTATCTGGTAAGGCTGCTTTTAGCTTCAATTGCGCATTTTCCAGTGTCGCTTCCAAGCCCATCTTCTGAGCTGGGCCTGTTAATCCTGCTAAAAAGAGTGTTTCTGCTTCTTTCTTTGATAGTCCGTTAAGATGCGTTCGATAACCGTGTAAAAGTCGATAGCCGCCCTGTATGCCTTGTTCGCTGTAAACCGGCACCCCAATCGCACTTAATGCTTCTATGTCACGATATATGGTTCGAACAGAAGTTTCGCAGATATCGGCTAAAGCGCGAGCGGTCACTTTGTCATGAGTCTGCAAAGTCATTAACAGTTTTAGTATACGACTGGCTCGCATGGGACGCTCCTGTAAGGTGCTAATACAGTGTGGTGTTTTTTATCAGTATAAATTAAATACCTGACAGAAGGTGTCAGGTTTCATCTTTAATATGGTTCATTCAGTCACCACTATTTCACCTAACATAGTTTGAGGTAATCAAGATGAATGGTATCCATAGCAAAGGCAGTATTACGCTTTATCATGCCCCACAAACCCGAGGCACTGGCGTTAGAGTGTTGCTGGAAGAGTTGGGCGCCCCCTACGAAATGAATGTGCTTAATTTCAAAGCAGGAGAAAATCAGCAGCCAGATTTTTTGGCGATTAACCCTTTAGGCAAATTTCCAACACTTGTTCATAATGGCATCGTTGTTACTGAGCAAGTTGCCTGTTATCTGTATTTAGCTGATTTGTATCCCGAAAAGGGATTAGCACCTGCCTTGGATGACCCTAATCGTGGTGCGTATTTACGCTGGATGGCTTATCAAGGGAGCAGTTTTGAACCGGCCGTGATTGATAAAGCTTTTAATCGTCCTGCCATTGAGCCTTCTCAGGCGCCTTATGGTCGTTACGATAAAATGCTGGATACGATATATGATCAAATTGCCAAAGGTCCCTATTTACTAGGAGAACATTTCTCAGCTGTGGATGTTCTTTGGGGGATCAGTCTGAAATGGTGTCGTATGTTTGGACTTATTACGACGAATCCGCAGGTGGACGCTTATATTGAACGTATTGTGTCCCGCCCCGCATTTGTTAAAGTCGAACAAGACGATCAAGTGTTGCTGCTTGAGCATTCGTAATAAGTTTTAGTTAGGCAGAGCAGGAATACAATGAGTGTTCATGCTCTGTTGCCTTTTAAGCAGCAAGATTAATATTACTTTTGGTGGTGAATTTGGCTCATTTGTCGAATGCGTTCCGCGGGAAATTCCAGTTTCTCTATCAAATAGTGTTTCAGTGCGTCAGGGTAATTTTGTTCGTTTAGCGCCTCAGTCATGCAGTTTAACCACATGGCTTTCTCTTTTTCTGTTACCACCAAATGGGCGTGAGTTTGGGGCAGATGAATTTTACCGTAGGTTTTTGCATACAAGCGTTCACCGCCCATCCAACCCGACAAAAATGCCACCAGTTTATCGATACTCAGCTGGGTGTCAGCAGGATGCATGTCAAACAAAGGACGGTATGCCGGTGTGTTTTCCATAATGCGATAAAAGCTTTCAACCAGCTTTTGTAAACCATCTAACCCACCCACTGCCTGAAAGGTGGCATCCCCCTCACCATAGTTTGGCAATGTCTGATCGCTCATGCTTTATTCGTCATCCGTTGATTTGGGAGCCTGTTTAGCGGCTTTTTCCTGATCCATTTTGATGGAGTTTCGATAGCCACCAATGGCCGCCAAAGCGCCAATGATTAAGCTCATATAGAAAGGGATTTGAAACAGCATGGTGATACTGACAAAGACACAGCCGACTGCCAATCCTTCAATATAAGGTCTAAGTTTTTTTGCCATCATATTATTGGCTCTCCTGATAGAGTAAATAGGGATAAAAAATTGCCGCCAGTTTAGCAAAATTCCACGCTCTTGTAGCTTGAATTGTGGAAAAAAGCACCAGTTATCCAACTTTTCTGGAGGAAATAGTCGCCTCTTTCAATTGCAGGGGATATGTGGACAAGTGAATCAAAAGTGGAGGCAATGGGCAAAAAATAGGCCAATTTGTTCAAAAAAAGAGCAAGAAGACCGATTAATGACAGACTGTGTGAATAACTGCTATGATTTTCCACAGTTTTTTGGAATCAAATTGATCCGCGTTGGTTTATTTTTATCCACAGAATCCCTTTTTCACATGTGAGAATCCTTTGTCTCAATTTTCTTTTGCTGCATTACTGTCCGCATGGCGCCTTAATATGGTGCTAAATAGGCGTATTTGGCGCATGGCTTGGCCACCCATGGTGTCAAATATCACCACCCCTTTGTTAGGTTTAGTCGACACTGCTGTCGTGGGGCATTTAGGTACCGCTACCTATCTTGGTGCTGTTGCCATTGGTGCCAGCATTTTTAGCTTTCTCTTTTGGGCGTTTGGTTTTTTACGCATGGGATCGACAGGCTTAACCGCACAAGCGTTAGGGCAAGAAGATGATCGCCTTGTTCGCGAATTGCTCTGGCAATCTGTGCTGATGGGCGTCTCTATTGGTCTCGTTTTAATCGCTTTTCGTGCTCCTATTCTTGAATTTGCTTTGCACTTGATGTCGGCCAGTGAGGAAGTAACGCCTTGGGCGAAAAGCTACAGTGAGATTCGTATTTACAGTGCGCCAGCCGTTTTAGCTGGCTATGCCTTAATGGGGTGGTTCTTTGGCGTGCAATACTCAAAGGGCCCATTATGGATGCTGTTGGTGATCAATTTAGTCAACATGGTGCTGGATTATGTTGCCGTGTATGGCTTGGGTATGGCCAGTGATGGCGTGGCTTGGGCGACTGTGATTGCACACTATCTTGGTGTGATATTCGGTTTGTATCTGGCGTTGCGTAAGTTGCAAGGTTTTTCTGGTCATGTGCCTTTGCATGCCTTGTTTAAGTGGCGCGAATACATTGCCCTAGTGCAAGTGAATCGGTATTTGTTCGTGCGCACCATTTTATTGTTGCTGGTGATGCTATTTTTTACCTCACAAGGGGCGCGCCAAGGTGACGCGATATTGGCAGCCAATGCTGTGCTATTGACCTTTTTGATGATCATTTCCAATGCCTTGGACGGTTTTGCTTTTTCGGTGGAAGCCTTGTGTGGTGAGTTTTATGGTCGCAAGGACAAGGCAAATTTCAAAAAGGTGATTCGTTTATCGACTTATTGGGCGCTGCTGGCCGCGTTGGTTTTGATGTTTGTTTTTTGGCTATTTGGCGATCATATTATTCACTTATTAACCAATGTAGAGAGTGTTCGAGCCGAAGCGAAACTGTACCTACCTTGGCTAATAACCTTCCCTCTGTTGGGTATTTGGTCTTTCATGTTGGATGGTGTTTTTATCGGCACCACCAGTGTGAAACAGATGCAAAATACCATGATCCTCTGCGTTCTTGGGGTCTTCTTCCCTGTTTGGTTTATGACACAAGGGTTAGGCAATCATGGGCTTTGGCTAAGCCAAGCCGCCCTCTTTCTTGCCCGTGCCTTAACCCTTTACTGGTGCTACCGACAAAACCTTCGTAAGGGTGTTTGGTTTTCGAATTGATGTCTTACAACATAAAGGTTGAATAAAGCCCAAAGCCACAGACGATCAGCAGCGCCCAACCAATAAATTGAAAGAAAACAGGCGTTTCGGCTTTTTGGATGCGGTTATGCAGTTTCTGACCAAAAACGTGACCGAGTAAAGCGCAAGGCAATAGCCAGAGTTGGTGAATCAGTTGCAGGTCGACTCCCGCTATGATGAAAGAGGCCATTTTAATGGTGACGAGAATGAACCAGAGTACAAAAAGCGTATCGCGTAATTGATGACGCGGTACTTTGGTGGCAAACACGGAAACAATCAAAGGGGCACCGATTAAGGATGTGCCACTGACGTAGCCGCCAAGCATTAGAAATGAGGTATCGAGTATTTTGTTGTTGGTGTAGAAAGGCTTATTCACTATGTATGAAATGGCGAAGACAGCAACAATTACGAAGATGACGCCTGTGACGATATCGCCCGGTAGCGTTAGCAAACCAAACACACCGATCAGTTTGGGGATGATCATGATCCCCAAGGCTTTCTTTAAATACCCCCACGCGATATTGCCGCTGTCACCTTTTTGGGAGTCTTGCAGATCCACCTTGTCGGTATGGTTTCGTTGTTTGCGTGTGGCTTTCGCGCCTTGCCAAGCAATCCAGCTAGAAAATATCAGCAGATGGATGGAAATGATGGGTAAGAACAGCAGTGGGTCATTTTCTACCAGCAGTAAAAAAGGCAAGGCTAGTACAGCGCCACCGAACCCTAAACCACTGCGTACAAAGCCGCTCCACACAAAAATGACACCAATCAGTGTGTATTGCCACCAAACTACATCCGCCATGAGTTTCCCTTAAATGCGAGCGTTAAATTATAGTTACTAATAAGCTTTTTCAAACCAATCTTGTTGATGCAGAAATTGAGTCAGTTCGTCTTTCAACAGTTGAGCCCGTGCCGATACACTGCGTCGACCTGGCCAAACAAGGTGTATTTCACGCTTTTGACCTTGCCACTCGGGTAAGACATGCACTAACTCTCCTGATTGAATGGCTTTATACACCAGGCTTTCAGGCACTAAGGTAATGCCCGCTCCTGCTTTCACCAGATTAATACTGACGTTCATGTCATTACTAATATGTTGGTGTTGCTTATCAATGGCGCACATTTCACCACTTTCATGCATCAGTTGCCAGTCTACAAAGATATCGGAGACGATGCTTGGGCAGTGTTTCAATTCATCAATATGGTTTGGCAAAGGGAAAGACGTGTGTTTTGCAGCAACTAAAATGGGACGGATATAGCCTAATAAGGTTTGAATGAGAGAGGAATTGGGCATTTTACCGGAACGAATGGCAAGATCAGCCCCTGTTTCTCGCATGTCTTGAAAGCGATTGCTCAACTCAATGTTGAGACTAATTTGTGGGTATTGGCTAATAAATTGCTGCCAAAAAGGGTCAAGTGGGCCGCCACCTAAATTGGTTGGTGCCAGAATTTTCACTTCCCCGTTCAGACTGTGCAGCGTTTTATCCAAATTTGAAATACGCTGATCCAGCGCATCGATAAATTCGGCACATTCTTGATAATAGTCCTCCCCCATTGGTGTTAGCTTCAATCCTTTGGTGGAACGATGCAAGAGTTCACATCCTAACGCTTGCTCCAAAGCGCTAATGCGCCTTGAAACCGTGGCAATGGTCATGTTGAGAGTTTTTGCAGCCTGAGTCAGGCTGTTTTTATCTGCTGCAGTAATGAATATTTTAAGGTCGTCTAGCATTTTACAAATTTGCAAATTTAGTTTTAAGAAATGACTATATTTGCAAATATAGTTGTTTGATAGACTAACTTCAAAGTTAAACAAGAGCAAAGTAGCGTTCGGGGCAGAAAAAAGCGCTTTGCAAGGAGAGAGTATGAAGTTTCGTCTTTATTTTGCGTTAATCATGTCGTGTGTATTGTCATTCCTTATGTCGGGGTGGATTACCTTTGTTAATTTAGGCTGGCATGTGGGCTTTATTGCTGATTGGATGACCGCATGGAGTATGGCATGGCCTGCGGCCGCTGCCATTTCTTTTTTGTTCGCACCTGAAATCCAAAAGCTCAGTGCTTGGTTAGCGAAAAAAGCATGAGCCTGAAGGAATTTAGAAGGCTGACGATAAAAAGACCCCCAGTAATTGGAATGTCCAACTATTGGGGGTCAGTTCAGAATATATCTCTGTGCTTTTTGAGTTGTCGTGCTTTTTTCAAAAAGAGTTAGATGGCTAAATGCGTCTGGCTGCCCTCGTTAAGCGCTAAATACACGGTATTGCGGATTTCATTGGCCAACGCGGTGGGCAGGCTTTGGCTAGGATGACGAAGCACTAAGCGTAATAACAGATTGTCTTGGTGTTCGGCTATGCCAAGCCTTGCGATGGCGACTGGTGGCAGCGCGTGATAGGGCGTTCGTGAGATAAGTCGAATGTCTTCTAACCACTCGGCTTGTTCTTCCAGTGCTAGGCGCACTTTATCACCAATGATGTCCATATCGATATGTTGATCGACAACGAGGGAGAGGTCTCGTTCTGTTATGGGTTGTCGAGAGACTGGTTGCCAAGGTGAGAGGGTTTGCATTTGTGTTTGCACTCTGGGCTCTGGGTCGCGTAATAAGCGAATGTCAGGAATGCCCTTACGTAGCATAAGTACTCTATCTAATCCCAACCCCATAGCAAGGCCCGTATAGTGTTCACTAGACCAGCCATTTCGATCAAGTAAGGCGGGATCTATGTTGCCACACTCGCCTATTTCGACAAGTTCACCCTGATGGATGTTGCCTTGTTCAATGGCATCCAGCTGCACACCGTTTTGGGTATATGGATGGGGTGAGGTGGAGATTGCCACTTTATGGTTAGGTAATAAGGTGCCCATTAATGCGGCAATACTGTCATGCAAAATCTGTTCGTCACTGGCTTGGCTTTTCGGCAGAACAATCCAGATATCCAGTTGGTGGGGCTCGGCACTGTGCCAGCGATCAATGCAGTCGCGACGATAGACAAGGCCATGACTTAATAATCCAAGTGACTCTGGACGATAATGGCGCCAGCTGCTTAACCAGGTGGGAACGGCGCTAGAGGTTTGCGTTCGTAGCATTAAATCTTTATTGACATAACGGCTATAGCGACTGTCTCTGGAGGCGCCATCGTCGGGATAGCCAAGGGCGTCATAGTTTTCGTAAACGGGCACTATGGGGTTGGCGTTTAGCCTTTGAATGTAACAAGACCATAGGGATTGGATGGCGGTTTCGGCCTCGCTGATAAGCTGTTGCATGGCATGAATGCCTTGCTTTGGGTTGGTTAGGTCGCGTAGGGAGAGTGCCTTAAGCAGTTGTTCTTGGGTGAGATATTCGTAGGTTAAATCGTTGTTAGTAGACATGGTTATGCTCCATAAATCCAAGATAAAAAGTGAAAGTCGTCTTTTTTGGATTCCTCCGAGTCGGGACTCGGAGAGAGCTTGTCTATGAAAGGTTATTTCAAGTAGAACAAAGCCGCCGGGTCCAGTGTAGGGACTCGGAGGCGGATAAATCGATGTGGACGTGCGAGTAAATAAGTCATGATTTTGATCCTAGCAGGTTGTCTTTTACAGAACAAGACATGCTTGAAGCGATTGCCTTGTTCCTAGCTGTCATAGATAAGACCTAAACCGCGTTTGGCGCTGTTGGTTCTGAGTAATCTTCTTGTTGAAGCGGATCTTGTTCTGCTTTTCCCCACTGTCTTTCCAATGGCAGTACACCTGCCCATACTGGCCAGTCGTTATCGGCAGGGTCATCAACGGGAGGTTCGGCGCGCATTTTGACGGAAGCTTCGTCGATTTTGATTCGAACCACGCCCGTGGCTTTGATTTCATTGTCGGTTATGGGCCTGAGCTGAGACCAGCGGCCTGGGCTGACTTTGTCGAGAAATATTTCAAATTGACGCTGTTTTTCTTGCGCATCATCAATCCTCTCTGGGATACCAAACAAGGTCACCGAGCGATAATTTACCGAATGGTGAAAGGCCGATCTTGCCATCACCAAACCGTCTAGCAGACTGATATTGATGCAGACTTTTTCAGCCTCATCGATTGGCCCTTTGACGTTTCTGGCCTTACTGTGACCATGCCAATATAGGTAATCCCCATCGCGCCAGTGACAAGTTGGCGTAACGAAGACTTGGCCATTTTTGGTTTGCCCCACATGACACATGAGTGCGCCATCAATAATATCGAGGGCCTGTTGTTTGTCATAAGAGGCTCGGTTTGGTCCTCTTTTGACTTTGCTTAGGGATGTCTCAAGTGTCGTGCCCATTTGTTTCTCCTTGCTTGTCATGAGGTGATTGGTATAAAACAAGTGTAGAGATTTCTGGCTTGGTAAAAAATAGCCAGCTTTGAGAAAATTTAGAAGGCCAGAAAATGAAACACAGTATGGGCAGTTTACGCTTTTCTTTAGACGAAACGGGGGAGCCCCGATATCTGCAGTTGATGCAACAAATTCAACAAGGTATTCGTCAGGGAGAACTGCAGTCGGGCGATAAGTTACCTTCTTCTCGGGCACTGGCATCTGCTTTGGGAGTGTCTCGCAGTACCACCACTCGGGCTTATGAGCAGCTCATCGCAGAAGGTTGGTTATTGAGCGAAGAAAAGCGCGGCGTATTTGTTGCTGCTTATCAAGTTACGGATCAACAAGCCATTTTAAAAGACATAGTATCCCGTCATGAGTCACTAGAAGATGAACAGACATTGTATGCTTTTGATGCAGGTGTCGATGTGTCAGCTTTCCCTTCTAAGGAATGGGCTGCCAGTATGCGTCGGAGTTGGTTGCAGCCTGATAACAAAGTCATGCAGGGGGAATATTTGACCGGATTTCCACCTTTAAAAAAAGCTTTGGTGAATTATTTGTATCGGTTGCGAGGGTTGGAGTGCCGTGCCGAGCAAATTATCATTACGGCAGGTAATCGCGATTCATTACAGCTTTTAGATCATGCTTTGCGTAAGGCAACACATAATCAGCTTAAGTGGTGGCTGGAAGAGATCACTTATCCGCCCATCAGCGAAGCATTGAATCAGCAAATTCGCTTTGGTCACATAAAATTGGATACTGAAGGCCCTTGCTTGCCAAACATAAGTTCTTACTGTGATGACAAGGTTGCCAAGAAACATGCGTTTATTGTGACACCTAATCGCCAATACCCTATGGGAACCAGTATCAGTTCCCAACGTCGTCAGCAATGGATTAAGGCTTTGGATACTGAGCAGAATCCAATGTGGCTAATTGAAGACGACTATGACAATGAATTTGTCTATCAAGGCCGCGCAGAAGTGCCCTTGATGCAAACGGCAAGATCGTTCTCGGAGGCCAGTCGCCATGTTTTTTATGTAGGCAGTTTTTCGAAGGTGTTATTTCGAGGTTTGCGTTTAGGGTTTATTGTGGCACCGCTGGAACATGTGGCTCTCATTAAGCGAAGTCAGAAACAAATCGGTATATCAGCTTCGTTACCAATGCAACCAGTCGTTGCGGATTTTTTGATCCAAGGCAATTTTGAGCGACATTTAAATCGCATGCGTCGCCACTATAGATTGAAACGAGATATGCTGTTGGCACTTTTGAGTGACTATTTATCGCCCTGGTTTGATTGGAAAAAGCCTCGTGGTGGAATGCATGTGTTAATTGAGTGTAAACCAGAATGTTTAGATTTAGTTGAGGACGGGAACACATTCGATCGGCAGTTTTGTCAGAGGTTGCGACAAGATAATGTCATTTTAAGTCCATTATCAATGCATTACTCTGATGGCAACATACTACCTAGACAAGGTTTTGTGTTGGGCTTCAGTGGGTTACAAGAAGAGCAAATGCGCCATATCTTGTTTAAGATGAAGGCCGTGTTGCAAGTGTGGAGCAAGCAATAGAGGGTCGTATTTGGTTCAATGCTTTTTGAACGAGTTCAGAATGTGAATTTTGTAAAAATGCGGTGAAGCAAAGGTTAACAAAGGATAAACTAGACTTTGTGTGATTAGTCGGATTTTGATATATTCCGCACACTTGAATTTTTACTCGTTCGCAATGATTTTGTCAGTATGAGATTTGCGGGTGGGTATGCGAACACCAATAAAGGTCTTGTTGACGGCGTTTAATTAAAGAAAAACCATAATAAAATTAATCGGTTATGGTGGCTTAAAGATTAGAATATGCCATCGTTTTTGTTATCGGCAAGAGCTAATTAAGAGTGTCGTTTAGATGTATTGTTACGGGTTAGATATGAGGCCGTATTGACCGATATCAACCTTGCTCGCCTTTGATGGCCATTTGAGAACATTGTGATTGCTTGTGGGAAGCCGTTAATCAAGTTGAGACTTGGTTCACAATGCAAATGCTGAGCACCTTTTTCAGATTTAGGTGATCCAAAAGAATCATTATTGCGTTATTTTACAATGGCACAGTAATGATTTTTATGCTGTTTACAGTGTGGTGATCTTTACTGAAATACCCGGCACTGCCGGATTTTCGTTCTGTCATTTGATAGTTAAGTGGCAGTTTTGTGAACCTCGGGGTTAGAGGATGATTCTCTTGTTAACTCGTATCCTAAGTAAAGTCGCTTTGGCGCTAATGGTGGGCTTGCTCGCCGGTTGTCAGGGTGGTGTGCTCGATCCAAAGGGTCAGGTTGGTATTGAAGAGAAGCAACTAATTATTGTTGCCACTCTGTTAATGCTACTTGTCGTGATTCCTGTGATCTTCATGACATTGTATTTCGCTTGGAAATACCGTGAAGGTCGTGATGAAATCTATGAGCCTAAGTGGTCACACTCCACGAAAATTGAAACTGTCGTATGGGCAATTCCAGTTGTTATCATCATCGTTCTTGGTGTGATTACCTGGAAATCTACACATGCTCTAGATCCTTATAAACCGTTGGAACATGAGAAAGATCATATTACGGTTCAAGTGGTATCTATGAACTGGAAATGGGTCTTCATTTATCCAGAACAAGGTATTGCTACGGTCAACGAATTGGTCTTCCCTGCTGATGTTCCAGTGGCATTCAGAATTTCGTCTGAAGGAACCATGAACTCTTTCTTCATTCCGCAATTGGGTAGTCAGATTTACTCTATGGCTGGAATGGTGACAAAACTGCACCTAATTGCAAACGAACCAGGAACTTTCAAAGGTTTCTCTTCTAATTACAGCGGTGCAGGCTTCTCTGGTATGAAATTTAACGCCATTGCTACACCAACTGAAGCGGAGTTCGATGAATGGGTCGCTCAAGTTAAAGAGTCAGGTAATGTGCTAGATCAAATTAGCTACGACGAACTTGCGCAACCTACTGAAAACCATCCTGTAGAATACTTTGGCTCTATTAAGCCAGGTATCTTCCACGATAATGTTATGAAGTTCATGAAAGACTACGGTACGGTTGATATTTTGGAAGGCACAGTCTTCGACACTCCTATGATGCGTCAGATGAAGCAAGGTGATCACCATCACGGTGATATGAACCATGCCGAAATGGATCATAGTGAGATGAACCACAGTCAAATGAATCATGACGATATGGAGGCTGATAAATAATGTCTGGTTTCTTAGGCAAACTCTCCGTTGATGCGCTGCCGCATGACCCTATTGTCATCACAACCTTGTGTGTGGTGGCTGTGGTTGGTGCCATAGTTGCATTTTTGGTTCTGAAAAATAATTTATTGGGTGTCTTGTGGCGCGATTGGTTGACTTCGGTTGATCACAAAAAGCTAGGTATAATGTACATTGTACTGGCTTTCATCATGTTGATTCGTGGTTTTGCGGATGCCATCATGATGCGTCTTCAGTTGGCCTTAGCGACCAACGGTGACCCTGGTTACTTACCGCCACATCACTACGATCAAATCTTTACGGCACATGGTGTCATCATGATCATCTTTATGGCCATGCCATTTATGATTGGTTTGATGAACATTATAGTACCGCTACAGATTGGTGCGCGTGATGTTGCTTTCCCATTCCTGAATAACCTCAGTTTCTGGTTGGCAGCTTCTGGTGCCATCCTGGTAAACATTTCTCTAGGTTTAGGTGAATTCGCGAAAACAGGCTGGGTCGCTTATCCTCCTCTGGCTGGCTTGGAATACAGTCCAGGCGTCGGGGTGGACTACTACATATGGGCGCTACAGATATCCGGTATAGGGACAACCTTGACCGCGGTTAACTTCTTGGTAACTGTCTTTAAGATGCGTACGCCAGGAATGAAGTTGATGGATATGCCGATCTTTACTTGGACCTGTACTTGGGCCAACATCTTGATCGCCGCATCCTTCCCTATACTGACCGTTGTATTGGCATTGTTGACACTAGATCGTTATCTAGATTTCCACTTCTTCACTAATGATGGTGGTGGTAACTCAATGATGTATATCAACTTGTTCTGGGCATGGGGTCACCCTGAGGTGTACATCCTAGTGCTTCCAGCGTTTGGTATCTTCTCTGAGATCGTATCTACCTTTACCGGTAAGCGTTTGTTCGGTTACAAATCTATGGTTTGGGCTACGGCATCGATTTCCATTCTGGGTTTCGTCGTATGGTTGCACCACTTCTTTACCATGGGTTCAAGTGCTAACGTAAATGCCTTCTTCGGTGTGATGACTATGATCATTGCCGTACCTACCGGTGTGAAATTGTTTAACTGGTTGTTCACTATGTACCGTGGTCGTCTGCGCATTTCTGTGCCAGTCCTATGGACATTGGGCTTCATGGTGACATTCACCATCGGTGGTATGACAGGTGTATTGCTTGCAGTACCTGGTGCGGACTATGTATTGCACAACAGCTTGTTCTTGATCGCTCACTTCCACAACACCATTATCGGTGGTGCGGTATTTGGTTATCTAGCGGGTTTCACTTTCTGGTTCCCGAAAGCAATGGGCTTCCATTTGAATCCAAAACTGGGCAAAGCCGCGTTCTGGTGCTGGTTAGTTGGCTTCTTCTTAGCCTTCATGCCACTGTACGTACTTGGCTTCCTAGGTATGACACGACGTCTAAACTACACAGACAACCCAGACTTCAACATCTGGTTGTTCATTGCTCTTTGTGGTGCGTTTGTGATCTTAGCAGGTATTATCTGTCAGTTCCTACAGTTGTATGTCAGCTTCCGCGATCGTAAGCAGAACCTAGATACAACAGGTGATCCATGGAACGGTCATACGCTTGAGTGGTCGACTGCGTCTCCACCACAGTATTACAACTTTGCTGAGCTACCAGTGGTTTCTGATATCGATGCCTTCACCGATATGAAAGAAAAAGGTACGGCTTACCAGCGTAAAGACAGTTATGCGCCTATCCACATGCCTAAGAACACACCCGCTGGTATCATTATGGGTGGTCTATTAACGGCGTTTGGTTTCGCTATGATCTGGCATATTTGGTGGTTGGCAATTGCTAGCTTATTAGGAACGGTTGTGACTTTCATCGTACGTGCTTACACGAAAGATGTGGATTATTACGTTCAACCTGATGAAATTGCTCGTATTGAAAATGAGCACCTAGACAACGTGGCTAAGGGGTAATCATGAGTACTGCAATGAATACGCACGATGCTCACGAAGCGGGTGCACACCACGACGAACATCATGATACTGGTGGCAACACCATATTTGGTTTCTGGTTGTATTTGATGACGGACTGTTTGTTGTTCGCATCTATCTTTGCTACCTACGCTGTGCTCTTTATGAACACAGCCGGTGGGGTTTCTGGCAAAGATATTTTTGATCTTGAGTTGATTCTGGCAGGTACTGCGGCGTTACTTTTTTCAAGTATCACTTATGGCTTCGCTATGATCAGCGCGCATCGTAAGAATAAAGCCGGTACTTTGGGATGGTTAGCAGTAACCTTCCTATTTGGTGCCTGCTTTATCTCGTTAGAGATCTATGAGTTCCATCACTTGATCGCAAATGGTCACGGTCCTCAAGCAAGCGCTTTCTTGTCAGCCTTCTTTACCCTTGTGGGTACACACGGCTTGCACGTTAGTGCCGGTATGATTTGGATGGTGATCTTGATGATCGAAGTGGCGAAGACGGGTCTGACTAACCGTGCACTTACCCGCATTGGTTGTCTAAGCTTGTTCTGGCACTTCCTAGATGTTGTTTGGATTTGTGTTTTCACCGTTGTTTATCTGATGGGGGCGGTCTAATGAGCGATCATTCTTCTGAAGCGCATTCACACGGTAGCGTGAAGTCCTATGTGATTGGTTTCGTCTGGTCTGTTATTTTGACCGGCATTCCTTTCTGGATGGTAATGACAGAAGCCTTTGATAAAGGCCCAACTTACATCGCTATCGTTGTGTTGGCCATCATTCAGATTTTTGTTCATTTGAAGTACTTCCTTCACTTGGACTTTTCTGAACAAGGCAAGCTGGACACTTATTCATTTATTTTTTCTGCCGTTATCATAATCATGGTTGTTGGTTTGTCTGTGTGGATCATCTACGCATCCAACGCGATGATGATGTAAATGCAGAGTGGATTTATGATTAATTCATTTGGGAACCCTGAAGATGTTTAAGCGTTATTTGCAGGTGACTAAACCTGGCATCATTATGGGCAACCTCATCTCTGTTGCGGGCGGCTATTTCCTAGCCGCTCGTGGCGACATCGATTGGATGTTAATGCTGATGACAGTCATTGGTCTGTCTTTGGTGGTCGCATCCGGTTGTGCCATTAACAATTACATCGACCGAGACATCGATGCCAAAATGAAACGTACTCGTAATCGTGTAACGGTCAATGGTGAAATGTCTGGGAAAGCAGCATTCTTCCATGGTGTTGTCTTAGGCGTAATCGGTTTTACTTTGCTGGGGTATTTCACTAACTGGGTCGCAGTGGCTTTTGCTGTTTTTGGTTATGTGGTGTATGTCGGTTTGTATACTTTGTACTTTAAGCGTAAGTCTGTCTACGGTACTTTCATTGGTAGTCTATCTGGTGCTGTGCCACCCGTTGTAGGTTACTGTGCTGCCGCTGGGCAATTTGATGCAGGCGCCGCTATTTTGCTGACCATGTTCAGTATCTGGCAAATGCCGCATTCTTATGCAATCGCCATTTTTCGTTTTGACGATTACAAAGCGGCGGGCATTCCCGTATTGCCAGTATCGCAAGGTATTGCTAAAGCAAAACGCCATATTATTCTGCATATTGCTGCCTTTGCGGTCGTTGCGGCCCTTTTACCACTAGCCGGCTATGTTGGTATTGGTTTTATGGTGGTAGCTCTATCGACTAGTCTATGGTGGTTAGCGATGGCACTACGAGGTTATCGTGCGGATATTGATTTGAATGGTTGGGCGCGTCAGGTGTTCTTCTTTTCCATCATTACGGTTACGGCTCTGAGTGTTACTATGGCGATTGATTTCAATGAAGTCTCACCAAATTTGTTAGTGTTATCGGCACACTAAAGTGATTTTTAAAACGGGCTCATCATGAGCCCGTTTTTATTTCCCTCTTCTATTTTAAGATTTCTTCCCATTTCTCTGAATATTGGTTATTTTGAATAGTCACTAAGGCGTAGATTCCATATAAGGAAGAGAAATGAAGTGGTTGTTCAAGAGTTCAACGGTACTGTTTAACATCTTGTTGTCGAGCCAGATTTGGGCCAATACAGTGCAGTGCCAAGGGCTTATGTCGCAAGCCTCAGATAAGCTTGAATTACAAACCGCTATGCATGCGCCAAGCGCTCAAGTACGTTTTCCTTATTGTCAGGTGACGGGCATAGTTTCTCGCCGTATTGGGACAGAGGGTGTGTTTTACAATACGCGTTTTGAACTGCGTTTGCCTTCTCGTTGGCAAGGCCGATTGGCCTATCAGTTTGATACCGCCTATGGAGGTGAAATAGCGCCAGCGCTGGGTAAAATAACGGGATTAACTGAAAATCAATACGCTATCAATCAAGGCTTTGCTGTGGTTTCTTCTAATGAAGGTCATGACAACAGTGCCTTTTCCGCATTATCTGGTGGCCTTTCACAATCTTTTTTGTTTGGTCACGATGCCAAAGCGCGTAAAGACTTTGCTTATCAAGCGATGACACAAGTAATGCCAGCTGCGATAAAGCTTGTTGAGCAGTATTATGCGGCTCCTGTGCAATATAAATACGGAATAGGTCAAGCCAATGGCGGAAGAACCGCTATGGTGGCGGCGACGCGTTTTCCTAACATGTTCGATGGTTTATTGGTCGCTTCACCTGGTTTTAATGCGCCTAAAGCGGCTTTGCAGCATGCTTGGGATTACCAGTTATTACGCCAAATCAATGAAGATATTCGCAGCTCGTTAACCGCTCGGGATATGGAATTTATTGCTCGCGAATTGCTTCGTCAGTGCGATGCTCTAGACGGCATTAGTGATGATTTAATCTTTGCGACCGACGCTTGTCAGGCAATTTTTAAACCCACCTCTCTGGTGTGTAAGGGTGAGTTTGATCGTGATTGTCTATCCACTGAAAAAATAGGCGCTTTAGTGAAGATGCACAAAGGCCCGCATAATAATAAAAACCAGCCACTTTACAGCAGTTGGTTTTACGATACAGGGATGAAATCCAATAATTGGCGTGGCTGGAAAATCAGCAGCAAAGTCGACGCTTGGGATAATATGCCTGCGGGATTGGTGTTGGGGGCGAGTGCTTTGGCCAACCTTTATACTGTGCCGCCAGCCAAGGGTAAAGGCGATATTTATGCGTTAAGTGATTATTTAGCTTCATTTGATTTTAATCGTGATGCTAAAAAGATCTATGCTGTATCAAAAGACTTTGATGTATCGGCGATGACCATGATGACACCACCCGATGCGGTGAAGCCAAAGCTTACAGAATTCAAACAAGCTGGTGGTAAGATGATAGTGTTTCAAGGTAATAGTGACCCAGTTTTTTCTGTGAAAGATACAACGCGCTGGTATGACTTCTTAGATTTTGCTCTTGCTGGCAAAGCGAAAGACTTTGTGCGTTTTTATCGCATTCCCGGTATGCCGCATCAACAAGGTGGCTTGTCTACTGATCAGTTCGACATGTTGCAACCCTTAATGCAATGGGTAGAGCGTCAAACCCAGCCACAACAAGTAATCGCCGCAACCCGAACTGATAATCCTGAATTAACCTCAAGAATGGTAGGCTTAACCCGTCCTTTATGCCCTTATCCTAGTTATGCAGAATATTGGCAAGGAGACATGAAATCCGCATCTTCTTTTCGTTGCGTGGTGCCGCGTTAATGGCTAATGACAAGATTAGCGCCCTCCTGCCACGTCGATAAAACTTCCTGTGCTATAGCTGGCTTTATCGCTTAATAACCAAACAATGGCTTCGGCAACTTCAGCGGCTTGTCCGCCACGCTGCATAGGAATGCTTGGCGCGAGGCGCTCCACTCTGTTTGGTTCTCCGCCATCGGCGTGCATGTCAGTATAAATAAAACCTGGGCGAACCGTATTAATGCGAATTCCTTCTGCTGCGAGTTCTTTTGCCAAGCCTTTGCTCATGGTATCTAATGCGCCCTTACTGGCAGCATAATCCACATATTCGTTTGGCGCGCCCATCACAGAAGCTAAGGATGACACGTTTACAATACTGCCTTGTAAATGGTGTTGTCGCATCTGCTTGATAGCTTGTTGACAACACAACATAGGGCCAAAAACATTAGTTGAAAATACTCGCTGCCAGCGCTCTAATGAGAGCTCTGAAAAGCTTTTTTGTGTCTCTAAAATACCGGCATTATTGACTAATCCCCAAACCGGTCCCCAGTTTTCAAGAATCTGATCAAATAGAGTAATGATGCTGGTTTCCTTACTGACATCCGCCTGCAAGGCGTTTGCTTGACCGCCATGCTGGCGAATCTTGTCCACCAACTGCTCAGCCAGTTGCGCTTCTTTTCGGTAATTAATGATCACATGATAGCCATATTGAGCGGCCAAGCTGGCCGTGGCGGCACCTATGCCTCGGCTGGCTCCAGTGATTAGCACGATGGGCTTAGTCATGAAGAGTTCCTTATGTTGTTGGTGTCACTATCATATTAAGCCAGAAGTTATTGAGTGAAATCCATGTAAAAAAGGAACCAAGGAGGAGGAAAGTCTGCCATTGAGGAAGTATTTGATACTTTCGAGGCAGGAGATTGAGAATAGTAAGTAATGCATATAATAATCAATAAATATTAAATCGGTGGTTTTAATGAAATCTGAAAACATCCACTTTTTGATCACAGATATATTGCGTCTTATGCGTCGTGAATATCGCAAAAGTAACTTAGGGATGACGCCTATGCAGGCGCGCGCTTTGGTGTATGTGTCGCGAAATGAAGGCATCAGACAGGTAACACTGGCGGAGTTATTGGATATTCAACCTATTACCTTGGCCCGTTTAATTGATCAACTTGTGTCTGACGGCTTGGTTGAACGAAGAGCTGACCCTAAGGATAGGCGCGCAAACACCTTGTTTTTAAACACTCAAGCGAACCCTTGGCTGATTGAGATAGACAAAGAAATTCAACGTGTGCGCAGTAAAGCCTTGCAAGGCTTGGATGAAGCGCAAATTCAAGCTGTGATGGAAGGGCTGATTAAGATGCATGAAAACCTTGCCAATGATGCGTTATCTGATACTCAAACTTCGGAGATTCAAGGCTAATGAGTGAACAAGAAACCAATATCGCAGTGCCAAAACAAGTTGCGAAACGCTCGTTGCGTCGCGTGTTATTAATCGGTGTTCCTATACTTGCCATCCTAGTGTCAATGGGAGTTTACTCACTGGGCGGACGTTATGTAGAAACGGATAATGCCTATGTTCAGTCCAATATCACTAGTATTAATGCGGAAGTGTCAGGAGCCATTCATCGTCTTGCGGTGAAAGAGAATCAACAGGTTAAGGTGGGGCAATTATTACTGCAGTTAGACGCGACACCATTTAAATTAGCTGAAGCCAAAGCAGCAGCACAATTAGAGCAAGTACGTCTGAATATCCTTGAACAGAAAGCGGCCTATCAAGAGAAACTGGCAGAGATAGCGCAGGCGGAAAGTAGCTATGCTTTCAATCAGCGAGAAGAGCAACGTCAAGCCAATTTACTAAAACAAAAATTCATTTCTGACAATCAGTTTGATCAAGCGAAACAAGCGGCGGAAGTCAGTCGTCTTAATGTCACGACTTTGAAGAAAGATTTAGATCGTTTGAAAGAGGCTTTGGGAGGCAACCCTGATGGGCCGCTGCAAGATCACCCTAGTTATCAAGCGGCATTAGCCGCATTAAACCAAGCGAAAACAAATTTAAGCCATATTGATCTGCACTCTCCTGTATCTGGTGTCGTAGCGAAAGTGCCCCATCAAGGGGAATATCTGACCACAGGCGCTACGGCAATGGTGGTGGTTGCGGATCAAAACAAATGGATTGAAGCCAATTTTACCGAGAAAGACCTAACTTATGTAAAAAAAGGACAAGCAGTAGAAGTGGAAGTGGATGCTTATCCAGATCGGACCTTTACTGGATATGTGGAAAGCATTAGCCCTGCTACGGGTTCAGAGTTTTCTGTTATTCCAGCCGAAAATGCCACCGGAAATTGGGTGAAAGTTGCTCAGCGTTTGGCGGTGAAAGTGGTATTAGACGACGACCAAGATTTGCCAAAATTGCGTACAGGTTTTAGCTCAACTGTCACGATAGATACAGAGCATCACCGTCAATTACTTGGCTTTTCGTGGTAACCCAAGACCATGTTAGCTTCATCTTCTTCGTCGTTAAAAAGTGATCATGTTCGCCGCATCATGATCACTGTTTCTGTGATGCTGGCGACCATTATACAGGTTTTGGATACCACCATTGCCAATGTGGCTTTACCTTATATGAAAGGCACTATGGGCACCACGCAGGACCAGATTTCATGGGTGCTGACATTTTATATAGTCGCTGCTGCGATCTGTATGCCATTAACTGGCATATTGTCGGCCAAGATAGGTCGTAAACGTCTCTTCATGTGGTCAATTGTGGGTTTTACATTTACTTCCATCTTGTGCGGTGCTGCCCAGTCTCTGAATCAAATTGTGCTATTTCGCTTGTTGCAAGGGGTATTTGGTGCCAGTTTGGTGCCTCTATCGCAATCGGTGTTACTGGACTCTTACCCGAAAGAAAAGCATGGCCCCGCCATGGCAATATGGGGTATGGGTGTCATGGTTGGGCCGATTCTAGGGCCTTATCTTGGCGGCTTACTGACAGAATATTACAGCTGGCGTTGGGTGTTTTATATAAACGTGCCTTTTGGTGTTTTGGCCTGGTTAGGGTTAGCTGGCTTCTTATCAGAAAGTAAATTGGATAAGTCACGTCGTTTTGATTTATATGGCTTTGTTTTGCTGGGGATTGCCATAGGTAGTCTGCAAATGATGTTGGATCGTGGGCAATCACAAAACTGGTTTAGCAGCATGGAAATCATGGTGGAAGCACTCTTGTTGTTATTCTGTGGTTATATGTTTTTAGTCCATATCTTTACTCATAGTAATCCCTTCATTGACCCTGCTATGTTTAAAGATCGTAACTTCAGTGTTGGCATGGTGTTTATCTTCATTGTTGGTGTCATTATGTTAGCGTCAATGACCTTATTACCACCTTTTATGAGTTCTCTGATGGGATATCCAGTGGTGGATATTGGCACGATTCTAGCGCCTCGTGGCTTTGGTACTATGGCCGCTATGATGATTGTCGGACGCTTATCCAACAAGGTGGATCCCCGTGCTTTCATTGCCTTGGGGTTATTACTCATTACCTACTCCATGTGGGAAATGACTTTATTTACTGCGCAAGTCAGTGCTTGGGACATTATTCGAACGGGTATGGTTCAGGGTGTGGGACTGGGCTTTATCTTCGTTCCGCTTTCTACGATCAGTTTTGTTACATTAGATGCGAAATATCGTGATGAAGGCACGTCTATGTTTAGCTTATTACGTAACATTGGTAGCAGTATTGGGATTTCTCTAGTGACTACCTATTTGGCTCAGCGTATACAGATCAATCATGCGGCTTTTGCAGATTACGTTAATCCGTTTAACCTTGGCTTGAATATGGCACAACAAGAAGGCGTTTATGATATTAATCAGCTGACAGGCTTAGCCTCTTTGAATGCTTTGGTAAATGAGCAAGCAACAATACTAGCCTATTTGCAGGATTTTCGTTTCATGATGTGGGTGACCTTGGCAGCATTACCTCTTGTTCTGTTACTGAAAGGCACACCCAAGCAGGCAGTTTGATCCGTTTGTTTATAGCTTTAGGCTGGCGACTCTTCGGAGCACACGTTATCATGCGTGCTTTAATGTGAGTCGATGGTGGAGAGTCAATTTGAGTACCAGTGGGCGACACTTCATTTTGGGTTATGGCAGTCTGATAAATGCCGACAGCCGTGCTAAAACAGGTGAAACAGGTGACGTCTGGCCTGTTAAACTTCAAGGCTATGCGCGTCATTGGTCAGTAATGTCAACCGAATTTGGCATGAGTTCGGTAGCGGTTGTGGCACAAGCAGATGCTTATTGTAATGGTGTTTTGGTGGAAGTGCCGTTTGATCAGTTTGCTTTGTTTGATGAACGAGAGCGTGGTTATCAGCGCAGCCAAATTGCACCACAGCATCTTGTTTCTTATCAGGATGAAGCTTTACCGCAAGGCACCTACTGGATTTATCATACTCATCAAGTGGTACCACCAGATTCACACTGCCCTATTACTCTAAGTTATGTGGATGTTATTTTGGCGGGGTGCTTGGAACACAGCAAAACCTTTGCTAATGATTTTTTAAACCTCACACAAGGTTGGCATCAGCCTACCTTGAATGATCGCTTAGTACCCAGATATCCAAGAGTACAAGCTGATTTATCCATTCAGCCATTAAATCAACTAATAGCAACTGTTACCAATTTGTCTGAGCGAGAGCTTTCTGTCAGTTATGAATCTTAATCCTACCAGCCAGTTATTGATCCGTAATGAGGAGCAATGGCAAGGCAATCTTCTGTTCGCTAATCCAGAAGACACTTACCCGCAAGCCTTAACGGCTAAGGCTAATGTGTACGCCTGGTGTCAATCTAAGACGCGTTATGATGCTTTACTTAAAGTGGGTTTTGCTGAGGATAGGTTGTTATTTTCAGAACAATGGTCATCGAAAGTAACATTTGATCATGTGGTGATCTATCAACCTAAAGCGAAAGAATTATTGGATTACTTGCTTGCCAATGTTCTGCCTTGTCTAAAAGAAGGCGGACAAATTTGGTTGGTGGGCGATAATAAAAGCGGTGTGAAATCCTCTATGAAGCGTCTGGAGCCGCATCTAGAACACGTTGGTAAGGTGGACAGTGCCAAGCATTGTTTGTTGTTCACTGGTTATAAGCAAGCACCAGCTAAAGCATTTGTGTTTGCGGACTGGGTATCCTCATGGCACGTTGACGTAGCGGGACAGCAGATAACCTTGTGCAGTTTGCCAGGGGTCTTTGGACATGGAAAATTGGATAAAGGCACGTTATTACTGTTGGAACAACTGCAATCTCATCGCTTCATGAGCGAGGTGGCACAAGCCCGAATATTGGATTTTGGTTGTGGCGATGGCATCATTGCGTTGTGGCTGCATCGTAATACTCAGGCACAGGTAACCGCATTGGATGATAGTGCCTTAGCGTTGAAGGCGACTCAACTGACATTTGCCGCAAATCAAGCCGACGAGGCTTTAACTTTGTTGGCCTCAAATGGTCTCAATGAAGTAAAAGGGCGTTTCAACTATGTGGTCACCAACCCGCCTTTCCACACGGGCGTGAATACCGACTACAGCATCGCAGAAGGCTTTTTTATAGGCGTTAAAAATCATTTAACGTTAAATGGCGAACTCTTTGTAGTGGCAAATGACTTTTTGCGCTATCCGCCATTATTGGACGCCGCTCTGGGATCGCATACGCGACTGCTTAGAGACCAAGGCTTTGCCATTTACCATGCTCGTCAAATGAAGAAAAAGTAATTCTCCTATGTACCTATTCAGTTTTTAAAAATGGGTACAGTATGGCTTAATAAGCAAACCAACGTTTACACGAGCGTCGAAAATTACTCACATCATAGAAGTTCAAATACTCGGCTACTTGGCCCTCATCATAACCAAGTTCATCCATTAGCTGCATGGCAACCTCTTTGCGTACCTGATCACAGAGCTTCTGATAATGAGTGTGATGCAGCTTTAGCTTGCGTTTGAAGGTGGCAGGGCTCATGTCTAAGCGTCGTGCCACTTCTTCTAAACTGGGTAAGTCACGCACTTCTTCCTGCAATATAGAATGCACCAGTGATAGCAAACTGATTGGCGCATCTAATTGCTTTAAAGCCTGTCGTGATTCCCCTAGAGACATTTGATACACGCTGGGCGAGGAAATGGGGTTGGCTTTGATTAGATATTGCTTAGCAATGCACATGGACAAGCGTTTGCCATTGAAACGTCGATCTCTTCCCAGATACACTTCATATTCTGCTTGATGGTCCGGTTGAGCGTAATCCAATGAAATGGACCAAGGTAAGTGAGCATTTGCTAACCAATTGCTATATGACACCAAAGCAGTGATGGTCATCTCTTTGATAAAGCGAGTGACTCGGTTTTGTTCGTTAGACAATAGGCTTGGAGAAATAGCGCCAAAGGCTTGTTGAAATTCAATAAACACATGGCTGGGGGTTTGGCGCAGCTTGGGTGTTAATAAGGGAAAAAACAAACAAGAAAACTCACAAAGTCGTTCTAATGCATCCAATGTGGTGGGTGAGTTTTGTAGACAATGGGAAAGACTACCGAAATAGCCAGGTAACATACGTTGTCCGAAGATAAAAGCGAGGTCTTCAGTGAATGGTGGTTGGCAGGCATTATCATAGAGCTGTACCAATTGTTGTGGGCTTAAACTACGCTTACCTTGCGCGACATCATCGTAAAACAAACCTGTTTTACGCAGAAAATAGTTCGCCTCCACACCACGAGAAATCAGCAAATCCATGAGGATTACCGCTTGCTGATGAGCATAAAGGTAAGCATCATGACGTTCCAGCCAGCGCTTCTGCATCTTGCTACTCGTAGGCTTTCTGTAAAGCAGATTGATTTTGTTCAGCAAGCGCATGGTAGGCTCGCTGCAATAAATACTCTGGTGTTTCTTGTTCGTCTTTTGCCATCACCATGACCATAGAAGCGCCTAAGCGAATACTCTGTTCGACGCCTTGTGCGCGATAATGAAATTCATGCAATAACTGTTCTAATTCATGGGCAATCTGCTTGGCTTGGGGCAAATCCATTTCATGTAGAATTAAAGCAAAGCGTCCACCTGCTAAGTGACAAAGGCTGTCTTCAGGCTTAAGCGTCAGACTAATGAGCTCACTGACAATGATGAGAAAGCGATCGGCTTCTTTACCGCCATAGCGATAATTGATGTCCGCAAAGGGTACCACATCCAATAACAATAACGCGTGTTGTTGCCAGCTGGCATGGCCTTTTGCAAAGGCTTTTTCTAACTGACTAGTGAGAAAACTCGATTTCGGCAAGCTGGTGGTGTCGTCTAATGGCCCCGTGTCTTGGTAAATGGCTTTACGTTTTTCCAAATAACGGTCTATCTGGTGTTGTTCTTTGCGTTTTAACCAAATAGCAATGGTGAGCGCGAACAAACCTAACGGCAGTGACTCTACCCAACTATCCCATTCATGGCCGACAGGTAGGTGTACCCATTCATCGAGCAAGTCCTGAAAGTTGGCCGCAAAAATACCAATAAAGCCAATGGCAAACCAGTTGGTCACAGGACCAGGCTGTCTCATGGACAGGACTAATAACAACCACACGATAATACTGAAAGCGGCAGTACCCTCACCTATGATGTCTATCCAAACCCACTGCTGAGGTGGTTTCACCTGCCCTTGTGAAAAGTTTAAAAATAACAAAGTAATGAAAATCGCACATAGAATAGTAAGCCATGCTTTATGGCGTAGTATTTTCTGTGAATTACTTATAAAAATATATTGCCAGCGGTGCAACCAATCACCCATACCGCTCTCCTGTCTACAAAAATGGATTGCTTCTATTATGTGACCGCTTTATGACAAATTTAGGACAGTCAGTCCGATTAGCTCACATGAGATGTTTCTACTTACCAAAAAAGAGAAATTGATGCTTTGCTATGAATTTAACTCATTGATTTTAATCATATTTCTTCCTTTTTTGAAAAGTGCTAATGGCTCAATGGGCGGATTTTTTATGGTGATTTCTAGTATTTCAAGGAATTTTTAATCGTCCACCATCAGGCCTGTCATGGAAATGTCATGAGGCCTTACTAAGGTGAGCGAACTTTGTATTTGTTAGCCATATTGATTAATAGAGGAAGATTCACATGAAGTTCGTCCCCACTCTGCTCGCCATCATGGTGAGTGCGACTTGTCTATCCGCCCATGCTAATAAGGTTACGCCTAGCCAGACTAAAACCCAGGCCAGCTATGAAGACATTGCCGATGCAGCGGTTTGGGTTAGCCCAAACAATGCCAATGAAGATCTGCTCATTGCCACATTAGAAGGTGATGGCTTAGCGGTATTCGATCACACAGGTCGTTTACTGCTCACGGATACAAGGCAAGAAGTGTTAGGAGCAGATATTCGCTATGGGCTTAAAGATGGCAAGAGCAGTCTTGATATATTGGCAGTGGGGCTGCCAGATGAAGAAGCTTTTGCTTTTTATCGCATCGATCCACGAGCTACGCCTATTCTGCAAACAGTTGGACGCATTGACACTCATATTGCACCAGAAGCGGTTTGTCTTTATAAAAACGTCACCACAGGTGAAACCACCGTCACGGGAGTGTCTGATTATGGTCAAATCGTGCAATACAAAATCCGCAATCGCGCCGGTCAGATTGTTAGTGCCGTGGTAGATAAGCAAGGCGAGCCAATTGCGGTACGAGAAACGCAAGTGGGTGGTGAATTGAGTGCCTGTGTGGTAGATGATGAGACTGGCACTTTATACGTTGCAGAACAAAATGTCGGCATTTGGGCATACGGCGCGGACGCCGAAAATGTCAAAGAGCGTCGTTTGGTGGACGTGGCTCAGCCCCTTGGTCATATAGAAGAGATTGAAAGCATGGATATGCTTTATCAAGCCGATGGTAAAGGCTATCTAATGATTGCCGATGAAGGCGCAGGGTTTTTGGTATATGACCGTGATGCCGAGCAAACGTTACAAGCCAGCTTTGATGTTGATGGTGTTGAAGAGGCCAAAATTATTATCGCGTCACCAAATGGATTATGGATTGGTAATACGGAAGTCGATGAGCCCGTGTACGAATTTTTACCTCTGTCTGATCTGCAACGCCAGCTTAACAGCCTTGCTTTGAATGAGGTACAAAGCCATCGTCAACTTTCCCTCGAAGGGGTGAAGCTGGTAGCCGCCACGGGCGAAACACAAGAAGTTAGTGAAGACGGCGATGCAGCGGATGATCCTGCTTTTTGGTTGAACCCAGAAGATGCGTCACAAAGTTTGATCATAGCGACCAATAAAAAAGGCGGTTTGATGGCCTATGATTTACAAGGGCGAGAAGTGCAGTTTTTAGAAGAAGGCGAGCCAAATAATGTGGATATTCGTACCATGACGGATTGGGACGGTTCAGAATTCGCTTTGGCTACCGCTTCCAATCGAGACTTAAATACCTTGGCCTTGTATAGGATCCAAGCTGGCGAGGAACCGATTCAGCCACTTAAGGCAGTGGGCAAACAGCGTCATGAAGCAGCCGCTGAGTTCGTTTCAGGTGTGGATGAAGTATATGGCTTGTGCATGTACACGGCGAAAAGCGGACAAGTGTATGCCTTTATGAACGGCAAAAACGGTGTCATAGAGCAATGGCGTCTTACGGCCACAAAAGCGGGCATCGAAGGAGAAGTGGTACGTCGTTTACAAGTGAATTCTCAACCAGAAGGTTGTGTGGCAGACGATGCCGCTGGCATATTGTATGTGGGTGAAGAAGATGTGGCTATTTGGGCATTCCAAGCCGACGAAACGGCGAGTACTGAAGCAAGCCTATTTGCCGCAGTGGATGGCAAACAATTGGTGGATGACATTGAAGGTTTGACCTTGTATCAAAATGGCAAAGAGAATTACCTGATTGCTTCTAGCCAAGGTAACAATACTTACGCTATTTATGATTTGGACAATGATGACCGCTATTTAGCGAGCTTCGCTATCATAGGTGACGATGACAAAGGAGTGGATGGCAGTAGTGATACAGATGGTATTCACGCAGTGACGGCCAACCTAGGGGAGCAGTATCCTCATGGTTTATTCTTAGCGCAAGACTGGTATAACTTGGATGAAGAGTATCAGGCCGAAAAGCAAAACTTCAAAATTGTTGATTGGCGCAGCGTAGAGCATGTTTTGCAAAACTAACCCACAGGACTAACCCTAACCCCGCAGGGACTAAAAAGCCAAGTCATCATTCTGACTTGGCTTTTTTACTGTTTAGAAAGTGCTTCATTAACAGTGAATTAGATTTTGAAATAACTGACGCTTTGATGCAGTTCGACCGCCAATTCATCCAGTTCAGTAACGCTATTTTTCGAATTGATAACCGCTTGAGCCGTTTCATTAACCATGTTGGAAATCTCTTCCACATGCTGAGCCAAGCTCTCAGTGGCTTTATTTTGCTCGTTAGAGGCATGTGACACGCCACGAATTTTGTTCAAGGTTTCGTCGGTGCCTGCGCGAATACTGGTTAGCATTTTGCTGACTTCACTGGAGCTTGTCACGCTTTCCTCTACCTTAGGTAAAATCGCCTGCATGGTTTTGGCGACGTTTTCTGTCTCGGACTGAACTATGTTAATGGTTTCGGTGATCTCAGAAGTCGCTGACGCCGTTCGTGATGCCAAGGTGCGAACTTCATCCGCTACCACGGCAAAGCCACGACCTTGCTCACCTGCACGCGCGGCTTCTATTGCTGCGTTAAGTGCTAATAAGTTAGTTTGCTCAGCAATATCTCTAATCACATCAACAATGTTACCGATCTGCAAAGAGCGTTTCTGAAGACTGTCGATTTCTTCTGTAGAACGAGTGATTTGATTGGAAATTTCATTGATGCTTTGCGCTGATTTTTGCACCACTTCTTCGCCTTGAATTGACAACTTAGACGATTCTTCTGAGTTTCTTTCAGTATTACGTGCACTGTTGGCGATCTCTTCGATACAGCTAGACAATTCCTGAATAGCGGAAGCCGTAGAATAAGAGGCATCAGAAGAATTTTTAGACGCTTCAGAAATTTGCACCATTTGTTCATTTAATGAATTGGTTGAGCGCGTTAATAGAGCGGACCCCTTGTTTATGTTGCGCACCATTTCCTGTAGCGACTTCTGCATACGTGAAATCGATCCAAGCAGACTATTGTCAGTGAATTTTCCTTCAATGGTTTCATTTAGATAGCCATCGGCAATGCTACTGGTAACCTTCATAGCATAGCTTGGTTCACCACCAATGCTGTGAAGAATAGATCGAGCAATGAAAATAGCGACCCCTATTATGGCTGCAAGGATTAGGATACTGATGATGCTGAATGAAATGGCTGACTGAATGAACTTTTTATTCACATCGTCCATATAAATGCCAAAACCAATCACCCAATTCCAACCATCAAGCTTAGTCATGCCATTGATTTTATATATTTTTTCTTTCGTTCCTGGTTTCGAACTTTTGCCTGTCTTAATGGCGAAATCGATGTTCTGCAGTTTAGCTAAATCAGACTTATAGGATTTTTGTGGAGTGCCTATTTTCTCTGCCTTAGGATGCACGCGCGACAGGCTATTATTATCGTTGGCCCAAATATAGGAAGCATCAAAACGCATGTTGGATAAGACTTCTACTACTTTTTCTTCCGCCTCTTCTCGGGACAGTTTGCCTGCTTGTTCAAGCTCGATGTAATGGTTGGCTTGAGCTTTTGCTAATGTCAGTATGGTTTGAATTTCCTGTTTACCACTGTCTAACAAATTACTTCGTAATGTTTCTAGTGCGACGGCACCTAGAATAATCAAACCCATTGCCGCACAGGCGATAATGATAGCGAGCTGTTTCGATAACTTCATAATAATCCTTCTGACATAGGGCGGTATTTCCACTACTAATGAAACACAATTTTAGTGCTTGGAATTTACTTATAACGAATTATTACTACGATTTAAATTTATTTATGCAAATAACCTATAAATAAAAACAATTCTTTGCAATATTAAACAATAGTTTAAGCATTTTTTCTCTCTCGTTAAATTCATCCTATGCCTAAAGATTTCTAGAAAAAAATTTGTTACTAAAAAATGAGTGTTTTGGAAGTAAGTTGAGTGAAATAACAATAATGATTAAGGCGAGTAAGATCCAAATTTGTAATATAAAGATGACTTGGGGGAAAGAGTAAAAGCGATAGCATTGACCGGCAATAATCGCGCCTAATGCGCCTGCGATCATTTTTGTAAAAGATAAGTAACTAAAAAGTAATGTATGGCGTTGTTGCACCTGTCTATGAACGATGGATATTTGACTGACTTCTACGCCACTTTCACCCATTCCAGCGATTAAGATGCACACCAATGCCCAATGCAAAGTGCTTTGTTGAAAGGTGAGAATAAAGCCGTTTGACATCACTAGAACAGACAAAAAAAACACCACGAGCAGGGCTGTGTTGCTTTGGATTTTTAAGGTACGGGTTAAAGCAAAGGCGCCTAAAAATTTACCTATTCCCCATGCAGACATTAAGTAACCTAAGCTTTGACTGAGATTTTCAGGTGACAATAACTTGGCTAAATCAGGAAACCCAAGCTGGTGGAAGGCATTGGCAAAACTGACCAGAAACACCATGATTAATATGCCTATCATAAAGCGTTTTGATGAAGTTCGGTTGATCGAATGTGGAGCAAGAGTTGCTTTATTTGCTTGAGTAGCTTGTGAGTCGGCAAAGATTGTTTGAGCAGAAAATTGGTGTACCAGATAGAAGAGTCCTGCTACCAAACAATACAGGGTAGCATTTAACATCAGCACGCCTTGGTAGAGAAAAAAATTCACTAATAGACCAGAGCTCATACCGGCTAAAATGGCTGCTATGGCGGAGCAAGCGATGATTGCGGCATTCATCTTGGTACGCTTTTGGGCTCTAATCCAATAAGGCAAACGACTATTAAATACAATGATAAATAAGGTATTAGATAAACCACCAAGAAATCCTACTATGGGTAGAATGAAAATCATTAAATGAATTGGAATTAGAATCAAACTCAGTAATAGCAAACCTCTAAGAATATTTAAGCCAATTATACTAAAGTTTGTGGGAGTTCCTTTACTCAGTCGTTTACCTATTAAGCTAGCAGCACTTCCTCCGATGACGGCCGCAGCGAAAAAAAGACTCAATTCATAAGCGTTTTTCTGCGTTAAAAAGATAAAAGCGGACAACACTATCATATTCAATGCACTAATGAAGTCTGATAAAGCACGCGCCAGTAAAATGACAATGGGTAATAATGTGGTAGAAGTCTTAGGTCGAATAAGTGGGATTCGCATGGCGCCTGTCCTTTGGCTTTATTAAGTCGAACCGTCCTGATTCGATGACATATCTTTTATACCGCGAAAAAGTTTAAATAACCAAACTTTATGAAGAAAATTTATAAATAAAAAAGCGCCCATATGGGCGCAAAATACTCGCTGGGTTTTTGCGTTTCTTTGTTAAGACGGATGTTCAGAAGGTTTATTTGTCGCTTTCTTAATTTGCTTTTGGAATAGAGAGGCGTTGTTCTGCGATACCGTGACAGGCGATAAGATGACCGGATGTTTCTTCTTGAAGCTCAGGCACCTCCTGACGACAACGGTCATTTGCGTATTCGCAGCGTCCATGAAAAGCACAACCTGAAGGGGGGTTAAGTGGGGATGGCAGTTCGCCTTGCAATTTAATGCGCTGTCGACGCTTGTCTGGCGACAACTGTGGCGTACTGGATAAGAGCGCTACAGTATAAGGGTGCTTAGGGTTTTGGAATAAATCCGCTTTGCTGCCTTTTTCAACCACTTTACCTAAGTACATCACCATGACGTCATCAGCAATGTGCTCAACCACAGACAAATCATGGGAAATGAATACATAGCTCAAGTTCAGTTCTTGTTGTAAGTCCATCATCAAATTCAGTACTTGAGCTTGTACTGACACGTCTAAAGCAGAAACGGGCTCATCTGCGACTATGACACTTGGGTCCAGCATAAGTCCTCGAGCGATGGCAATGCGTTGGCGTTGACCACCGGAAAACATGTGCGGGTAACGATTATAATGTTCCGTTTTCAAGCCGACCCTGGTCATCATATCTAAGGCCTTTTGCTTGCGCTCATGCTGAGACATCTTAGTATTGATCACCAAGGGTTCTTCTAAAATGCTACCAATCTTTTTGCGTGGATTGAGCGAACCATATGGGTTTTGGAAGATGATCTGAATCTTTTGTCTAAGCTTGGCTTGGGCAGCTTTGCTTAAACTTAATAAGTCTTCACCTAGATGTGCTAAACGACCGGATGTTGGTGTTTCTATCATAGTCAGCATACGACCTAGAGTGGATTTTCCGCAACCGGACTCACCGACAATGGCTAGGGTTTTGCCTTTTGCTAATTGAAAGCTGATGCCATCCACCGCTTTCACTACGGCATTGGGCTTGAACATGCCTTGTTTGACTTGATAGTGTTGTTTGAGCGCTTGCGCATCAAGAATGTACTCTTGTTGACTCATGCGGCAGGTCTCCCTTCTTTGTCTAGTGGCGTGTGGCACTTCACCTGGCGAGATAAGTCACCTTGATTGTCAGGTTCTACTTGCTGGCAATGTGCGCTGGAATAAGGGCAACGAGGACTCAATAAACAGCCTTGTGGTCTATCGTATTGACCAGGTACAACACCAGATAAGGCATCTAAGCGGGCTTTGCCTGCTGCGGATTCTGGTAAGGAAGCCAATAAGGCTTGTGTATAAGGGTGTTTTGGTGCGGAAAATACCTCGCTGGCTGGGCCGGATTCGACGATTTGACCTGCGTACATGACGATCACTCGATCAGCCACCTCAGCTACTAAAGCAAGATCATGAGTAATCAGCACTAAGCCCATTTGTTGCTTACGCTGTAATGCAATTAATAAATCGATGATCTGTGCTTGAATGGTGACATCCAGTGCGGTTGTCGGCTCATCGGCGATCAACAACTTCGGATTGCAAGCAATGGCAATGGCGATCATCACCCTTTGGCTCATACCGCCTGACAATTGATGAGGATAGTTTCTCAAGCGCGACTCTGGGGCGGGAATACCCACTTGCGTTAACAGTTCAATGGCACGTGCTTTTAGCTCTTTTTTACTACCACCTTGGTGAGTTTTAAGGGCTTCTATGATTTGATAACCCACAGTAAAGCAAGGGTTTAAGCTGGTCATTGGGTCTTGGAAAATCATCGAAATGTCAGAGCCGGTTAGCTGACGACGTTGCTTTTCCGGCATGGCTAATAAATCTTGGCCATTAAAGCTGAGTTGCTCTGCTTGGACTTTTCCTGGGTAGTCAATCAGTCCCATGATGGACAGAGAACTGACACTTTTTCCCGATCCAGATTCGCCGACAATCCCTAATACTTCGCCTTCTTCCACTTGGTAACTGATGTTATCAACGGCTTGGAATTGACCAAATTGTACGCTTAAGTTATTCAGTTCTAGTAATGACATTTGGCCTCTCCTACTGCTTTAATTTAGGGTCAAGGGCGTCACGTAAACCGTCACCCATTAAGTTGAATGCCAACACTGTGATTAAAATCATTAATCCAGGGAAGGTCACTACCCACCATGCACGTTGTACAAACTGTAGAGCATCGGACAACATAGATCCCCATTCAGGAGTTGGCGGTTGTGCGCCTAAACCGAGGAATCCCAATGCTGCCATATCGAGAATCGCGGTGGAAAAGCCCAGAGTGGCTTGCACAATCAAAGGCGCTAAACAGTTTGGCAGAATGCAGATAAACATTAGCCGCAATGGACCGGCACCAATAACCCGTGAGGAAGTGACATAGTCTTTCGACATTTCCGTCATGGTTGCGGCGCGAGTTAAACGTACATAATGTGGTAAAGAAACAATGGAGATGGCCAAGGCGGCATTGACAATGCTGGGGCCTAAAATGGCAACAATGGCAATGGCCAACAACAGACTTGGCATGGCCAGCATGATATCGACAATACGCATGATCATGGTATCCACGATGCCTTTGCAATAGCCAGCGACCAAACCTAATAAAATCCCCATGATTAAACTGGCGGTCACGGCCACAATGCCGACAGAAATGGACAAACGAGAACCGTAAATAAGACGCGATAGAATGTCACGACCCACATCATCGGTACCTAAAACATATGACCAATGGCCACCTTCTAACCAAACAGGAGGCAATAATAAGGCGTCACGGTATTGTTGGGACGGTGAATGAGGCGCTATCCAGTGAGCAAAAATGGCCGTGAAGAAAATAATCAATATAAGGACGAATCCAGCAAGCGCTCCCTTGTTGCTACTGAAGTAATACCAAAATTCTTGTAATGGTGTTTTTGGTGCTGGCGCACTTAGAGTTTGAGAAGACATATTGGCGCCCTTTTATTTACTGTGTCGAATACGTGGATTGACAATGCCGTAGGCAATGTCGACCAGCAAGTTTACGGCAATGATGATACAAGCCACGATTAAAATACCGCCCTGTACAACAGGATAATCTCGACGCCCAATCGATTCGATTAACCATTTACCGATACCTGGCCAAGCGAAAATCGTTTCAGTAAGAATGGCACCAGATAATAGGATACCAACCTGTAAACCAATCACGGTAATAACAGGAATCAAAGCGTTGCGTAAAGCGTGAATAATGATCACACGCCATGGGGCAATGCCTTTTGCTCGTGCGGTACGAATGTAGTCCTCACTGAGCACTTCCAACATAGAAGAACGTGTCATACGGGCAATCACCGCCATGGGAATGGTGCCCAAGACAATACTTGGCAATATCAAATGTGAAACCGCTGAAGTGAAAGCCCCAGTTTCATCTGATAACAAGGAATCGATCATCATAAAACCAGTCACATCGTCGATCCAATAAATCACGTCTACTCGTCCTGATACTGGTGTCCAACCTAGGGTGACGGAGAACACCAACATGAGCAATAAAGCCCACCAGAAAATCGGCATAGAATAACCTGTGAGAGACACCGTCATCACAGAATGATCAAAAAAGGTTCCTCGTTTCACGGCGGCAATGATACCGGCTGGCAGGCCCACTAATATGGCAAAGATAGCAGCACAAAAAGCCAGCTCAATAGTGGCTGGAAACAAGGTTAAAAATTCTTTCATTACAGGCTCTTTGGTAATCAAGGAATGACCAAGATCCCCCTGTAATACGCCGCCCACATAACGAAAATATTGAATGTACAAAGGCTGATCAAAACCTAATTGGGCGCTTAATTCGGCATGGCGTTCTGCACTTACACCGCGCTCACCGGCCATGACTTCGATAGGGTCTCCCGGAATAAGACGGATCAGAGTAAACGTCAGTAGCGTAATACCGATAAAGGTAGGTACGACCAAACTTAAACGGCGAAAAATAAACTGGAACATAGTCGGACTGGCTCTCATGTTTTTTACTGAACGAGGACTCACTGGCTCAATAAAATACCTGCTTGCGTCCCAGCAAGCAGGTTGGGTTTGTGCCCAAATTAGGACAACTTATTTACTGACGTTGTAGAAGTAGTGACCACCGAGAGGGTCTATTTTGTAGCCTTTGACTTCTTTACGGATGGGTTCATACACCACTGAATGAGCCACTGTGATCCAAGGCGCTTCACGTTTGAATACCACTTGAGCTTGCTCGTAGTCTTTTGTGCGCTGCGCTTTATCAGAGGTACGTTTAGCGTCCAACAACAAGTTGTTGAATTCTTCGTTACACCATTGGGCACGGTTTGAGCCGCCTAAACCATCACAACCTAATAAAACGTATAGGAAGTTGTCTGGGTCACCGTTGTCCCCCGTCCATCCTAGTAATAGGGTTTCGTGCTCACCTTTCTTAGAACGGTTTAAATATTCCCCCCATTCGTAAGAAACGATTTCCGCTTTTACGCCCACTTTTGACCAATCTTCTTGAATAATTTCCGCCATACGGCGGGCATTTGGGTTGTATGGGCGTTGTACTGGCATGGCCCAGATATTGGTTGAAAAACCGTCAGGGTAGCCCGCTTCAGCCAATAGCTTTTTCGCTTTCACAGGGTCGTAAGGGTAATCCACTATGTTGTTATTGTAAGACCACATAGTTGGTGGGATCGGGTTTTTCGCCACTTTACCTGCGCCTTGGAAAACCGCATCAATGATGGCGCTCTTGTCTGTTGCTAGGTTTAATGCCTGACGAACTTTTACGTTATCAAAGGGTTTTTTCAGCGTGTTGAAGGCCAAATAACCCACGTTCAAGCCTTCTTGGCTCATCAGATTGATGTTTGGGTCTTGGTTCATTTGCTCCAAATCAGCAGGGTTTGGGTAAGGCATGACGTCACATTCGCCTGCTTTTAACTTAGCGTATCGTACCGAAGCGTCTGGTGTGATAGAGAAAACAAGACGATCAATTTTAGCCTTGCCTCGCCAGTAGTCTTTGAACGCTGTGTAACGAATCAAAGAGTCTTTTTGATATTGCACTTTTTGGAATGGGCCTGTGCCCACTGGGTCAATATCCAGTTGTTCAGGTGTCCCTTTTTCCATTAAATAATCCGCTTGCTCTTTAGAAAAGATAGAGGCGAAGTCCATGGCCAGATTGGCAATGAAAGGGGCTTCTGGCTGGTTAAGAACAAACTTCACTGTGTAGTCGTCGACTTTCACTATGTCTTTAATGAGGTCGCCCATGCCCATGCCGTTGAAGTACTCATAGGAACCATTAGATACAGTATGATATGGGTTGTTTTTGTTCCATTGGCGGTCAAAGGTGAAGACTACATCGTCCGCGTTGAAGTCACGAGTCGGCTTGAAAGATTTTGAGGAATGGAATTTCACACCTTTGCGCAGATAAAAAGTGTATTCCAAACCATCGGCAGACACATCGTAGCCAGTGGCTAAGCCTGGTTCAGTTTCTGTGGTGCCTAGTTTGAATTCCATCAAGCGATTAAACATGTTTTTAGAACTGGCATCAAACGTGGTACCAGAAGTATAAAACGCTGGGTTAAAACCTTCAGGACTGCCTTCTGAGCAGTAAACTAGAGTGGTTGCTGCTTGAGCAGTTGCACTAATTGCACCTGTTGTCATCAGCGCGAGCGTTAGTTTTGCTAGCCCTTTTTTCATTTTAACTCTCCATTAACATAATTATATTCGTGACCTGCACGTGAGAAGTTGAATTAAGGTATTCGTTACTTTTGTGATTTCGGTGGGAGAAGACCCTTTGTTAAGAAAACAAACCCCATCCAAACGCTAAGTTTGAATGGGGTTGTTCTGCCTCATCCATGAGCCCCCTTTAGCCATCTGACGTGTCTAATGAGTAGACTGTCAAAGCAGCGTCATTGAAGGGTACTTAAGCTGAGCTAAATGACCAATCGAAATTACGATATGCCCTATACGTGTAACGAATACCTATTTTCGATATCAGACGTAAAACCTTGAATTATGTGTGTTTCAGACGAGTGTTCAGGAGTAGGAAAAGTGGCAGAAAAGTGCAAATAATATTTTTTATAAGTTAGAAAATGGGTAAAAATTGATAGGAAATAAGCATTGGTTACGGCCAACAAATCATTCATAGAGAGACTTGTTGGCCAACTTTGGGTGGGATTAATTTTCCTCTGCCTTAATCAAAACCGAGGTATCTTGGCGACCACGACCAGCCTCTATTAGTTGCTGATATTTCTCATCAACTTCCTGTGTCAGTGGTAAGCTCACGCCCATCTTGTTGGCTTGTGCCAGACACAAACTCAAGTCTTTGTGCATCCACTCAATGGCAAAACCAAAATCAAATTGGTCTTTGGCCATGGTTTCACCGCGGTTTTCCAGCTGCCATGATCCTGCGGCACCATATTTCAATGTATCGACCAATTTGGTGATGTCCAAGTTGGCCTGTTGAGCAAAGCGAATACCTTCCGATAAGCCTGATAAAACACCACCAATTAATATTTGATTAACCATCTTGGTGATTTGCCCCTGTCCTACTTCGCCCATTAAGCTGGTGGCTTGCGCGTAGCAATCCAACACAGGTTTGGCTTTAGCCAGTAAGTCTTCACTACCGCCTATCATAATGGTCAGTACGCCATTTTCCGCACCGGCTTGTCCTCCAGAGACGGGGGCATCCATAAAATCAAAGCCTTTTTTTTGAGCGGCTTTATGTAATTCCTTGGCCACTTCTGCTGACGCTGTTGTGTGATCGATAAAAAGCGTCCCTGGACGTGCCTTTTCAAAGGCGCCATGAGGGCCTAAATAAACGGATCTAAGATCATCATCATTGCCCACACAGGTGAATACTATGTCTGATTCCGCCGCAGCTTTGGCTGGCGTTTCTGCGAATTGACCTGCATAGGTTGCACACCACTTGCGAGCCTTCTCTGTAGTACGGTTATAAACGACTACGGAATGGCCCGCTTGGCTAAGATGTCCTGCCATTGGATAACCCATGGTGCCGAGACCGATAAAGCTTACTTTCATTTTCTGGCGTCCTTAAGCGATTTGAATGAATTATTATATTAAGGCTTAGGTTAAAAAATGTGAGATGCACTTGGCAACAAATTCTGTCATACAGTGGTGATTGAATGTCATTGATAGATAAAAAATTACCCACCTAACACTCACAGCCACCTGTGGATAACTTTGTGAACGAAATTGGTGCGCGGGACGGAAAAGTGTTGATTGAAATGATCTTTTTAATAAGAGACTGATTTTTAGACAGATTTATTTTAGGTAATTGACATGAAGTAGAGTGATATTTTAGATCTTGAAAGTATGTCATGAGCTGTTAGTAGGTTGAGCGAGTATCTAGACTTACCCAAGGCAATGATTTTTCTCAGTAGAGAGAAAATAAAAAGCTAATAAAAACATTGATTTAGTATTATAGATGCACAGCTAATACCTGATACACAGCGTCTGCTAGTTGCTCATTTGCTTTGGTGTCAAGATGAACCCCATCCACTTCACTGGGTTGTAATATCCCTGCGGAATTTAAAAAAAGGCAGTGGTTTTGAGTACTGATATCTTGATAATGTTGATGGAAGTATTGTGACTTTTCTGTCGCACCATTAAAGCTTTCTGCCATGGCTCCGGTTGGGGATAAGATATTAGGCGGCGCAATGATGAGCAATTGTGGATTGGCGAACCCTTGTCTATTGGGCATTTTGGACTTTTCAATCAGCTTTTCAACACCTTTGGCAGCCTCGAACGCTCCCACATTAAAATGTCGCTTCAGATCATTTGTGCCTAGCATAATGATCAACCAATCTACCGGGCCAAAGGTTTCCAGTGCTGCTTGTAAGTAGGTTAATCCATTACGCCCCTCTAAAAAGGGATCGTTCCAGATCGTAGTACGACCTGGCAAACCGAAATTAATAACATGATGCTCAGTGCCAAGGAGTTTATTTAAAATATTTGGCCATCTTAAATGAGGTGGAAAACGTCCACCGCTGGGTACACTTCCCCAGGTGAGAGAATCACCATAACAAAGTATGGTTGCCATAATGTGCTCCTTGCTTCTATGCTTGATGTTCTAAAGTGTAGTCAACCCACACCAAATAATAAAAAAATCACGAAAAAATCTTTCGCCGACTGATAATGAACAAAACAATAATAAGTACCAAAAGAGGCAAACTTAGTGAGCAGTAAACATTCCTCCAAACAAGACTCCATACAAGATAGTCGACTTAGTTTTGAACGCCTACATGAGCTGAGTCGGCAGGTACCTTATCCATCTGAGACGTTACGTCGTCAACTTTTGCAAAATCTAAAGCAAAGTGTGCGTGAATTTGAAACGCCTCTTTTGGCTGCTTTACAGCAAGATTTTGGTCATAGGTCGCCAGTGGAGTCGAGGTTAATTGAGCTAGTGCCTTTGTTTGGTGAAATCAAACATGCGCTGAAACATCTGGCGAAATGGATGCGCCCAAGTAAGCGTTCCGTTCACATCACGAGTTTGCCTGCGCGAGCCAAGGTTATGTATCAGCCGAAAGGTTTAGTCGGCGTCATTTCACCATGGAACTATCCCGTGCTGTTATCGCTTGGTCCGATTGTTGGCGCCATCGCAGCGGGTAATAGAGTGATGCTGAAAGTTTCCGAATTTTGCCCTGCGACAAATGAGGTGCTGATGCAGATTTTACATACCGCTCTAGGTGAAGAGTGGGTACAAGTCATACAAGGTGAAGCAGAAGTAGCAAATGACTTTAGTCAACTTGCGTTTGATCACTTGCTGTTTACTGGTTCAACCAATGTGGGGCGCGTCGTGATGAAAAATGCTGCCGAACATTTAACACCTGTTACTCTGGAGTTGGGTGGCAAGTCGCCCTTGTTAATGACACCTTCAGCGGACATTGAAGACCTGGCTAAAAAGCTGGTGTTTGCCAAACTGTTGAATGCAGGCCAAACCTGTGTTGCGCCAGATTATGTATTGTGTCACGAAGGACAAAAAGCAGCGTTAATCGAACAGATTAAATTAGTAGTAAAACGCTTGTACCCTCAAGGTATTGCTAGTGCGGATTACACAAGCATCATTAATGATCGTCAGTTGGCGCGTCTGCAAGGCTATTTAGAGCAAGCGAAACAGTCAGGTGCTGACTGTGAGAATGTTATGCCGCAGGGCCCTGAAACCCTTGATGGTAAATTGGCTATGCATGTTTTGCATCAAATGAAAGAGGATCTTGATGTCATGCAAGACGAAATTTTTGGACCAATTTTACCCATTAAAACCTACCGTAAATTGTCCGAAGCTTACCAATTTATTAAGCAAAGGCCGCGCCCTTTGGCTATGTACTTATTTACACAGAACGCAGCAGATGAAACCTTTTGTGAGCAGCAAGTTGCCAGTGGTGGTTTAGTAATAAATCATGCCTTGATTCATGTGGCCCAGCCAGATTTGCCGTTTGGGGGGATAGGGGATTCGGGCCTAGGTGCTTATCATGCTCAAGAGGGGTTCCAAACCTTCTCACACCACAAAGCGGTGTTGAGAAAGTCCGGTTTCAATGGCCTTGCTTTCATTACTCCACCTTACAAGGGGAAAATTCACAAATTAATAGAGCGATTTTGGCCTTATCTTTAAAGGTAAACACACTTTGCATTATGCGCCACCGATTGTGAAACCCATGGCGCTATTGTTTAATGCGCTTTTTACATTTTACCTTAGGGCATTTAAGCGTTGGGCGATGGCGTCGATTTCTTGGCTCATGTTACTGAGTTGATTAGAGTCGCTGGCATTACTACTGGTTAACTCCTGTAAACGCGCCACAAACATACTCAATTCTTGCGATACCTTCTGCTGTTCACTGGCCGCTACAGAAATTTGGGTTGCTTGATCTGTAATTTGTGAAAAAGCGGATACTACGCTTTGCAAATGCGTCGCGGTTGATTCGGCTGTAGAAACGGCTTTTTCAGTTTCACTGTATCCAAGCTGCATGGAATCGACCGATTCTTTTGACGCTATTTGCAGACGATTAAGCACTTGTTCAATTTCTACCGCTGAACTTTCACTTTTGGCAGCAAGATTACGTACTTCATCGGCCACCACGGCAAAGCCTCGTCCGGTCTCTCCTGCTCGTGCAGCTTCTATGGCGGCATTTAATGCCAGCAAATTAGTTTGTTCAGCAATGTCCCTAATAACACTTAACATGCCATTGGCTTGACGACTGTCTTCATCTAATTTGAGAATGCTGGTTTGCGCGTTGGTCATGGCAGACATTAAGCTACGCATAGTGGAAATGACGGTATCCATTTCGTGTCCGCTGCTGAGGATATCCTTATGAATGCGTTCCACTGTGTCCTTTGTTTCGTTGGCGTATATAGCCACATCGTGGGAGGTGGCGCCCAGTTCTTCGGTTGCGGCGGCAAGGGTGGTGTTTTCGTCACTTAGACTGTTGGCTTTTGCAAGGAAGTTATTGCTGAATGTATTTAGGCTACCTGCGTCATTGACTAACTTTTCAGATTCTTTATGAATTTGGGACAGTAGCTGTTTGAGTTTGTCACCATAGGCATTGACTGCCAAACGTAGCTCTCCTAATTCATTCAGTTTTCCAACGGCAAGAGCCTGAGTACTGCCACCATCTGTTAATTCCTGAATTTGGTCACGAGTTTGAGTGATTTTATTGAGTAAGCTGCGGAAAAAACCTGCAGCAATAAGGCCAACAAGGATTAATAATGCGCCAATAGTGAGCATGAGAAACAGGCCCATGTTTTGCGCTATTTCGGTCATGCGATCTTTAGGCACCACCAAACCAATGGTCCAACCTGTTTCTGGATGACGCATTAAGTTTACATAAGCTGGACCACCTAAAAACTCATCATGATCCAAAGATACGATGATATTTTCGTCTTTTACTTCAATCAAAACGGGCTTGAGCCACGGAAGTTTTTCCCCAAGCTCTTGGCTTGTTAGCATGCTGCCATCGGATTTGACGAGATCCACTTTGTCCTTAGGAAAGCTTAGTATTTGACCGATATGATCAAGAGCAAACACGTAGCCCTGATTATCTTTGCCATACCCTTCAAGTGACTTAGTGACACCGTCTAACTTCATGTCAACCGTGGACACCCCGGTGAAGTTATTTTGTTCCTTCATCGGAATGGTACAAGTTACCATGGGAATTTGAGTTATGGGATCTATATAGGCTTCCGACCATGCGCATAGATCCACCGGCGTGGTTTTACCGACGGTATACCAGCTTTCATTGTGATAGCCACTGCCTGCAGGGTCGTTGTAATCGTCTAAGTAAGACATTTGTGCGCCATCTCTACCCCAAAAGAAGCTGCGTCGGTCAACGCCTGGAGTAAAGGCAGATGGCTCTGGCCAGATCCCCCCTCCAGCGATACTGGTGTCATTGTGGTTGTTGATAATGCTTGGGAAGAGTTTTTTAAACAAAGCTACTTCTTTGGGAAGTTGTGAGCCTGCCAAAGCCAGTGTGCTGGTGAGTAGTTGAATTTTTTCTAGTTTTGCATCCAAAAGATCGCTGAGAGCAGCTTGATTGGTTGAAATTTGTTTTTGCCTTTCGGCGGTTAAGTCTGGTTTTACTTTTAACTCTATAACCAAATAGATACAGGCGAGGGCGAGCAATAAAATGGCCAATAAGCCCAGATAAATTTGTTGGCGAATCTTAATGGGTGACTTCATGTTAAACCTCAATCTATTCACTACAATTTAAAAGGAGTCGATATTAGCTTATAACTCTTTGTTAGTAGTACAAGCATTATTTACAAATTGCAAATTTCATTATTTAAAAGCTTTAAAGTAACTTTAAAAACTTTCAATAGTTTTTAAAAAAGAACATCAACACCTTGGTAATGTAATTGACTTAATAGGGTCGCTGAGGGCTGCTGATCTGTGATAACACAGTCATAATCGGTCACTTTCCCCCACAAACAGCGCGATTCTTTATCAAATTTGGTGCTATCGATTATCAATATACGGTAATGACTATGTTCAACTAAGGCTTCTCTAGCCATCACTTCTTCATCGGTAAAATCGAATAATTGCCCATGTTTGTTTACTGCGGCGACTGAAAAAATGCCGATATCGGCTCGATAGCGTTGGAAAAAACGCATAGCGTCGCCGCCAATGACGTCTTGGTCTCGCATTCTAATGCGTCCACCAGAAACAGTCAGTTCACAATCAGGGTGCTCGCACAAATTTCGAGCAGCATGAAGGTTGCTTGTCATGACTTGTAAGCCTTGTAGGCCAATGAGTTGAGTGGCCACTTCAGCTACGCTCGAACCACTCCCTAGGAAAAGGGTTTGATAATCCGCTATTTTGCTTCGACATAGTTCCGCAATACGCTGTTTACCGATCGCATTGCGAATGCGTCTTTGATCAAAACTGATGTTTTCTCTATGGGGGAATGGAATGACTTCACCGTGGCTGCGAAGAACCAATCCCTTTTCGGCCAGAATTCGTATATCTGAGCGTATCGTTTGGACGGATACATTATATTTTTCTGCTACTGCTTGTAGGCTCTGCCGACCATTAATATTTATCCATTGCACAATATCATGATGACGTTGGTTCATTGCTTACCACATTGATTTAATTGCTTCTTTCGAAACGAAAGAAAAGTCTTATTAAACGAAAGTATTTCGTAATTATAGTGTCAAATTATGGCGTTATTGTTGCAACTCCTTTATTGAAAGAGAGTTTTTCCCATGTTGCTTCAGAAAACGTTATTGATATGCGCTGCGGCATTAATGCTTCCTTTAATGGCTCAAGCACAAGACACGCTGACCTTGTATACCAGTCAGCCGAATAAAGATGCTCAAATGACAGTGGACGCCTTTGAGAAAGCTAATCCAGACATAAAGGTTGAGTGGGTTCGTGATGGCACCACTAAACTGATGACCAAACTGCGAGCAGAGCTTTCATCTGGTGTAGTGAAGCCCGATGTGCTGCTTATTGCCGATAGTGTCACTATGGAGTCTATGGTTAAGGATGGTTATTTGCTGCCATACTTAAGTCCTGAAAGAGGGCAGTACGAAGACAGTTTATACAGTAAAGAAGGTTATTACTATGGTACTAAGCTGATCACTACAGGTATTGTTCGTCATAAGAAAGCCACTCAACATCCTAGCGATTGGTCTGATTTGGTTAAATCTGATTATAAAAATCAAGTGGCGATGCCAAGTCCATTGTATTCTGGTGCTGCGCTGATTCACCTTGCAACCTTAACAGATGATAAGTCATTAGGTTGGAAATATTACGAGCAACTACATGATAACCAAGCAATGGCTCAGGGAGGCAATGGCGGGGTATTAAAAGCGGTAGCTTCTGGGACGAAACCTTATGGCGTGATAGTGGATTTTTTGGCTATTCGTGAAGCGGCGAAGGGCGCGCCAATTGAGTTTATTTTTCCTAAAACGGGCGTCACCATGGTCACTGAACCTGTGGCGATTATGCAAGAGGCGAAAAACAAAGAAGCAGCAAAGCGTTTTGTTGATTTCCTCTTATCAAAAGAAGGTCAGGAATTGGTTTTAAAACAGGGATACTTACCGGCTCGTCATCATATTGGCGTACCTGCTGGTTTCCCTAAGCGAGCTGACATTCGTTTGATGCCGTTCGATGCGGCAAAAACTTTGCGTGATAATGAAGCGAATAAAGAGCGCTTCAGTAAAATCTTCGAAGGTTAAGCAAGAAGGCCCCTGTTATGCTGACTTTGTGGTCAATAAAAAGACACTTATGGGGTGGAGTACCAACGGACAGCCAATTACGTTTGTTGTCCGTTGGACTCTTCATCTTGATTGCAATTTTGAGTTTATTGCCCAGTTTGCGCCTATTGATAGAAGCCTTGAGTCATATGACTTTTCCCTTGTCTTCACCTTTGTCTGACGTGTTACGTAGTGAGCGTACTTGGACTGCTCTGCATAATAGTTTTTACACGTCAGGGTTGGGCACACTGATAGCGGTTATTCTGGGTTGTGGCTTTGGTTTTGTGGTGACCTTAACTAACATCCGTGGTCGTGCTATTTGGGTTTTTTGTTTTATGTTGCCAATGATGATTCCGCCGCAAGTGACGGCATTGTGTTGGCTGCAACTATTTGGTCCAGCAAGCCCTATTTTGAATACGCTGAACATTGCGCCATCATTAGGCAGCCCACACCCTATGTATTCGGCGCAAGGTATTGCTTTGTTGTTGGGCATACAAAGTGCCCCCTTGGTGTTTTTGGCATTGCGTACCCAGTTGATTTCATTGCCACAGGATTTATTAGAAGCGGCTCAATTATCTCGAGCGTCGCAATTTCGAATTTGGCTCGATATTATTTTACCCTTGTGTCGCAGCGCCATCGTCGCTGGTGCCGCGTTAGCTTTTGTGTCGTCGTTGGGGAATTTTGGTATTCCTGCGATGTTAGGAATTCCTGCTGGCTATATTGTTTTACCAACCTTGATTTATCAGCAAATGGCTGGATTTGGTAACCAGATGCTGAGTCAAGTAGCAAGCTTATCTATGATAATTGCTTTATTGGTGTTAGCGGGTATGTTGTTACAGCAATGGCTACAACATCGCAGTCGTTATGCTTTGCTAGGGCATACGGTGCAGACACTTTCTTTTCGCCTCAAACAATGGCGTCTGCCCTTTGAAATAGCGTTGGCTCTGGTAATGTGTTTTATCTTGGTCGCGCCTTTATTGGCGCTGATTGTGAGCGCATTAGTGCCCGCTCTCGGTGTGCCTTTGAGCGCTGATACTATTACTTTTGCTGCATTTTACGAAATGATAGGGCGGCAAGGCGTTACATTCAGAGCCTTTGAAAATAGTATGCTTTTGGCTTTTTTTAGTGCTTTCGTCTTGATGCTGGTGTGTTTGCCATTGGGCTATTTATTGATGCGTTTGCCAATGCAAATCAGAGCGGTGATTGCCAGTTTGATTGAAGTGCCTTATGCCATCCCTGGCATAGTCTTAGCTATCGCTTTTATTTTGTTGTTTGCCAGTCCTTTGCCATTTATTGAGGTTAGCTTGTATGGCACTTTGGGTATTATTTTCTTTGCCTACCTTTCATGCTTTTTGAGTGTCTGCTTGAAGCCCGTATTAACCGTAATGTCACAGCTGGATCCTGCTTTAGAAGAAGCTGCTCAGTTAGCTGGAGCTCGGCCGATACAGCGGCTACTTGATATCATTTTGCCGCTTACTGCTCCAGCCTTTTTTGCTGGTGGGCTTTTGGTGTTTCTAATTTCGATTAATGAACTAACGGTTTCCGCTTTGTTATGGAGTGCAGGTAATGAAACCTTGGGGGTATTGATTTTTAATCTTGATGAAAGTGGTGACAGTGTGTTGGCCTCCGCCATTGCGGTGTTGGTGGTTATATTGGTGGTAGGTCTTATGTCTCTACTGGGGCTGTTTGCCTCTCGACTGCCCAAAGGAGTGATTCCATGGCACGATTAGTATTAGATGGCATTGAGAAGTCTTTTCATGGCTCTCCAGTTGTTAAAGATTTGAACCTAACCATTGAGCCTGGTGAATTTGTTGCCTTACTTGGGCCCAGTGGCTGTGGCAAATCGACTATCTTAAGAATGTTGGCTGGCTTTGAGTCTGTTTCAAATGGGCAGATTATTCATGGTTCAACCTGTCTTTCTAGTGTGCAGCATCATGTGCCAACCGAAGAAAGAAATTTTGGAATGGTTTTTCAATCTTATGCACTTTGGCCACATATGACGGTGAAAGAAAACATTGGTTATCCACTTAAAGTGCAAAAAACACCAATGGCGGAACGCAACCAGCGTATCCAAAATGCATTAGACATTGTTCAGCTAGAAGAATACGCCGATCGTTTACCAGCGCAGTTAAGTGGAGGACAGCGCCAGCGAGTGGCTTTAGCACGAAGTTTGGTTACCGAGCCCGATGTGGTGTTGTTTGATGAGCCACTTGCCAACCTAGATAGGCATCTGCGGGCGACGATGGAAGAAACCTTTAGAATTTTTCATCAACGCACTGGTTCGACCATAGTGTATGTTACCCATGATCAATCAGAAGCCATGTCACTGGCGGATAAAATTGCGGTGTTAAATAAAGGTCAGCTGGTGCAATGGGGGGCGCCTCAGGAATTGTATGTAAGACCAAGAAATATCTGGTTGGCGAATTTTATTGGTCGAGGTTCGGTATTATCTGTTGCTTGGGTTGCTGCTCAGCAATACCTAAGTGGTACTAAATTACATGAATTGATTCGTGAATATTCACCGGACACAACGTTCAGCGCTGTGTTGGTCCGGCCTCAAGATATTGATTTCGTTAGTGCGGACGATTCTACACTTGCTGTAAGGGTTCATGGCTGTATTTACCGTGGTGAACGCTATGATATTGAATTGATACTCAATAATGGCCAACGTTTACTTGCTTACAGCGATGTACCTATGATGTTAGAGAGCTTGCATCACGTTCGTTTAAGGCAAGCTTGGTCGCTCGAGAGTGCGTCATGAAAGTCAGTATTAATATTCTGAGTGGTGTAGGACGAAAAACCGCTGCCGCTATTTTAGTGACCTACACCGCAGATTCTCAGTCAAAACCAGTGCGTTTTTTACTTGATGCAGGTGGTGCATTAGAGATTGGTGAAGACAAAGGTTGGATGCTGCCAGATCATTTAGATGCCATTTTTATTTCTCATGATCATCATGATCACATTGGTGGATTGATCGATATTGATAGTAAGGTACCTGTTTACGCGACGTCTCCCGTACATCGACAATTACCAACGCATTTGAAACTTCATACCTTGCCTATTTGTGGTACGACGAATGTATCAGGTATTAAGGTAACAACAGGTTCGGCAGGGCATTCTTTCGGTGGGGTGTGGTTACACCTTGATGTAGGTGGTGGCATATATTACAGCGGTGACTTCAGTCTAGAGTCAGACTTATACCCTTTTACTTTGCCGCCTCCAGCGAGAGTTGCTTTGCTCGATGCGTCTTATGGTTTGTACGATAATTCATTAGCGCAGTGTAAAGATTCTTTATTGCATTATCTCAATGATGAGCGTGCTTTATTAATGCCTGTTCCGCAAACCGGACGAGCATTGGAAATGGCTTGTTGGTTAACCTCGTTAGGGTTTCACGATTGGACGTTAGGGGACGATTGTATTGCACCCGAAACGTTATTGGCTGGCCCCGAGCACTGTGTGTGCACTGACATTCTGCCTGTCTTACAAAGTATGAAAAGCCAGCCATTTAACCCTAATGCAAAAGTGGTGTTGTGTGGTGACCCTGATGGTATGAATGGCGAAGCGTCTGTGTTATTGCAACAGCCACAACGTTATTTGCCCGTTTACACAGGGCATCTACCAGAACATGCTCGTCAGGCGGTGAGTGAAGATAAAGCCTATTTCGAACGTTGGAATGTGCACCCTCGTAAACGCGATCTAAAATATATGGTGGATCATCTTGGTTGTCGTATTTGCGTTCCCCTATTTCATGCTATGAAAGACTTAAATGAGTGGCGACAGGCTCTGGGCCCAAGTGTCACTGCTGATTCTTATATTGAGTTAGAGTGTATAGAGTTAGATTATGATCCTACTTGCTAAACCTTTTGTCTTTGCTCGCCATGCGCAGAGTGAATTTAATGCGGCGTTTCGCATCGGTGGTTTTACCGACAGTCCGTTAAGTGTGACAGGGATTCAACAAGCCAAAGATGCGGCGCCCGTTTTAAGCGCTATTGATTGGAGTCTTGTGGCAACTAGTACGCTACAACGCACCCAAGAAACAGCTTTTTATGCGCTTTCAAAGCAACAAACAATCGTGGCTTATGAGCAGCTTAAAGAGCGTAATTGGGGCGACTTGGAAGGTTGCCCAATAGAACAACAATTACCATATGACGTGACGCCGCCTAATGGTGAGTCTTGGCAAGATTTTGAAGACCGTGTGCTGAGCGCATTGAATGACATCCTCAGCGAACATTCGTGGCCTCTGATTATTGCGCATTCTGGTGTTTATCGAGTGCTAAACAATGTTATCAATGGCACGCCCTATTGCCCAAGAATCGGCAATGTTACTCCTATTTCTTTTGTGCCTAGCCAAGATGAAAATGGCTGGGAAATTACCCCTTTTAAAGGAAGCTTTATATGACAGCAAATGCCGTAATTGTGGATTTAGATGGTACATTAGCTGAGTTCGATCATACTGAAGTTGCTCATTGGGTGCTCGGTGCAGAAAAGCATTGGGACCCCTTCTTTGAGCACATGAAGCACGCTCCAGTGATCGAGAATGTGCTGCGTTTGGTGCGCATTCTTAAGCAACAAGGTCAGCAAATTTTAATTTGTAGTGGCCGTCCAGAATCTCATAAACAGCATTCTCTTGCATGGATCCAAAAGCACAACATACCGTGTGATGGTATTTATTTACGCCCAAGTAATGCGGATGCTTTGCCAGACGAAGAGGTAAAAAAAGTATTGTTGGAGCAAATCCATGAAGATGGCTTTATACCTTGGTTGGTTTTGGATGATCGTGATGCTGTAGTGCAAGGCTGGCGTAATTTAGGACTGACTTGTCTGCAATGCGCGCCAGGGAGTTTTTAAGTTGAAGAGATGTGAAATAGTGTATTAATGGCCTATTTTATCCTCATGGCTAGCCTTGTTACCAAGCTCGCGATAGCATGAGTAAATTTTTTTTGGAGTTAGACTGTGTTTCAACTTGTTCTGCTTAGCCATCTTCAACATATTGATGTGGCGAATTTGTCCTTGTCTGCAGAATTAATGGGGTTGCCAAAAGACATTCCCATTAGCGTACAGCAAACTTGTCTGATGGGCGGTAAACAAATGGGGTCACGCCTTATTACTTTGACGGTAGGTGATTCCGTGGTTCGTGTGGTGCCTACTCGAGGTATGGCAATATTGGATGTGGTTCGTAAAGACGTTCGATTTGGCTGGGACTCCCCAGTAAAAGAAGTAGTGCATCCTAGCTTCATTAATCAAGAGGCATCGGGTGGTTTAGGCTGGTTAGATGGTTTCAATGAGATGTTGGTACGCTGTGGTTATCAGTGGGCTGGCCATCCTGGACAAGACGGAGAAGAGTTTTTGACCTTGCATGGTCGTATTCAAAACACACTCGCAGATGAAGTAATATTAGAGGTGGAACAAGAGCCTCCATATCGCGTAACTCTACGCGGTAGAGTAGATGAAAAACGCTTTAAGTCCACCAATTTTGAATTGCATACCGAGTTGTCTCTGACACCAGAAGATGCCTACATAGAGATCAAAGATACCTTAGTTAATAAAGGCAGTTATCCACGAGAGTATCAGGCCATTTATCACAATAATTTTGCCCAACCTATCTTACAACAAGGTGCACGATTGCATGTGCCTGTGGCGGAATTATCGCCTTTCAATGCTTATGCCGCTAAGGGACTGGAAGATTGGGCGAATATGCCAGCACCAACGCCAGACTTCGATGAAATGGTGTTTAATGTACGACCACTAAGCGATGACAAGGGGATGTCTTATGCGTTATTGCATAATGCATCAGCTGACAAAGGCATTGAAGTGAGTTATCGAACAGACACTTTGCCAGTCTTAACCATTTGGAAAAATACCGACACCCTAGAGCAGGGCTACGTGGTTGGGATTGAGCCGGGAACCAGTTTTGCTTATAACCGTGTTCATCAGCGTCCCCTTGGTTTGGTGCCAATCATAGGGGCCGGTGAGAGTAAGCAGTTTATGGTGCGTTTTGGCCTTTTTACGGAATCATCTCAAGTGAATGATAGCAAACAGCGCATTGAGTCATTACAAGCCAAAGTTCAACCTGTGGTGTTAACTAAGTCCATTGTGCCGCTAGATTAGCTTCAGGGTCTTGAGGTGTTTGGTTTTTTAGGAAGCGGCTCCAATCGCCTGCTTCCATATAGGGTGCATTCTCGAGAGGCTGGTTGTAAATATAAATCCAGCCCTTTCCATAAGGGGTAAAGATACGTTTACGAGTATGTTCTGAGCTTGGTAAGGCGCTTTTATCGAACTTAAACAGGCTGTCGAGCTCACCTAACAGTTGATCGGATACCTGATACCATTCCACGCGAATACGACCACTTTCATCCATTGTGGGAACAATGGCTGGGAAATCGCCTAAGTTGTGCATGCGAAATCCGGTTAGCCAACCTAAGCCAATTCGTTGACAGTCTGCGATTAAGTTGTGATGTGACAAGCCTTCACGAAGGCTTCCATATACGGCAATTATGTGAGTAGATAGGGTGTTTGTTGGCATAGTCGAATTCCATCTTTGGCTACAAAAGCGCACAAAATGGCTCTTATAACGGGGGAATTCAAGGTAACTTGCCGGTATTTTCTGAATCATTACCGTGTTATGACATGTCCTTGAAGAGGCTGCTAAAATCCTTGCAGTCAGAGATAAACATTCACCCAATTAAGCGTGTTTTTGCTCGTGTTCCAGTAGCCATTTTTTACGTTCTAATCCGCCTGCATAACCAACCAAACTGCCGTCTTTACCAATTACCCTGTGGCACGGAATGACAATGGCGATGCGATTCATGCCATTGGCTCTAGCAACGGCACGAACCCCTTTGGGATTGTCGAGTTTGATGGCCTGTTGTTGATAACTGGCCGTTTGTGCAAAGGGGATGTCTTGTAAAACCTGCCATACACGGTTTTGAAAATCGGTTCCTGGCGTGTGCAGTGGCACATTAAAGGTTTTGCGCGTGCCTGCAAAGTATTCTTGTAATTCGACTTTGAGTTGTTTGATATGGTCGTTTTCACCATTAATGATGGTGGCTTTCAGACGCTTTTGCAGGTCTTCAAATTCGGTTTCTAACATGCGGCGATCAACAAACTCCAGCAGGCAAATACCTGTTTCGGTTGCGCAAACAAACATAGGGCCAATGGGGGTGGTAAGTCGATCAATTAGAATCACGGATTGCTCCCGTATTAATGAAGGGGATTGCCCCATGAGTTTTTTATAAGTGTAACCAAAGCCACTTAAAGAGTCATAACCAGAATCCAAAGCAGCGTGTGTGGCACTTTTACCGCCTTTGAGTTCATGATACGCAAAGTTAATGCGGTACATGCGCTGAAAAGCTTGAAACGTCATCCCATAATGCTGATTGAACCAGCGGCGCACAAAGATAGGACGAATGCCTGCTTCGCGCAATTGCTGATCGGTGATTTTGGCTTTGGTGCAGTCTCGAACTAGGTCCATGGCGGCCTGAACTTCGAGTGGTGCTTGATTGGCATTTTCAGTCGGACGACACACTTTACACGGGCGATAGCCTGCGTCCATCGCGTCTTTGAAGCTAGTGTAAAAGTTGACGTTTTCCCGCTTAGGTTTGCGAGCACGGCAAGTGGCAATGCAAAAGATAGAGGTGGTCTTTACCCCCACAAAAAAGCAGCCTACATAATTGCTGTCGCGACGGATTAAGGCTTGATAGTACTCGTCGGCTTGTTTGGTGTCTGTGATCAGCATAATGGTCTTCTTTATTCCATGACAATGAGCAGAGTAGTGTGTCGCTTCCCACCTCACAACCGAAAATTGAACAAGTATTTTTAGATATTCTTCAATGAACTCCTTATGATAGCCGACTATCGCAAAATAATAAGGATAATCACTTGATGGAATACAGTTTTTTCACTCTATCTCTATTGGTTGGTACGGGGTTCATAGCGGGCATTATCAATACGTTAGCGGGTGGTGGTTCAAATTTAACCTTGCCAGCCTTAATGGTCATGGGCATGCCAGCTGATATTGCCAATGCCACCAATCGTGTCGGCGTGTTTTTGCAAAATGTTGCTGCAACAGCAGGCTTTCGTAAGGCTAACAAGCTGGACAACGCAGACATTTTACCTGTCATGATTCCTTCTTTATTGGGTGGTGTAGTAGGTGCTTTTGCTGCCAGTTACGCACCGGAAACCTGGCTTAAACCCATGTTGCTTAGTGCCATGATTGGTATGACGGTATTGATGATCATCCGGCCTACTTTAGTGGCTCCACCGGAAGGAACGGTTCCTTTTAAGGTGTCAGAAAAGCCCAGTGCTTGGTTGGCGTTATTTGTGGCTGGCGTGTATGGCGGCTTTGTACAGGCGGGTGTGGGCTTTATTCTGATTGCCGCACTGGCAGGTACTCTGCGTTATGATCTGGTGCGCACCAATGCGTTAAAAATGGTTTGTACCCTTGGTTTTACTGCATTGGCTCTATTGGTATTTATTTGGAACGATCAAATTCTATGGATACCGGGTTTGATTCTAGCCATAGGCACTATGTTAGGTTCCCATTTAGCAGTCAAAATGGCGATTAAAGCCAACCCAAATCACCTGAAATGGTTTCTCTTTGTGATGACAGTGTGTGGCAGTATCGCAGCGTTAATAAGTTAATTAAAATTGTCTTTTTATTAAAATAAAACAACGTTTCTTTTTGTTTTCTTTCTGCTAGTCTTAATGGCTGGTGATGAGGTTTTTACGCCTTTTTACCGCCTTAAATAATAACAATAAGACAGCAAGGCCTATTGGCTTTGCGTAGCTGGAGAAAATCATGAATAGAAATCTTTTCGCTGCATCGTGTCTCACGATGGGCTTAATAGCTGGATGTTCGACCGTAGGAATAGAATCCTCTCAGCAAAATCTCAGTCAGCAAGCCATGCCTGCTGAGTATGGTTGGGCTGCTGCAGAAGGCCCTTTGTTGGGCGGTTCACAAGCCAGTGAACAACACATCTATACCGTTACCAACCGCAAGGAGTTTGTTGCGGCACTGAAACAATCGGGTGACTTACCAAGCATTATTCAAATTCGCGGTACCATCAATCTTTCTTCGGATGATGCTGGGCGAGAGCTTAAAGAAGCAGATTATCGTGTCGCGCCCTATCAGTTTGATTTGTATAAAGCCGCTTATGCACCAAGTGTGTGGAACATCAAACCTCTAATTAAGGGCCGACCAAATCGTAAATTGTCTGGCCCACAGGAAGAAGCACGACAGGCTTCAGCGGACAGGCAAAAGGCTCAAATTGTAGTGAACATACCTTCCAATACCAGTTTGATCGGGTTGGGCGACGAAGCCAAAATTGTTAAAGGTATGTTGCATCTTGGTGCTGGTGTGGAAAATGTCATTATCCGCAATATTCATTTTGAAGACGCGTTTGACTACTTTCCAGGTTGGGATCCAGGTGATAGCTTTAAAATTGATACCAGTTACCCTGGTTGTCAGGCCGAGTATGTACACGCCAATCTGGGTCCACAAAAATGTCGTGGCGGCCGTTGGAACGCCGAGTATGATCTGATCTCAATAAGTGGGGCAAAACGTATCTGGATCGACCATTGTACCTTCTCTGACGGGGATCGACCGGATTTTATGTTCCCGCCTGTTTATCCATTTCCTCAAAATGAAATCACTCAGAAAGTGCAGCATCATGATGGCTTGATCGACATTACCAATCAGGCAGATTTAGTAACCATATCAAAAAGTTACTTCCATGATCATGACAAGGCTATGCTCATAGGTAACAGTGACAAGAAAACCTCAGATACTGGTTATTTACGGGTAACACTACATGGTAATTATTTTAAAAATGTGGGTCAGCGTATGCCAAGAGTGCGTTATGGACAGATTCACAGCTATAACAATTACTTTTTCGGAGACGCTTCCGGTGATGGTCAGGGGGATAACAATTACGAACGCCATGTGGATTCTCTAAAGGATAAACCTAAGCATAATATCTTGCGTCAAGCTTTGGGTGCGGGTAAGCATTCTGCCATTTACTCAGAAGCGAACGTATTCGAGATTGCGAACGGTACGCCGGCGAATGCAATTGGTCACATGAAAGGCGATGTAGCCTTTGACCTAGGCTCTATGTTTAACGGCCAGATGATAGACATCATTGAAGAAGCCAATAAAGTCAGCGGCAAGCCTTTGTCAAAAGACGTGGGCTGGCAACCGGAACTCTATGGCCCTGCGCCCGTGTTACCGGCTAGTGAAGTCATAGATTACGTCAAAGGCAACGCAGGAGCGGGTAAGTTATAAAATATGATGTGTCTCTTTTGTCGTGAATTTGCTGTTCATGATGAGAGAAATGCTACTCGTGTGCTGTTCACACCTCCCCCGCATTCAGTAACATGCCTTGTGTACTGGTATCGAATACCAGTACACGATTTAAGTCTACCGACAGAGAAATACGTTGCTTTCTTTGTGTTTCAGAGCGTAAATCCAAGCGGGCTTTGGCGTCTTCGCCACCGAGTTTGAACATGATCTCTTTATCAAAGCCGAGGTTTTCCACTAGATCCACTTCGATATCGTCGAATTCAAATAGTGGGCTTTGGTTTGTGTTTATCGGATTTGCAATTAGCTGGCTGTCTTCAAAGAAATCCGGTCGGATGCCAATTAATACACTCTGGTGTGACGCTAATGTGGCTGTGTCTAGGTTGGGAATAGCCTTTGCCGGAAGGCGGTATTGATCAAATACCAGATGATCCTCTGCCACTTTTGCTTCGATCAGGTTCATGGCGGGGGAGCCAATAAAGGTGGCGACAAAGGTATTGGCGGGTTGCAGGTAAATTTCCATAGGGGTTCCTACCTGCTCTACTATGCCATCGCGCATTACCACCACGCGATCTCCTAAAGTCATGGCCTCGATCTGGTCATGGGTAACGTAAATCGCGGTCATATTGTATTGATGCTGGATACGCGCCATCTCGGTACGCATGTGATGACGCAGCTTGGCATCCAGATTGGATAAGGGCTCATCAAACAAATAAACGTCCGCGTCTCGCGCTAAAGCACGCCCCATGGCCACGCGCTGTCTTTGCCCTCCAGATAAATCCGCCGGTTTGCGATCCAAGTATTCGGTTATTTTTAGCATCTCAGCCACGTCTTTTAAGCGAGTGCGAATGGTGTCTGCATCCGCGCCCGATTTCTTCAGTCCAAACACAATGTTTTCTCGCACCGACATGTGGGGATATAAAGCGTAATTCTGAAACACCATAGCAATGTTGCGTTTATGAGGCGGTAAATCATTGATGGTTTTACTGCCAATCTGAATGTCGCCCTGGGTGATGTCTTCCAACCCCGCTACCATACGCAAGGTGGTGCTTTTACCGCAGCCGCTTGGACCCACTAGGACAACAAATTCGCCGTCTTTAACGTCCAGATTGAGGTTTTTCACTATGGGTAAGTTGCCATAGGATTTGTTAATATTGCGTAAGATCACAGAGCTCATATTCTACTCCTACAAAACGACTGCGCTCGATGATACTGCGTCAAAAGCTCGCTCAAAATGCTCATTTATAACTATAAATGCGGCTTTGGCATCCTGCGTCGCCCTAACACCTACGTCCTTGTAGGAGTCCGCTCTTTCGCTCACTTTTTCCTTGTCTGATCTTCGCTCGTGGCGTTTTGTCATTTTGTTAGTTTTTAATCTTCTAAAAGATATCGCTGAAGCACAATTTTCATCGTTAGCCTTTCACTCCACCGTCGGTCAGTCCGCCGGATAAATGTCGATTCGCCAACATAAAGCAAATGATGACAGGCAGCAGGGTCAGCATGGAGGCCGCCATGATGCGATCCCAAATAGCATTTTTAGAGGTGAATAAGGTCTGTAACGCCAAGGGTAAGGTATGAAAGTCTTGGTATTGTTTGAGAAACACTGAGGCAAACAGGTACTCATTCCAAGCAATCACAAAGCAATAAATAAAGACGGTAAAGAGCATGGGTTTAGACAATGGCATGATGATGCGCCAAAAGGCTTCTACTCGAGAGCAACCATCCATCATGGCGGCTTCTTCCAAGGAAAAAGGAATGGTGCGGAAGTAGTTGCCCAGCATGTACATGGCTACCGGTAAGGTTTGAATCAGATAGATTAAAAACAAACTCAACAAGGTACCGCCGACACTGGAAGCCAACCCCACACTGACACTCATTTGATAAAGTGGCACCATGAGTAAGACACCGCCCACCATATAGACAAACAAGACGCCGTTCGCCATTAGGGATTGCGCAGGAAAGCGCAAGCGGGCAATGGCATACGCCGCAAATGAGGCCAGAAAAGTTGAACAAATTGCCGTGACAAAGGAAATGGCAAAGGTGTTGAGCATGTAGCGGCCGAATGGAAAGACATCGCCACCCGAGCTGAATTTATCGAGAAGCTGTTGTTTTTTCTCTGGGGATAACGCGGGATTGTCTAATAAACGTTGAATGCTGGCGGGAATGTCGGCTTCTTTAGGCGGCATTAAGCCAAGCAATTCTTTATAAGCATCCAGATGCAAAACCCTAGGAATCAATGATGGGTTTCCCCAGTCAATTGGGTGTTTTAGCGAAGTGGAGAGAATCTGCAAAAAAGGGAAGACGCAGAAGGTCACTAAGCTGAGCACCAAGACGTAAAGTAATAGAGATTGTAAGCGCGTGCGTTTGTTCATCATCATGATCACCACTTAAGAACTTTGCGGACATACAACCAAATCAATGCCACCAGAACCAGCAATTGAATGACGGAGATGGTCGCCGCTGTGCCCTGATCCACCAAACCAGCAAAGGCTTGGTAATAGGTAAATATGGGTAAGGTTTCTACGTTGGGCGCGAGCAGATAAACGTCCTCGAAACGGTTTAGATTCCAAATGACTCGCAGTAACACCACGGTGGCGATGACGAAGCGCAATTCGGGTAAGGTGACGTGCCAAAAACGTCCCCAAGCATTTTGACCATCAATGGCAGCGGCTTCGTATAAGTCTTTAGGAACACTTTGTAGCTTGGCGAGAAACAGCAAATACGCAATCGGGAAATGTTTCCAGATATCAAACAAGATCACCACCAGTAAGGCGGAGTCAGGATTACCGATCAAGTTTTCTCGGGTGTCCGTTAGGTGTAATACATCCACCACCATGTGGTTATAGATGCCATTCACTGGATCAAAGATAAACTGCCAGCCAAACACCACACTGATCACAGGGGCAAAGTAAGGTAGCAGAATTAACCCACGTGCCAGATTGCGAAAACGAAAGGTTTGATTCATTAGGATGGCTGCGGCCAAACCCAATACCGTGGTGCCAACCACGGTGCCTATTAGATACAGCACGGAAACGCCAACCGAATGATAATAGTCAGGGTTGCTCAATAAGGCTTGATAGTTGTGCAAACCAACGAAGCGTTTGCTGCCATCTAATTGCACATCAAAAAAGCTCAAATACAGATTGAACAAAATCGGATAGACCACCAACAGACCTATGATGCCTACCGCAGGTGCTACTAATTTCAGCCCTAAGCGAGCTTCATTTTTGATTAAAACCGAAGACATAATTGCTTCCCTTTCATTTAACCCCACCCTAGCCCTCCCCTTAACAAAGGGAGGGAACTTGAAGTTCCTAGGCCTACGCTCCCCTTGAAGATAAGGGGAAGGAATAACAACAGCCTGCTCCTCCCCCTGCTAAGGGGGAGGCTGGGAGGGGGTCTATTGTTTACTCGCTCATGATGGCCTTCATTTCCGCTTCCGCTGCATCGAGTGCTGTTTGTGGATCTTCACCTTGGATAGTGACGTCATAAATCATGCGAGGTATGACGGATTTGGCAAAAATGGCGCCAGACGCGGGGAAGGTTTTGCCCCCCACCACAGAGAAAGAGCGAATGTCATCAAATCCAGACACAATTTGCTTCATCTTATCGGCACCGTAGAGTGTGAAGACACCGTTAGGGTCATTGAGGTACACAGGGTCTTCGGCAATGCCTTTGAGCATAGGGTTCATGCCGCCCGGTGCCATGTGCAAAAAGGTGATGTAACTGGCTGGATCGTAGAGGAATTCAATGAAATCTTGCGTGGCTTGTTGATCCTCGGAATTGGCGGTTTTAAGTGCCACCAAACCCGACAGAGTACCGTAAGAAGCCGCGCTTTTATGGGTGATAATGGGCGCAAAAGCGGTATTTTTAACCAATTCAGGGTCAAAGGTTCCGCCCGTTAGTTCAGCAAAGTTTGCTGAGGAAAGAGAGCCTTTAGCCACTTCCGCCAAGGCGAGATCATCCATGATATAGGTGGAGTAGAAGAACATGCCCATTTTACCTTGCAGGTAATAATCTCGAGCTCGCCAGTTTTGTGGCCCTGGAGGGTTGTATTGGGCTAATTCTTTATAGAATTCAATGGTTTCTAAAGTGGCTGGGCTGTTAAAAATGAGTTCGCCTTGAGCATTAAACTCGGCCGCATTATTGGATAAAGCCAACTGCGTGAAGACTTGTTCTGTGTAACTGTCTTGCTTGGTGCCAACTAAAATGCCGTATTGGTTGTTCGCTTTGTCGGTCAGTGCCTTAGCGGCGGTCTTGATGTTTTGCCAAGTATTGGGTGCCGCTAAGCCTTTTTCATCAAACCAATCTTTGCGATACCAAATGCCTTGAATCCAACCGTGATAGGGTAAGCCATAATAGCTTCCAGAGGGGGACGTGAGCGTGGTCAATGCGCCAGAGTGAAAGCGCTGTTTCCCAATATCATTGATCACCGCTTGGTGGGTATTGGTATCAACAATGCCTTCTTCACCTAATGCCATGATGATTTCAGAATTGACTTCAATCAGTTGCGGCGTGGTACCGGCTGCGACGGCAGCGGCCATTTGGGTGGCCATTTCATTTTCGTCGACACCAATGACTTTGACCGTGACACCATCATTTAATGCTTCAAAGGTGCTGGCGAGTAATTCGATGGTTTGCAGTCGGTCGGATTGGGTTTGTGCGGTCCAGAATTCCACTTCGGCTGCTTGAGATAAGGAACTCATCATCAAACCGGTTCCTAATATGAAAGCGTTGTACTTAGTCATTTGTTCGCATCCTCTTATTCTTGTTATTGCTTTAGTGTGTTAGCTAAATCCCGTTTTCACAACACCTGGTGATAATAAGACTTGTAACTCTTTCACTGGCGTTCCTTTGATGCGCGCTACCATCATCTCAGCCAGCTGCTCGCCAATCTGTTGAGGAGCGGCTTGCTGAATGCTGGTGATCCCCATACTGGCGGTCAGCTCATCTGCGGGCGTATCACAACCGATTACGCACACTGATGATTGCTTGGTGTGTAATCGTTTTGCCGCCAATGCGGCGCTGCGAGCACTGATGCTGTTTAAGCAAATCAATGCCGTAATACTTGGTCGCTGAAGTAAGAATTCCGCACAATCTAAGTAGCTTTGTTCCTCATCGAAACCCACTTCTAAAAGGTGCTCGGTACTGAGTGTTATGCCCAAACGTTGTGCTGCATCATGAATGCCGCGCAGTCTTTCTTTGGCAAAAAAATAACGTTCATTCACCGAAACGACACCAATTTGACTGTGTTGTTGATCGGCTAAATAGGACACACTCAGCTGCCCCATTTGATAATTATCCAGATCCAACCAAGCAAATTGGTTCGCGCGTTCAGTGCGTCCGTAACAAACAAAAGGCACATTAAGCTTGAGTAAACGATGAACTTTTGGGTCATTCACCCGAGTGCGTAATAGGATAAAGCCGTCTTGATCGCCTGCTTTGACGAGGCGCTCAAACTCACTTAACTCGTCTCTTCCTGTATCAATAGCGACCACTTGTAATAAGTAGTCAGACGATTGCAGAAACTGGCGAGCACCGGCTAATACCTTGGCAAGAATGGGGTCAATAAAAAGACTTTGCTGACTCGGCACAATGGCCGTAATGACTCGTTTCGCTTGTACCCATTGTCCAACTGCAGGATCTTTTAGTTGATAACCTTGACGACAGGCTTCTTTGAGCACTCGCTTTTTGGTACTTGGGCTAATGTCAGGGTAATCATTCAGTGCGCGAGACACGGTAGATACTGACAGGTCTAGCTGAGTCGCAATCTCTTTAATCGACATACAATATACGCTGCACCATTCTTATTATTGAAGAAGGATGATCGTCTCCTTCCTGACACTCTTCATCATTTAAACTGTTATTAAAGCATTAAGTGTGCATTTTGTGATCAGCGAATTCTTACCCTAAAACCGAAAATGTTTCGATGCAAAGATTATTTTTTGCACAATGATGGGGCTTTTAACTTAAAAAGATCGACTTAACGTCAGTGCGTTTACCTAGCTTTAGCTGGTCGATAAAGAAGTGTTATCGCAGTCAGTTAGAGTTGGGCATCATATTTACGGAGGCAATGCAGGCTCATAATGAGATCAAGCAGAGTCTCAGAGTCTTACCGACACCCGCTTCGAATATATCGCGTACGGCTAAATATTGGCATTCGACACCTATTTGAATGGATGCCGAATGAATCTTGATTATTTAGTAGAGAAGTTAACTCAGTCGCTTCTAGGTTTGGATGAGGTTTGATAGATATGATACTTATGTTGGGCGTATAAAGTTACAGCGAGCTATTTCAACGTCAGAATAAAGGTCGCATTCCGCTTCATGATCATTGACCATGCCCATAGACTGCATGAAGGCATATAGGGTGGTAGGGCCAAGAAATGTCCAACCACGCTTTTTTAGCTCTTTTGCCAATGTTACGGATTCCGCGCATTGGGTGCGAATGGTGTCGCTGGGCTCTGGTTCATAGCGCCATAAAAAGTGCGCCAGAGAGCCTTCTTGTTCGATGAGTTCAATGGCTCTTTTAGCGTTGTTAATCACAGCTAAAATTTTCCTTCGGTTGCGAATGATGTCTTTATTCGCCAGTAATTGTGTGACTTTAGTCTCATCATATTGAGCCATTTTGTGGTAATCAAACTGATCAAAAGCGAGCCGGAAAGCCTCACGCTTGGACAAAATCGTGCGCCAACTTAAGCCAGATTGAAACGTCTCTAAACAGAGCTTTTCGAACAATTTTTTGTCATCGGCTACTGGAAAGCCCCATTCGTTGTCATGATAATCAGGAAAGTCAGGGGCGGTATCAGCCCAAGCACAACGTTGGCGGCGCTTTGTCATGAGTGACTCTCAATCACATGCAAGGCACGATACTCATCGTAAGCAAACTGATCTGTCATGCCGCTGATGTAATCTTGAATGAGGCGACAGCGGAAATACAGTTCCCAAGCATTATCACTTAGATTTTGTAGCTTTTCCTCCTCAAATTCCTTTTTAAACTCAGTGAGTTGAGATAAGGCTTTTTGATAAGCAGCTAATTGGCGACCGGCTATCTTATTAAAAAGTCGGCTTTGATAAAGTGGTTTTTTGCTTTCTTCTAGGAATAACTTTTCAAAGGTTTCTCGATCAAGCTGCAATAAAGGTAAATAGATGTCCAATAACCCAGCGATAATGCGATAGCCTTGTAATTCTTGCTGTTGGACTTCCTCAGAACAAAATACGTGTTTAAAGGCAACGGTTTTGAGGGTGTCTAAAATGGCGTGGACTAGGCTGCCATCTTCTAGTAGGGCTTGGTTATAGTGACCATCGAATATGGCGTGAATATTATCGATGAATTGGCTGCTGGCATAATCCACCGATAAGGAATTTACCGCAACCCGAAACTGTACGAAAAAGTCACTCTTAATGCTGGTTTTTTTATATTGCCAGAGACTCTTGTCAATCATATCGGACATTATTTGTGCGTCAGTTTTTTCGACTTTAGGGTACTTTTCTTTATTTTGAATAAGCTTGGCGAACTCTTTTTTGAGTCTCATTAGTAACTCATCGAACTTAAGAATGCCCTTTTCAACCGCGTCTTCAATGTCGGCAATGCAATAGGAGATATCATCGGCCGCTTCCATGATGTAAGCGAAAGGTGAGCGGTTGCCTGCTTGTGTATTAAGTGTGTCATTAATGGTTTTGACAATTGGCGCTTCGCTTAAGTAAAAACCGATTTTTTTTTGCAGGTAGGCTTTGGGTTGATCTTTGTCAGGCTTAGATTGATCACCGCGACGGGTGTATTTGATGATGCTCGATAATTGTGAGTAAGTCAGGTTTAAGGTTTGCAGAGAATGCACAATGCGTAGGGCTTGGGCATTGCCTTCAAAGTTCAATAAGTCGCTTTTTAAAGGCTTAAGGAAATCTTGTGAATCTGTAATCTCTTGACGGTCAAATAAGGCTTCAATGTGTTCTGAAAACCACTGATTGATGGCGGCTTCGCCAAAATGACCGAAGGAAGGGTTGCCTACATCGTGCATTAGGCAAGCCATTTCGACAATGGATTCAAACTGTCTTTCAAGTTGATCTAAGCCATATTGTGCCATTAAACCTTGTTCAGAGAATTTCTTGATAACGCTTTGACTAATGAAACGCCCTACTTGCTGGACTTCCATGGAATGGGTCAAACGACTGCGCACAGCCGCGTTTCTTTCTAAGGGGAAGACTTGAGTCTTTTGCTGTAATCGACGAATGGCGGCAGAGTTGATGATTCGGCCCCTATCACTTTCAAACACACTCAGCGGTGCGATAGATAGGCCATCATGGTGACCGCTATTGTGTAGGCGATGTGGGCGAATTTTCTGTGAAAAGTGAATGTCCATTGTCATAAGCTCCGACAGGGTGAATCTTGATAGTAACCAGATATAAGCTTGTGTGCAAAACTACAAATACTGGTCTATTTTATTGATTGAGCTGAAAAAATTGCGCTTTATGGGGTAGCGTTCGCACCTGTAGAGATGTTTTTGTTATGTCATTAAGTTGTCACATAAATGTCATTCACTTGTTGCTTGAGCGCGCTAGAGTGAAAGTGATTATTTTAAGGTAAAAGTGGTTATGCCTTCGTCCACCAATTTGTCCAGTCTGCAAGAACACCTTTATTTTCTCCTCAATGAGGTAGAGACACACTGTCAGCTAGTAGTGCAATTTTATTCAGCTTGCTCACCAGATATCTTGCCGCGTATTCGTGGTCGACGAGGCTATGTGCAAACCTTGCGGGAAAAAGTCGATACGGAAGCCTTAGGTTTGTTGCAAAGGCGCAAAGCAAAGAGCCGTTTTGTGTCGCGAGTGAATGCTCTGCGAGCCTTAGCCAGTGCCTTGGATGGTATGACGGTGGCTTGTTTTGAATGTGTTCAAGAGGGCACATTAGCGCATGCCTATTCACACCCGAGTGCGAGCCAGAGCAGCAAGCTGATGAAAAAGCTCAAGCGTGGTTTGGACTTAGTCAAGGTTGGTTTGTCTCAGGAACCTAGACGTACTGGGATCAAACTGGGCAAACGTTTGTCAAAAATGCTGGCAAGTTATGATCAGTTACAAGTGGATACCTTGGCCGTCAAACTCACCTTAGCCGACGCAGAACTCAAAGCCGCTTTGTTAAGTAATGCTTGTTTAAAGCGCTTAATTGAACAATTAAATTTGGTTGCCGATGCGCTTATTAAATCGGATCTCGGACAGGTGGCTAGCCTGCAAAATTACACTCACCTTTTGGACAGTGCTGCCAGTTTGAATCATGATTTGGACGATTTAAAAGTGCGCCGCTTGGCGTTAACCCGTTCTGGAAGTGCCATTGCCGCCATTACCCACAATAAAGGGGACGGTCAGCAAGTGTTGGCGGTATACAAGGAGGGTGAGCCGCACAAGATAGAAGAAGAAATTGAAGGCGTGAAACATTGGCAGCAAATTAATCCTAAGTTGGCGCCAAACGTTTTATCTCAAGGTGCCCGTAGTGGTGAGCAATCTTCTCTACTCATTGAACATATTCCCGGTAAAACACTGGAAGCCCTGTTGCTTGGAGACGATGAGCAAGCCTTGAATGACGCTTTGAAGCGACTCTTTAAAACGCTTAATGATACTTGGAAAGCCACCTTAACAGCGGAAGCCTGCAATCCACAATTTATGCAGCAATTGGCGAAACGTGTCGCTGACTGTCGAAAGGTTCATGGGGACTTTTTTAAACCACAAACACGCATAGGCCAGCACACATTTCCTTGCTTTGACGAACTTGTGGCACAGCTTGCTGAACGCGAAGACGAATGGCGTGCGCCTTTTAGTGTGCTCACGCACGGTGATTTTAACGTTGATAATCTGATCTTTGATGACGTTGAGCAACAAATTCATTTTATTGATCTGCATCGAGCGGCGTATTTTGATTATGTGCAGGATGTATCTGTGTTAATGGTGTCTATTTATCGCCTGCCTGTCGTCAATGGCGCAAGACGTCAACGCATGATGTCTGCAGCAAAAGAAATTTATCGTTTTGGTGGTCGTTTTGCTAAGCGCCAGCAAGACCCTTATTTTGAATTGCGTTTGGCGGCGGGACTAGCGCGTTCTTTTGCCACTTCGACGCGTTTTGTTTTTGATAAAAAATTGGCTTCAAGAATGCATCTAAGATCACGTTATTTGTTGGAAAAGCTGGTTTCCTTGTCGCCTCAACAGGCTGAAAAATTTACCTTGCCATTAAAGGATCTGTATTTTGAATAAACCGAAAATTGGGGTTATTGGCATCCCAGGAAAGTGGTCCACTGAAGTCTTAGCGGATCGTTTGGAAGCCCTGACTGGCTTTCGTGTCGTGATCGATATGAATCAAGTGGAACTTTGCTTGCATAGCCACAGGCTGATGTTTCAGGATATCGACTTGATGGAATTGGATGGGCTTATCATCAAGAAAATCAGTGAAGTCTACTCACCTGCCACCGAAGATCGTTTGCGCATGTTGTCGTTTGCTGAAAAAGCAGGGGTGCGATTATTCAGCCCGACTGAGAGTGTGGGCAACCTGATTAATCGCTTGGCAGGCACATTGGCATTACAGCAAGGGCAAATCCCTATGCCAAAAACCCGTGTCACAGAAAATATTGACCAAGCGTTTGCTACCGTGCGTGAGTTTGGTTCAGCGATTTTAAAACCACTCTACTCAACCAAAGCGCGTGGCATGATGATGCTTAGCCAATTCGATTCCGATGAGACGGTTCGCGATGCTTTGACTGAATATCGTCAAGCCCAATCTATCTATTACATTCAGCAAAAGGTGAATTTAGATGGTCGCGATTTAGGCATGGTGTTTGTTGGCGGCGAATACCTTTGTACTTATGCCCGTGTTGGCAATAAGGGCTCTTGGAATACTACGATTAACAGTGGTGGTCGTTATGAAGGGTTTGAGCCGGACGCTGAACTGATTGAATTGGGTCGCAAGGCACAGGCTTGTTATGACTTAAGCTTCACCACCGTAGACATAGCGTTGACAGACCAAGGGCCTGTGGTGTTTGAAGTGTCGGCGTTTGGTGGATTTAAAGGTGCACTAGAAGGGTGTGGCGTCGACGCTGCGCAGGTGTATGCCGAGTATGTCTTTAAGGAGTTAATGCCATCATGATTAAAAATATTCTAGACCTAGCTCAGGTTGAAACGCATTTCGCTGGTTGTCTACATCAAATCCAGTTTCAATTTGCGCAATTGCAAGTCAGAGTTCATGCCACAGAAAAGGCTTTGATTGATGACTTGGCAGACTACTACAAAAGTTATTTGCACGAGACTCAGCCAGCGAGTTTGAGTATCGATTTGTATGTGATGGAGCAGCCTCCTGCTGGTGATGAATTGGATTGGCTTGAAGTCCCCCGTGAAGCGGGCAAACAAGGTCGCAAGGAAGGCTATTTGGATGTGTCGGGCGGTCGTTGGATTAAGAAGTTCAAAACCGGTATGGCTTTTTTACAGCGCCCAGATCAGCTGGTGGCGGTTGGTCCATGCGCTGCCAACTTAGCGCAAATTATTAATTTCATTAATAATCAGTTTTTGAATCACTTCTTACGTCAAGACTTTACTCTTGGTCACGCCTCAGCGTTCAGTGTGCAAGGTCAGGTGACGGCGATTGCCGCGGGCTCGGGCGGCGGTAAGTCGACCTTGATGTTACGCTGTCTTGAAAAAAGCACGCGTGACTTTTTAACCAATGATCGCATCTTGCTTAAAGCTGTTGGCGAGGGCACAGAAACCATTGGCTTGGCTAAGTTGCCCAGGGTTAATCCGGGTACCTTGCTGTATTCGGATCGTTTGCGCCATATCTTGCCAGAGGCTCGCCAGCAGGCTTTATCCGCAATGCCGACTTCAGAGCTTTGGTCATTGGAAGAAAAATACGATGTGCAAATTGAAGACGAATACGGTTCAAATCGCGTTCAGTTAACCGGTCAATTAGTGAACCTGATCATGCTGGATTGGTCTTTGAATAGCTCAGAAGAGACGCGACTAGAACAGGTAGATCTATCTCAAGAGCCGGATGTGATTGACGGCTTACGTAAACGTCCAGGGCCTTTCTATCAGGATAATCAAGGAGTTTTTGCAGACCTCAATGCCATTGATTCGACCAACCATTATGTTGATCAGTTAGCAAATGTGACTGTCTATCGTTTAACTGGGAAAATTGATTTTGATTTGGCTTATGAATTGATTGGCCATCTAGCGACAGCCTAAAAGGCTGAGTTAGGGGCGCAGTCATTTCAGAGTAATACCCACTTTCATTTTCTGAACAAGGATGTTCAAAAAACAGTCGACCGTCACCAAATTGTCATAAAACTTTAGCATAATCCGGCCTTCTGTTTGACGCGCTTGGATTGTGCTAGAGTGATTTTTCACAATGCTGCACCACGATCCATCTACCAAGGTAAGAGATACCATGCTTAACCCTATTCCTGCTATTAAGCCCTTTCCAAATCACACTGAGATCATGGCTCGGTTACCGACAGAATGGGCGCCTTGGCCTAGGGACAAAAGCTCGGTGAACAACCATGTTTTACATGTCGAAGAAACCCCTTCTCACTACAATGAACACAAATTGCGTTGGCCAAAACGTCCCGTGGTGTTTATCTCTGATCCTCATGCGGATGCGATGGCATTTGAAGCGTCGCTAATTGCCGCGGGTGTTGCAGAGCGCAAGAAGAAGTCTGATCTTGGTCATTTAACCTTGACTAAAAAAGGCAAACAATCTGAGATTATTATTGGTGGTGATTGTTTGGATAAAGGTCCCAGTAATCTGGCCTTATTACGCAGTGTAAAGCACCTGTATCGTTTAAAAGCCCGGGTCACGTTATTGGCGGGAAATCATGATTTGCGTCTTTTGATGGGGCTACTGGCGTTAGCGCGTAAGAAAGATGTGGGTAATCAACATTTGTTCGTTCGTATGGGTAAGAAAGTGGTGCCCTTATTTAGAGAAGTGTTTGATCAGTATTTGGTGGACACCAAATGGGATAAGAAGATTCCCGATGAAGATACTTGTCGAAAGCGTTTATTTCCCGGTGAAGCTTGGTTTAAAGAGTTCCCATTTCATGCAGCAGGCTTTTTGACCGCAGAAGGGATTGACCGTGAAGTGCGTAAAATGGCGTCCAAAAACGAGAGCTTTGAAAAGCATTGTCATGCTTCTGGTTTAAGCTTGCGACAAGTGTATGCGGCTTCATTGAAGTGTCAGCAGTTGTTCCTACATAAAAAAGGCGAGTTCAACTGGTTTTTCCGTAAGATGGAACTGGTGGCGAAACGCGGTTCTTTTCTATTCTTACACGCAGGGTTAGACGACAACATGGGGCAAATGTTGTTGAAAAGCGGTCCAAAATACGCCAATAAAGCATTTCATCGTAACCTCAAGCGTCGCGATTTGTTTGGTTTTTATTACAGTTCCATTGCCAATACCTTTCGTACCAAGTATCGCGATGCAGATTTGCCTTTGACCCACAGAGGAGTGAAAGCCATTCATAAGTCTGGTGTTCATGTCATAGTGCAGGGCCATGTAAATCGTCAGCAGGGGCAGCGTATTGCTATTAAGAAGGGCTTGGTGCATGTGGAAGCAGACATCACTTTGGATTCTCATTCTCGCAAAGTGGAAGGTTTGAGCGATTATGGCATAGGTGCAACCTTGATCGACAAAGGCACTGGCATTGTGGGATTAAGTTGTGATTATCCAACTGCGAAAGTGATGACAGCGAAAGAGTTGCAAAGTATTTATGAAGAAGGTCAGGTAGAAGGGCAACACAATGAAGTCAAAAACTGAGTTTAAATACGAAGCACTGTTGGAAGTTGATGATGTGCAAGATGTTTTAAAAGCGCTTTCTAAAGGCCTAAATAAAGGTAAATTAAGCTTTAGTGATGACAAAGAGGGCATCCTTAATGTTGAGCCGAAGGGTTTGCTAAAGTTGAAGGTGACCGCATCGGATGATGAAGACAGTCAACAATTTGAAGTGAAAGTGCGATGGGAAAAGCACCCAAAAAGACTTAATAAAACCCCACCTAATATTGCTTAGCCGCTAACTCTTTGTTCTATTTAAGTTTAGTAAAATAAAACTTAGTCCCATTTTTTTTCCTTATTTTTTAAACGTTTATCGCCATTGACTTTGCTGTCTTTAGTTTGCATATTATTCGCACTGTTCAGTAAAATGAACTAAAAAGTTTGGTATTCAATCTTTAGTCGTGGTTGTGTCTGTACAATTCCTAAAAAAATAAAAAGGAAGATACTATGAATACTTGGAAGCGAGGTCTTATTGTTTTAGTGATGCTGTGTCCTTTTGTACCTTTATCCGCTTCAGCAACGGTTAATGCGGTTAATTCCTGCTTAGCATTGACAGAATTTCTTGATAAAAAAATTTCTTTAGAAATAGAAGCGTATTCTCAGCAGCAAATTGATGAAATGCGAAAAGGGTTAAATATTTATGCAAATTATCTAAAATTTAATGTGATTAGAGAAAGATTGCTGGACATGTATGCAGGCAATAAAGACCAAGCGCAGCTAATGTGGAATCTTTTTTTTCGCCAGAAAAGTACTTTCATAAAACACTTAAGTCAGCATTACAGCGTAACCAAAATTCCAGGTGATTACTCTGTTGCGCTAAAAAGATGTTTGGTGAAAGCCAAACCTGAACAAACTCAAATCGCACAGCCAATTGCGAAAACTCTAATCTTAATGGAAACAAAATAATGCTTAGTGAGAATTTATTTAGCTAGCCTAAAAATAACAGACTGTTTTTTTTTACAAAAAACTGACATTTTTGTCGTTTTTCAATGCTTTTTTATGGTAGTTTCCTAATTGTGGTGAAATGATGCACCAATTATGGATTAATTCTAGATAGGAAAAAAAAGTGAAAAAAGTTTTATTAGCTACAAGTTTGACGACAAGTGTTTTATTAACTGGTTGTGCTTCTATTCTGACTGATGATGTGCAAACAGTGAATGTATTAACTTCTAATGGTCAAGAAGCGCAAGTAAAAATTGATGGTCAATCTTTTGAAGTTCCTGGTGTTGCTATGATCAAAAAAGATGGAGCAAAAACTAAGATCATGAACAGCTCGACAGAAGGGTGTGTTTCAACGACAGCGCTAAATCGAGAGGTTGAACCTACTTTCTTTGTAAATATTCTATCTGGTGGTGCGTTTGGCTCAAGTACCGATTACGGTACCGACAAAATGTGGAAATATGAAGACAGCATAGTACTGAATTGTCGAGATTAATTTTGATACCACTGTTTTATAAAGTAAAAGGAAGCGTCATTGCTTCCTTTTTTCTTGTTTTTTTTTCTTTAAACGTATTGTCTAGTCATGCTGAGGCTTTGTATGAGTCTTCGCAATGGCGTGCATTACTCCATATTCCCAATGATTTTTCTCTGATAAGTGACGTTAACTTTGTAGGACAGAAAAAAAATGCAGCTCAAATTGCGCTGCGAGACGGACTCGAGAATCTAACAGATAAGAAAACTAAAGACACATATTTATGTCAATATCCTGCCCGCTCTTTATGGATCGCGAAACATTATCCTGAGATTCAAATAACAGACCCTCTGAAAAAATGTCGAGGTCTTGCCCATTACATTGAGCGTGTGCCTGCAGATAAAGTTGTTCTTGTTTACGCCTACGAGAATATCGAACAGCCAGCAAGTATGATGGGACATGTTTTCTTAAAGTTTGCAGGAAAGAATACTAATGGCTTGACTTTAGAGCACGCTGTTTCTTTTTATACAGACACAAGAACGATGAATTTACCAAAACTATTATTTGATAGTCTAGTTGTTGGTAAAGAGGGTTTTTTTATTGTCTCTCCTTACAAAGAACAATTGCAGCAATATAATCTTGTGGAGCAACGTAATGTTATTGAGTACGAGCTTTTATTGGACGACTTTGATCGACAGCTTTTGCGTTTCCATATATGGGAGCTGAAAGACGTTGAGATGAAATATTTCTTCAATAAGTTTAATTGTGCCACGTTAACAAACAACCTTGTTGCTGTAGCAAATCCTGCTGTGCTTGAAGCTTCGGATAAATGGATTAGCCCTTTAGATGTTGTAAAAGCAAGTTATCGTAGCGACCTTCTTGCCTCACCAGTATTACGAGCATCAGATAGTTGGAAGATTCGTATGCTCAGTGATGCTCTTGATAAAAAAAACATTGATGCTGAAAAAGAGTTAGCTCGCTCCGCTAATCAAATATTGACAGAGGAGCAAAGATTTTTACTCTATTCTCTTGATGAAAGTATTCGTAATTTTGAACTAAGCGATTCTCAGGAACAAGCTCGTCGCTTAACAGATCAAGAACGATCTGAGTTGGCCTTGCGTTGGAATATCGAAGAGGATGCTGGACAGTTTATTGAATTGTCCTCATATAAAGACCCTCTCAAGCGCCCTGCAGATAGTCAATTAAATATTGCTTTTTTAGAGCGAGACGAACTGCTTTTACAATATATACCAACCTCTCATCAAGCTTCAGACGATCATAGAACCAGTTTTAGTGAATCAGAACTGGAGCTTCTTTCTTTTAAAGGAAGAGCTTCATTACAAACGGGAAAAATTGATTTAGATGAGTTGACCTTATATAAAATGGCTTCTTATATTCCCTATGATGTTTTCACTGGTGGACTTTCGAAGAAGTTTTCAGTGGGAATGAAGACAATAGAAGACGATCAACTTCAAGGTAAGAGAATGCCATACATCAGTGGCGGACTTGGAGTAAGCTTTGCTCTACATCAGGATTTATACTTGTATTCTATTTTAAATACCCAGTTGGAGGATGGGTGGAATTTAAGCATACGTCCTGAAATTGGTTTCTTCTTATATGAAATTTATTCCCTAAAAACTAGTTTTTCTTATTCAGAAGCCTTTCATCAAAGGGGGGCTGATAAGAGAGTGCAATACTTAAAAATAGATCAATCATGGTTCATAGATACAGACTATAGTTTTGTTTTCCATTATGAAAATCAGCGCGCAGCTGAAAATCAGAATGATCTTTATAGTCTTGAGCTAAGGCATTATTTTTAATTTGTCATGACACTTCTGGTTGGTCAATTAGGCTATCTATGTTCAGTAGGTATTGCGCGTTGAGCTAACTCAGTAGCTACGGATTCACAGCCTGTTGTAAACCTGGGATACCTTGGTTGCCAAAAATTCGATTTAACTCAATAACGTAAGGCCCCATTACCCATGCTGCTACGGTCACAAAAGGGGTTGGCATGTCTTGCCAGATTTTATCCGCTTCATAGGGCGTGTTAGCGGCAACTAAAGTGGAGGTCAGTCGCGGCAAAAATAAATTATTAAATGAGCCCTCTCGATAATAAAATAAAAGAGTCGATACTGCAGATATTTAAACTGGCTCAGCAGGATGCAGGGGGTTGCGACGAGACTTACGTAAGTGACGAACTGAGTCAAAGATTAAGGCACCTAATGCAGACCAGATAAGAATGAAAGTGATCAGTTTTTCGATGCTTAGAGGCTCCCCGTAGACGAAGACGGCAAGGAAAAACATGCCCGTTGGCCCTATGTATTGCATGAAGCCCAAGGTGGTCATGCTTACGCGATTAGCGGCTGCAGCAAAACACATGAGCGGTACCATGGTTACTGGGCCTGAAGCGAACAGTAACCAATTGGTTATGGCGTCATTCGCCAATAAGTTAGCGGTTGGTGAAGGGCTTTGCATTAGATAGATCGCGGCGATAGGTAACATAAGACCGGTTTCGACCGCCATGCCGGTAAAACTGTCGATGGCGATTTTTTTGCGCACCAAACCATAAATGCCAAAAGTAACGGCCAAAACTAAAGCAACCCAAGGTAATGAGCCAAATTGCACCACTTCAAATACCACAGCACAAAAGCACAGAACGATAGCAAGACGACGAATCGAGTCGAGTTTTTCTTTAAAGAAAATCACTCCTAGCATGATGCTAATCAGCGGGTTTATGTAATAGCCTAAACTGGCGCTGAGCATTTGATTGTGTTGCACGGCCCAAATGAAGGTGCCCCAGTTCACACCAATGAGAAGAGTTGAAAAGAGCAGGCCTAACATGGCGCGTTTGGACGTAATTGCCGCTTTTAAGGCGCTACCATACTTGAGAATAAGGATGAGGGCACAAACGAGTACACAGGACCAAATAACCCTATGAGCCAATACTTCTGGTGCTGGTACAAATGACATTTCTTTGAAGTAAATCGGTGCAATAGCCCATAAAAAGAAGGCCGTAAAGGCAAGCATCAGTCCGCTTTTTGAAGAGTTTGGCATATTGTTATTCCAATTCCTTATTTCTGGATAGGCGAGTGTAGCGGAATCTGAAGGACTTCCCTAGCCTTGTCTCAAGTATTTATGGAAATAATGAAAGAAGCATGAATTCGAAGCTTGTTTATAAGGTCGATAGAGAAGCCATATTGCCTATCTGGAGGGATAAGGTTAAAGTTGGCATGTAAATTTCGTAAACATCGAACTTCGGGGCGGGGCGGAATTCCCCACCGGCGGTGACTTTAAAAGTGTGACTTTTAAACAGCCCGCGAGCGCTTAAAATTCATCTTGGATTTTAAGGTCAGCAGATCTGGTGTGATTCCAGAGCCGACGGTTACAGTCCGGATGATAGAAGATCGACCAAGGCAAATGTGTCTCTATTCACTCGGGGCAGATTGGCTGTTGCATGCCTTGGCATGCGACATGGTATATTCGTTTTCATCACCCCTGTGCATCTTATATTTTGGAGAAAGCAAAGATGGCAGGAACATTCTTTATCATGATAGCGTGCTTTACTTGGGCACTGGATACTTTAATCCGATACCCCTTGCTAGGTGCTGGCTATTCCACCTTACAAATTGTTCTGATCGAACACCTTACCTTGATTCTATTTGTCGCACCCATGTTGTGGCGTTATCGTCATGTCTATCGTCATTTGTCTAGGGCAAGTTTGTGTTGCTTGTTTTTCATCGGCGGAATAGGTTCGGCAGTTGGTACTTTGGCCTTTACAGAAGCCTTCCAATATTTGAACCCTACTGTGGTGATTTTACTGCAAAAATTACAGCCTATTGTTGCTATATTGCTGGCATATTGGTTCTTAAAAGAACAAATTGAAGGAGGCTTTGTACGCTGGGCTGGCGTCATTCTCTTGGGTAGTTTTGTCATGATGTGGCCGGACCTTCGTCAATTAGGCGAGGTACAGTGGCATTATTCAAATGATCAAATGAGTATTGTCAAAGGTTATGGTTTTACGCTGGTGGCTGTTTGCGCTTGGGGAGCGGCAACGGTATGCGGAAAATACTTATCAAAGCAAAATGTACCGGCAAATGCCATTATGTCAGGGCGCTTTGTTGCCGGTTTGATGGTTTTAGCACCGTTAGCCTTTATGCAGACTGAAAGTTTAGTGGCGATGCAAATCACCGTTATGGGGCTAGTCATAGTGATGGCCTTACTAAGTGGTTTTATCGGTATGTGGTTTTACTATCAAGGCTTAAAAACCGTACCTGCACAGATGGCGACCTTGGCAGAATTGTCCTTCCCGGTATTTGCTGCGGTGATTAACTGGTACTTCTTGGAAATGGGATTAACGCTTTATCAGATCATTGGTGGGTTAATGTTGATCTTGGGGAATATTGGTTTACGTATCAAAGAGCTACGTAAAGCAGAGTTGAACACCTTGTCGCAAAGGGCTTAATATGCTCGGCCAAAGTTCAGCCAGTGGGCTGTGCTTTGGCTTGTATTTTCATTGTTTCTTTGCTCTAACGGCACCTTTCTTTATTTTTTGCAGGAATAATCTGTGCTTGTTTATCTTTTTAATCACACCTTGTAATAGAATAGCGCCAGCAATTTGAACAAAGGGTCAGGATTATTAGTGACTCGAAAGGATTATTCATGTCTCTCACTCAAACACCGCACAATGTATCCCAAACTCAATGGCTCGAAGTCATTTTACTTTGGGTTGCAGGTGTTTCTGCGGCCATGCAATTTGCCAAGTTTTCGGTGTCGTTTGACGCTTTGTTGGCGTACTACCAAAAAAGTGCGACCTTAACGGGTATGTCCTTATCGATTGTCGGTATTGCAGGGTTAATATTTGGTGTGTCTGCTGGCATGATTGCCAGTCGTTTTGGTTATTTACGGGTGTTAATTGGCGCCTTGTTACTGGGCGGTACCTTGTCTATGGTGCAATCAATGTTACCGTCATTTAATTTGTTGATGATGACCCGCTTGTTGGAAGGTTTCTCTCAATTAGGTGTGGTTGTGGCAGCGCCCACTTTGATTGCCAAATTCAGTGCGCCACAACATAAATCCTTGACTATGGGTATTTGGGGTACTTTCTTTGGGGTTGCTTTTGCTGTGTCTGGTGGTTTGGGTAAAAGTATTTTAGAAACTCATGGATTAAGTGCTTTGCTATTGGCTCATGGCATTTTCATCAGTGGCATAGGCATTATTTTGTTCTTCATATTAAGAAATAATCCGCTACTTATTTTACCGCCTGTGGTGGGGGATCAAGGCAGCATTATTGTTCAGATGATACGCATTTATAAAAATCCTCGAGCTCTACTGCCAAGCTTGGTGTTCTTGTTCTATACCTGTACCTTGGTATCTATTCTTACTTATGTTCCGGGGTTAATCCATGACCAAGCTCTGCATAAAAGTATGTTGGTCATATTGCCTCTATTGAGTACCAGCGGGACTTTTTTGGCGGGTGCCATTGCACAATATGTTATGCGGCCACAGCGTGTGGCTTTGTTGGCGTATTTAGGGGTAGCGCTGGCGGCAATGAGTTTATTGCTTGTTTCTCATAATCCTTGGTGGCTTTCCTTCATCATGGGTAGCTTGGTGCTTTGTCTGGGTATGATTCCTGGCGCTTCCTTGGCGATGATTCCCAACCTTGCTCGCAACGCTAAGGAACAAGCTGAGGGCTATGGCTTATTGGCGCAATTCGGTAATTTGGGAGCGACCATTGGACCACCTAGCTACGCGGCGCTGATGACTCTATTTGGTTTGTCTGGCATTGTTGGCCTGGTGCTCTTGATATGTTTCTGCGGCGTGCTGTTTAGCTTGCTTGCCGCACGTCTTAAGGTGATTAGGTAATATTTTTTTGTGTGACAGCATGCAGTAAGTCTGTCTATCTTACTGCTATCCTTGTTTTTATTCCCTTCTTTCTAATGCTTTTTCTATTATGCTGTAAGAAACTGGCTTTATTATCAGTCTAATAGTCAGCAACCCATTATGTTAAAGCGCCAATTGGTGTTATGAGGTATTGAATGAAAAAGATAGGATTGTTGTTACTGATTGCACTATTGGCGACGGGCTTTTTTTATTTTGATCTGCACCAGCTGTTGACGTTAACCGGATTGAAAGACGGTTTGGTACAATTTGAGGCTTGGCGAAATGATAGCCCCATTTTGGTTGGTGGTGGCTTTTTGCTGTTGTATGTCTTAGTCACCGCCTTATCATTGCCCGGCGCGGCAATTATGACCCTAGCGGCCGGTGCTTTATTTGGATTAGGGTGGGGGTTATTCATTGTTTCTTTTGCCAGCTCCATTGGTGCCACCTTGGCTTTCTTGGTATCACGTTACTTGTTACAGGCGTCGGTACAATCTAAATTCGGTGACCGTCTTGCAGCCATTAATCAAGGTATTGAAAAAGAAGGCGCGTTTTATCTATTTACCTTGCGCTTAGTGCCTGTTTTCCCTTTTTTCTTGATTAACCTCTTGATGGGGTTAACCCGAATTCGTGCTTTCACATTTTACTGGGTCAGTCAGCTTGGCATGTTGGCGGGTACGCTAGTGTACGTCAATGCTGGTACGCAACTTGGTCAAATTGATAGCTTGTCAGGTATTTTATCGCCCTCCTTGTTGTTGTCTTTCGTTTTATTAGGGGTGTTTCCTTTAGCATCAAAGAAAATTCTCGATTGGTTGAAAGCACGTCGAGTATATCAAGCTTATACCAAACCTAAGCAATTTGATCGCAACATGATTGTAATAGGTGCAGGTGCTGGTGGATTGGTAAGTGCTTACATTGCTGCAACAGTTAAGGCCAAAGTTACCTTGGTAGAAGCGCATAAAATGGGTGGCGATTGCTTGAACTATGGCTGTGTACCTAGTAAGGCCTTGATTAAGAGTGCCAAAGTCGCCAATCAAATGCGTCATGCGGAACAATACGGACTTCAAAGCAGCGAACCTAGTTTCTCTTTCAAGCAGGTGATGCAGCGCGTACAGGACGTGATTCGTCAGGTGGAACCGCACGATAGTGTGGAGCGTTATACGGGATTGGGTGTGGATGTGGTACAAGGCTACGCCAAAATCGTCGATCCTTGGACAGTGGAAATCCAGCTAAATGAAGGCGGAACAAAGCGCATGACCGCGCGCAGCATTGTTTTAGCCACAGGCGCGCGCCCTTTCGTTCCTGATTTACCTGGTTTGGATGAGGTGGGGTATTTAACGTCAGACACTATGTGGCAAGCGTTTGCGGAACGAGATGAGCCACCAAAACGTTTGGTTATCCTCGGTGGTGGCCCCATTGGTTGTGAATTGGCGCAGAGTTTTGCCCGTCTGGGTTCGAGTGTTACTCAAATTGAGCGCTCTGCTCGTCTCATGGCCAGAGAAGATAAGGATGTCTCTGAGTTAGCAGAAACCACTTTAAGAGCAAACGGTGTGAAAGTCTTAACGCAGCATAATGCGGTGCGTTTTGAAAAAGATGGCGAAGTGAAACGTATGATAGTCGAACACCATGGTGAGGAAAGCTCAGTAGAGTTTGATGATGTAATTTGTGCGGTGGGTCGTCAAGCTCGATTGGAAGGTTATGGTTTAGAAGAACTGGGTATTGAAACCAAGGGCACCATAGTGACCAATGACTATCTGGAAACTTTATTCCCAAATATCTATGCCGCTGGTGATGTGGCTGGGCCTTATCAATTTACTCATGTAGCGGCACATCAAGCATGGTATGCCGCGGTGAACGCTTTATTTGGTTCCCTGAAGCGCTTCAAAGTCGATTATCGAGTCATTCCTTGGACCACCTTTATTGATCCAGAAGTGGCGCGTGTTGGTTTAAGTGAGCAAGAGGCGCAAGACAAGGGGGTGGCCTATGAAGTGGTGCGTTATGGCATTGATGATTTGGATCGAGCCATTGCGGACAGTGCAGGACAAGGTTTTGTCAAAGTATTAACCGTGCCCGGTAAAGACAAAATTTTAGGGGTGACCATAGTCGGTGAACACGCTGGTGATCTATTAGCCGAATTTGTTTTGGCGATGAAACACGGCTTAGGGCTAAATAAAATACTGGGTACGATACACGCTTACCCAACTTGGGCTGAGGCTAACAAATACGCAGCGGGGGAATGGAAACGCGCCCATGCACCAGAGAAAGTGTTGAATTGGCTTGAAAAATACCACAGTTGGCGTCGAGGTTAAGTAATGAAACATTGGCTATTGTGTTTGGTATTATTATTAGGCACCTTGGTAAATGCGGCGTTTGCCAATAGCGATTTTGATCATGCTGCTTGGGATGCTTTGTTAAAGCAAAATGTAAGTGTGCTACAAGATGGCAAAATCACACAAGTGGATTATCAAGGTTTTGCGCAACAAAGATCGGTATTGAAGGCTTACCTAGTTGCCCTATCAGCCGTTGAGAAAGCTGAATTTGATGCTTTTACAAAAGATGAGCAATTGGCTTTTTTGATCAATGCTTACAATGCATGGACGGTCGAATTCATTTTGACCGAATGGCCTGACCTGGATTCCATTAAAGACTTGGGCAGCTTGTTTAGTTCGCCTTGGTCTAAAGACATCGCCTCATTATTTGGTGAGCAGGTCACTTTAGATAATATTGAGCATGACATGATTCGCGGCTCTGATCGTTATCAAGACCCACGCATTCATTTCGCCGTGAATTGTGCCAGCATAGGGTGTCCTGCGCTTCGTGCAGAAGCTTACCAAGGAGAGGTGTTGGATCAGCAGTTAGAGCAGCAAACACAACTTTTTTTGGCGGACAAAACGCGTAACCGTTTGGTGGAAGACGAATTGCAATTATCGTCTATCTTTAAATGGTACAAGCAGGACTTTGCTAAAGGCTGGTCGGGGTATGATTCATTAGAGAGTTTTCTTTTAGTTTACAAAGATGCCTTGTCCCTTACTCCACAAGCTATCCAATCCTTACAAAAAAAGGATCTGGATATCAGTTATTTGGATTATGATTGGGAGCTCAATTCAGTCCCACGATAGGCTCATAAAGACGGATAGTTGCGCATCATTTCCCAGAAAAGATTGACTTGATAACTGTGCGTTTGCTGTCGTAAGCGCACCATGTAGATAGCGACGTCATTGTGTGATATGAAGTTTTCCACCTCTACTGGTAGCAACTGCTCTGCCTCCAGTTCATTTAATATCATGTGCTTAGGCATTCGTGCCCAGCCCAACCCACCTAATAATAAGCTTTTCTTGGCTTGAAAATCGTTTACATACCAGCGTTTCCCGGTGGCCAGAACGTGTCTATGGCCATGACTGGAACCATCGCTGGCTGTGTTGATGACCAGTATTTGCGGTACATTCTGCAAGCTGGTGATTTTGAGTTTATTGCTGGTGGCTTGTAACGCTTCTAACAAACTAGGGCTAATGACTGTGATCATTTCCATTTTATAAAGCTCTAACATGGAGTGACGGTCATCGAGTCCATACCGAGGGCCGATGGCGATTTCGGCTTTTCCCTTGGCCAGTCTATCCTGTAAACCGTAGAGATGGTCTGTGGTGAGATCCAATTCAATATCCTTATGCTGGGCTTGAAAGGCTTGGATACGATTCACGCACTCTTTATCTAGGCTCATTTGACTTAAACAAAGCTGCAGCGGTGGTGTTTCGACTCCCTTTGCCAATTCATGGCCGAGAGATTCTAGCTGCATGGCTTGTGACATGAGTTTCTTCGCTTGGCGAAAGAATGCATGACCTTCTGCGGTGAGGCTGGGTCGATAGCTGTTGCGATCGAATAAGGTAATGTCGTATTGATGCTCTAATGCCTTAACAGCGGCACTGACGCTGGGTTGCGTTTTATGAATGGTGTCGGCGGCAGAACGAAAGCTGCCCGTTTCAACTACCGCGATGAATGCTTTAATTTGATCGATTTTCATAGATCCACCAGATGATAAAAATTTCATATCATTATAATAATAAAACGAGATTATTTATTTTTCATTTGATGATTTATTATAAGCCTATAAAACGCTGATTTGATAAGTGTTTAGGAGGTTTATATGGAGACATCCATAATCGTTTTATTCTTAGCCGGTCTGATTACTGGCTTTTCCAAATTTTCGGTAGGCGGCATGGGACTTTTAGTCTTACCTATCGTGATGATTGCTTTTCCCGGTCCAGAAGCCCTTGGTGTACTTTTGCCCTTGTATATCATTACCGATTTAATGGCCGTATCCAGTTATAAAAGCAAAATTGCTTGGCCAGTATTGGCAAGGTTCCTACCTTTGGCGTTTGTCGGAGTGCTAGTGGCCAGTCATTTTCTCGCCAATATTAATGCCGATCAGTTTATTCGTTTTTTAGGTGTGACAATTGTTGCCATGATTCTATTGGGGCTTTACTTGGATATGCGCCCAGCGTCTTTTATGCGGCGACCTTTGGCGGCCTATTCAATGGGCTTTTTTGGCGGTGTGGTGAGCATGGTTGCGAATGCAGCAGGGCCATTATTTAGCTTGTTTTTGTTGGAACAAAAGTTGGATAAAACCACTTATGTTAGTACGCGAGCTTGGGCATTCTTCATCGTTAATCTAGTGAAATTGCCATTTTACATAGGTTTGGGTTTGCTAACGACGCACAGTGCGCAAACCAGCCTATATGCAGTACCTGGTTTATTAGTTGGCTCGTTCATTGGTTACCACTTTTTGAAAAAGGTAAATCCAATTCAATTTAAGTGGTTGATTCGGATCATGTCGACCATAGCAGCATGTAAACTCTTCTTATTTTCCTAAGACGGCCACATACAATTTATTTCGAGTTACAAGACAAAATACCTTGGCAACACGCCTTAATAATCTGCAAAAACGTACAAAAATCATACAAAAGACTGTTGCCATACGCTTGTTTCTAAATTTTCTTTAAGCGTTACTTATAGTATTGCAAAGTAATTTCTTTGCGCTTTTGTACTGCTTTTGCGGATCTAGATATGAAGCAAGAAAACCACTCATTAGTGGCACTGAATGAAATATTAGAAATCACTCCTGTTGCTGCAGTATGTTGTGAGTTAGAAACAGGCCAAATTACTTACATCAACACCACTTTTATGACCTTGTTTGAAGAGTCGTTAGAAACTTACTCGAGTGTATATGACTGGTTAAAATCCAAACTTCAACAGGATATTTTTCAGCAAAATATAGAGCCGCTTCGTGAGCAAAGAATCGCGTCTGAGCTGGACTTATGTTTATCAACAGAATTGGACAATAGGTTACAGGTTAAGCTTAGCTATGAGGTATTAGCAGACAAAGAAATTTGGTACTTCCGTAATATTACTGAATACGGTATTACCGAGCGACGTTTGAATGCGCGCAGTGAAATGTTGGAAATGGTTGCGAAAAGTTCTGCCTTAGAAGACATTTTAGAAATTTTGGTAAGGCAAGTGCAGTTCGAAATGCCCGAGTCCATTTGCAGTGTATTGCTTTACGATAAAGACGCTAATGCTCTGATGTTGGGAGCCGCTCCCGACCTTCCTCATGAATATAATAGTGCGATTGATGGGGTGAAAATCGGTATGAATGTTGGCTCCTGTGGTACCGCTGCTTTTTTGCAACAACGTGTCATTGTGGAAGACATTTTTTCTCATCCCTATTGGATAGATTACAGAGACCTAGCCAAGGTGGCTGACGTTTCTGCTTGTTGGTCTGATCCTATTTTGTCTTCAAAAGGTGAATTGCTTGGCACGTTTGCAATCTATCGAAGAAAGCCTTCTCGACCTTCTTATAAAGATTTAAAGCTGATTAATTTCTCTAGTAATCTTGCCAGTATTGCCATTGAAAGTTTTCTTGCACAGGAAGAATTGGAAAAACGTGCCTATTTTGATCATTTAACAGGGTTGATAAACCGAGGCTATTTTTTTGAGCAGTGTGAAACCATATTGGATTCTTTTGTAGGCGCTGTTGGCTCGGTTTCCTTAGTGATGATGGATGTGGATCATTTCAAATCCGTAAACGATTTATATGGACATAAAACGGGGGATTTAGTGTTACAAACCTTGGCGCAAAATGGCTCAAGCATTTTCTCCAATGAAGACGTCTTTGCTCGTATTGGAGGTGAAGAGTTTGTTGTTTTAATGCCAAACGTTTCTCCTCGGCAAGCTGAGAGTAAAGCGGAAGCCTTGCGCAAAATAATGGAAAAAAGCTGGGTGCTGAGCGCAGAAAAGCAAAAAGTATTTGTTACTGTTTCCATTGGCGTTGCTCATAAAACGGACGGTTATTGCTCGGTCGATGAGTTACTCAGTTGTGCTGATAAAGCCTTGTATCAGTCAAAGGCTTCCGGTCGTAACTGCGTAACCGCACAATATTCCTCTAGTTTGCCAATTATGTTGTAAATAATCACTCCTCCCAAAAAATCCCTTTTATCATTTTAAATAATTGATTTTATTGTTTTTAATTACCTCGTAAAGACTTTAAAGAAACAGTGTTTTTAAATTTTAGACGCATATGTTTCATAAAGTGTTGAAATTTTTTATTTAAGGTTTATATTGAAAAGTCCTATCAATAATAATAAAAAGGTGTTTCATATGAATTTTAAAATAATAACAGGTGTTATTGCTTTAGGATTAATGAGTGCGTCTGTGCAGGCTACGAGCATCAACCTTCGGCATGAATTTGTGCCTGAGCACGATGGTCAGTCAGCCAGTCACTCAGATCGTATTGAAGTTGGTCATCGTTTTTCAAATGGCATTGGCTTTGGTGTTGAAGCCAAATGGAAAAGTAATAATGAAGATGCTTTTGGAGAGTTATCAGGTAACGGTCAGCAGAGTAATATCAGCTATCGTATTAAGTTATCTGACGATTTAACTTTCACTCCTCAATATAAGTGGGAATCTGGTTCAGACAAACTCAGCCATCAGTTTAATTTTAGCTTTGGTTATAAGGTGAGTAGCGATTGGTCCGTTGGTTTCAGACATAGGTATAACTACGAAGCCAAAGTGGAAAGTGATAACTCACACTACAATCGTTGGACCTTCTCTGCTGGCTATAAAGGCGTTGAAAACTGGTCATTAAGTACTGCCATAGACTATACATTTAACCCCGAAGCCTCTGGGCCGCGGTGGGAAGATAAACAGTCTTGGTTTTCAGATGTGAACTTTAAAGGTGAATACACTGGCCTTAAAAATGGTTGGAACCCATTTGTGGAATTTGGTTTGAAGCCATATAAGTCTGGTGAGACTTATCGATTTAATGGTGAAGATGTTACTGCGAATGACAAATGGCGTCCTCGTTACCGTGTAGGCGTAAAATACAGTTATTAATCCCCTTGATAACGTTTAAAGTGTGACTCTCCTTTATAAGCAAAGGCCTATCTCAATGAAATAGGCCTTTTTTCGTTATCTGGCAGAGTCTATGAGAGTAAAGCTTGGTTGAATCTGCGTTAGCTTTTTAGTCAAATAATTCAACAGCATTCCGTACATAGGCACAAACAAAGCTAAGCTAATGATGAGTTTGAAAGTAAAGTCTACTAAGGCAATTTCAGGCCAGTGGGTTGCCATAAAGTCATCAGGACTTTTATAGAATGCGATACCAAAGAAAGCCAAAGTATCTAAGCCATTGCCTACCAAGGTTGACGCCATAGGTGCTATCCACCATTGCTTTAGCTGGCGTAAGCGATTGAAAACTTGAATGTCTAAGGCTTGTCCTAACAGGTATGCCATCAAACTAGCAAAGGCAATGCGTGCCACGAAAGTATCAAAGTTTAATAAAGCAGCGAGGCCTTGGAAGCTGCCTTGTGCAAATAACACGGATACCAAATACGAGACAAGTAATGATGGAATCATTACAGCAAAGATGATGTTTCTTGCTAAGGAAGCGCCAAAAATTCTCACCGTTAAGTCCGTAGCGACAAAGATCAGCGGGAAAGTAAAAGCACCCCATGTGGTATGGAAACCAAACATGGTAAAGGGAATTTGTACCAAATAATTGCTAGAAGCAATGATCAGTAAATGGAATATAGCCAAATAGCCCAGAGCTTTGCTCTGTTGCGCAGGGGTAAATGTACTCATGTTTTACCTTTTTCGTTTAATTGGGGTGAGGGAACCCAAATGGATTTTTGAAATTTGACTTGTAGGTCAAATATACCGCGGCATTATAACCAAGCTATCTCGCAGCGCAATACTTTTGTGTAAATTATGATCAGTGATCTAGCGGCTTTGACTTCTAAAATTATGTATTTAAACAACCTCTTAACTGGCGCATAAAGCATTCTATTCTATATTTATTTAAGTAAGGTATGAAGGAGTTCACTGACGTACAGAAGGCTTATTCGCACCTACCTTAAGCGCGTTTGTTGTATTCGTTCTGAATCAGTAACTCAATCATCTCATTGATTTTCATTTCATGTTCTTCAGCGAGAGCGTTGAGTTTTTGTTTGGTGTTTTGCGTCATGCTAATGCTGTATGGCTTTTTACCATTAGACTTTTCGCGGAATTTCTTCTGACTCCAAGCTTTTTTCATCTTATCGATTAATAAAGCCTTACGATCAAGATTGTCTGCTAAATCAATGGTTGTAATTACGATTTCTTGCTTTTCGGTATCTCGGTGGCTGGTCCATGCCATTGGCAAAGGGCGAGTTTTGACATTTTGTAGATAAGAATACGCCCATTGCCATTGAATAACATTACTGTCTTCTAGCCAGTCAGTAACTGATGTGTCTGCTTCAATTTCAAACCACAGGCTTTTCAAAAAATCGAGCACGTCTTGCTGACGTTTTGCTGTTAACTCTCCAAAGTAAAAAGCATTAAGAATATCTGCATAACGATCAGTATTATTGTCTTTTTCGATGAGAAAGGGCTGGCTTGATAAACGATTCAACAATGGATGAGGAAGGTTTTGAGTGTCAGTATCTAGTGAGTTGAAGTTCGTATGTTTTTTTAAATAGCACCAAAGCCAATTACAGAGTCGTGTATCGTTTTTGTCGACCCAACGAAAGTAGCTGTGTGGTAATTGGGTGCCGTTAAAGGCTGTTGTCATTTGAGCGGCGAAATTTTTCGGTGCTTTTTTCTTGCGAATTAATAAGTCCAGTTCTGCATTGATGTTTTTAATTCTTTCTTCTATGTTTCTACCTTGTAGGTTTTTTATAGCGGTGCCACGAATTTGTTGTACTAAGTAATCGGCGTAAAAAGTGCACTCTCTGTCTGAATGAGCCTCTAGTATTTCAACATCAACATTACTTCTGAACATTTTAATTCCTTTCGCTAGTATAGTGCTTTTCTTATATCTTACTACAGTGTAGCGTTTGTCGTAAGTCTCAGTGCAGCGATCATATTATATGCTACAGCGAACATTGTTTCGGCCAGATTGTTTGGCTTCTTGTAGATTACTGTCGGCAATATTAAAGACTTCTTGACGTGTTTTGGCTAAATTTGAGAAGCCTATTCCGATGCTGATTGTTACCCCAGTAATGTCCTCTACTTTCATTTGATTAATGATACTGCGAAGCTGTTCAGCCATGTCGAGAACCTGTTGAGGGCTTCGATCTAATGTCAAAATAATAAATTCTTCTCCTCCCCAGCGTCCAATAACATCTTCAGGTGCAATGGTGCGATTTAGATTCATGGCCACTTTTCTCAATACTTTGTCGCCCATTGTGTGTCCGTATTGATCGTTAACTTGTTTAAAATAATCGATATCTATGAGTAGTAAGGCATAGTTTTTGGTATTAGTATTGATCAGATCGATCTGTAGCTCTGTAAAGACATTCTCCAACCCTCGACGATTTAATAACCCTGTCAATAAATCAACATAGGCGTAGTTTTCCAGCAAGTTCATACGAGTATTGGCAAGCGAGGATTGGATTCTGAGTCGAATGACAGTCCACAGCAAAACAATGTAAACACTGTGAGCAACCGCTATATTCAACACAACGCCGAGCGTATCGTCTAAGCTGTGATGCTTGATTAGCACTAAAAAATGGCCAATTAATGTGGCGCCCAGAACGAGCAGTGTGGTTGGAGCTGCTCGTCTTATCTCAAGAAATAAATAGGCGATAACATAATTAAGACCTAACCATTGAGCGGCGTTTGAGAATAAGGCATTGCTGCCCATATGATGCCAAATGCTCGTGCTGATCAGGTAGCCAGCGACAATTAAATAGGTTAACAGGTGTAAATTACCTTGATTATGATGCTTTGATACTCTACTCAAGACATACATGAGAGCAAAAGCCAGCATACAAATAGGGTAAGCCGTTGCATCAAATTCAGAGATGATGCCGCTCAATTCATCAATCATCCAAACCAAGGCAAAGCATACACAAGCGAGAATCAACAAACGACGAAAGAGCTTTGGCTCCATGGCTTGTGATCTTATAGAGGTGTCTTGCTGACTAGAATCACTCATTTAAATAGATAGCTCGTTTTAATACGACAAAAAAATAATTGGCCCTGAATATTGGCTGGTTTTCATGCAGGAATCCTTCAACCTGATGGTAATCATAATTCTCATTGTTCTTTAAATAAACGATCAACAAAATATTTTGACCGATTAGTAAGGAACTAATCAAGGTGCGAACAAGCCTTCTTAGCGTAAGTCTTACCAGAGAGAGGATCTATAAACTTACGATTGATCAGTGATGTAAGTGCTTTATAGTGCAGAGAAGGTTTTATCTGAAAGGCTAGAAGGGTATCAATATTAAAAAGACTTAAATGTAGGTAGCTCATTCGGGCTGCACAGAAGCTTGCTGCCGCCTTAGTTAATCTTCTTGCCAATATGGTGATACTTGACAGTGAAATTTGCCTTGAATAACTGAGTCATCTACTGAATGAGGTGAGTTCAATTGTTAGCCCTTAGTTAAATCAACTGATGCTGAAAAGCGAGTAAGTAGGTTGTTAGTGCTGCGATAAGAGGGGGTCAGGATAAATCAATTTTCAACAAAAAGGGCATTTAAAAAATTAATTACGGAGTAGTGTTTTTGGTAATTTTATTGTTTTTTATTATCCATCAAGTCCATTTTTTAGGCTAAATAAGGAATAATCCTCTATTTCGATTCATTTATATTTATTTAGCAAATTTCGTGCAAAATGTTGAAAAAGTGCTTTCTATACATATAAAACGGTTATCTTTACAAAAAGTTCATGTCTTGGAGAACAAAATGTCTAACTTAAGTTCGTTATTTACTCCGGTTACTCTTGGTGATCTTAAATTGCCGAATCGCTTTGCAATGGCGCCTTTGACTCGCTGTCGTGCACCAGAGCATCAGCCTAATAATTTGATGGCAGAATACTATTCACAGCGCGCTGCAACTGGATTAGTGATTACTGAGTGTACAATGGTGAGCCAAGCAACGTCGGCATTTGGGAATGATCCTGGTGTTTATTCTGCTGAGCAAGTTCAAGGTTGGAAACTGACAACGGAAGCGGTACATAAAGCCGATGGTCGTATTTTTATGCAAATCTGGCATGCCGGGCGTGCAGCACACCCTTTACTGAATGCTGGTAAAGAAGCCGTGGCGCCTAGCGCTATTGCCATTGAAGGCGATACTCACACTCCTGAAGGTAAAAAAGCTTACACAGTGCCAAGAGCTCTTACGAAAGCGGAAATCGCTGATATTGTACAAGACTTCAAACAGGCTGCGATCAATGCCAAAGAAGCCGGCTTTGATGGCGTAGAAGTGCATGCGGCCAATGGTTATTTGATTGATCAGTTCTTGAGAGACAGTGCAAACCAGCGTGATGATGAATATGGTGGTTCCTTTGAAAACCGTGCGCGCTTCTTGATGGAAGTCTTGGATGCGGTAACGGAAGTGATGGGCAGCGGCCGTGTTGGGGTTCGCTTATCGCCTTTAAATAGCTTCCAAAGCATGAAAGACAGTGATCCAGTGGGTTTGGTAACCTATCTTGCTAAAGCTTTGAATCGTTACCATTTGGCTTACCTACACTTAATGCGTGCTGATTTTTTTGGTCTGCAACAAGCGGACGTCGTGCCTGCTGTTCGCGATGTTTATGAAGGTCACTTAATGGTCAACATGGGATACACGCCAGAAGAAGCGGCGCAAGTGATCGCTGATGAGCAAGCGGACAGTGTTGCTTTTGGCACGGGGATTTTAGCCAACCCAGATTTCGTTTCTCGTGTTCAACAAGGTGCAGAATTGAATCAACCGAATCCAGATACTTTTTACACACCAGGAGCGGAAGGCTATACGGATTACCCAAGCTTACAAGCAAGCTAATCACATTAGCAAAATAGTCTGTTAGCGAAAGCCAAGGCACAAATTGAAGTGCCTTGGTTTTTTTTACCTCAATTTAGTCATTGAACCTATATTGTCAAAGAAAGGTTGACCCGGCTTGCGCAGGTCTTTTAACGTATTGCTTATCACTAGATTGTTAAGGCTTTAATTGTGACATTGGCTTCCAAATTGCCGCAAGTTGGCACCACCATTTTTACGCAAATGTCATCCTTTGCGGCGCAATATGGTGCGATTAATTTATCACAGTGTTTTCCAGATTTTCCGGCAGATCAAGCGTTATTGGAGCGAGCTTCTCACGCTATCTTGCATGGTAATAATCAGTACGCCCCAATGACAGGCTTGCCTGTATTGCGCGAGGCGATTCAAGACCTTATTGCTCGCCATTACAATCGTCAGGTCAATGCTGACACTGAAATCACAGTCACCAGTGGCGCATCGGAAGCGATTTTTGATGGCATTACTGCCTTAGTGAATGCAGGCGATGAAGTCATCCTATTTGACCCAGCTTACGATCTCTATGAGCCAGCGGTTTCATTAGCAGGAGGGGCATGTAAGCGTGTGGTGTTGAAAGCACCAGACTTTCGACCAAATTGGTCAGAGTTTGCTTCATTGATCACAGATAAAACTCGTTTGGTGATAATCAATACGCCACATAACCCCACTGGAACCTGTTGGCAAACAGAAGATTTGGAGCAGCTTTGGCAAGTAATAAAATACAGAGACATTTATGTCTTATCCGATGAAGTCTATGAATTTATCCACTATCAAACTCAAAGTGTCAGTGTGCATCGTCATGATCAATTAGCTCAGCGCAGCATGATAGTGTCTTCTTTTGGCAAGAGTTTTCACCTAACTGGTTGGAAAGTGGGCTATGTAGTTGCACCAGAAGTCATTACTCGTGAGCTTAGAAAGCTTCATCAATACATTACTTTCAGTACGGCCACACCATTTCAGCAAGCGATTGGCGAGAATCTATTAAATACACCTTGGGCCAGTGGTGAACTATCACCCTTTTACCAAAATAAACGAGATATTTTACGTACTGCCTTGGCTTCTAGTCGGTTTCAACTTCTACCCTGCCAAGGCACCTATTTCCAATTATTGGATTATAGCGAGATTAGTGATTTAGACGATGTGGCGTTTTGCCAGTATTTGGTGAAAGAGGTTGGTGTCGCCGCCATTCCGGTCAGTGTTTTCTATCAAAATCCACCAACAGAACAACGACTCATTCGTTTATGTTTTGCTAAAGACGAAAGCACCCTGCTTGCTGCTGCGCAAAAATTAGCTCAACTCTAAGGAGAGATGAGGTTAGCTTGGCATGGCATCAAAACAAGGTGCCTGATTAAGGTCCACGTCCCAGTTGCCTTTGCTGCCCATGAAAATATTGGCTTGGGCTTTTATGTCTAAGTCAGAATCTAGGCTACCAGCGGGCACCACAACCAAACCGCGTGCTTTGGCATCAATCGGCACATTGGAACCACAAGTTTGACAAAAAGCGCGTGCAAAGTTGCTGTCTGGATGGCGATAAAAACGAATGTGGTCTGCTCCACTTGTCCATGTTAGTTCGGCGCCTGGGGCGAATAAATTCGCACAGTGAGACGTTCCAGAGGTTTTACGACAGCGACTGCAGTGGCACAAGAAAAATTTTTTAAATTCTCCTGTTAGCTCGTAACTCACCTGTCCACATAAACAAGAACCTGTATGATGTTGTGACATTCTCCCCTCCATTTTTATTATGATTTTGCCATACTTTCTTTATAGCAAATTTAAGCCTTAACGAAAGGTGTTTTTTTCGCCAAGGTGAAGGTAACAAATAATAAAGCTATCAGCGAACAACAGGTCATGCCAAGTATCATAGGCAAAGGTTCTTTGTTCATGAATGGGCTTAGAATGGCAATAAAAATTGGCCCAATTGCCATTTGCATTGTGCCTAATAAAGCTGAGGCGGTTCCAGCAATACGACCGTGATTTTCCATGGCAAGAATCGAGGTCGTGGGGATCACTAAACCGACTCCAGCACTGGCGATTAGATAACATCCCATAAACAAATACAAAGAATCGAATCCGACAAGGTAAAGACTCGTCATACAACACATAGCAAGAGCACAAATCCACTTACCAACTCGAATGACACTTTCAATTCCGTAAAGAGAACATAAGCGGCCATTAAACTGAGCAGCGAAGAAAAAGCACATGGCATTTAATCCAAAGGCCAAACCGTATTGTGTTTCGTTAAGGCCGTAATGCTCGATCAGTACAAAAGGTGAGTTTGCTAGATAAATGAAAAAATTGGCCAAAGCGAAGCTGCCCGCAAACACCAATCCCATGTAATGATTGTCTTTTAAAAGCGTGACATAGGCTTTCAAACTGCTGCCTTGTGATCGAGTGTGTAAGCGTTCTTCTAAAGATTGGCTTTCACTTAGGCCGAATTGAATCAATAACAAGCCAAGACCAGCACAAATAGCTACCAAAACAAAAATCCCGCGCCAATCTGTTAAGGTCAGAATGGTGCTGCCAACCAAAGGGGCGAGAATCGGAGAAATACCAAATACTAGCATCAGCAATGACATCAATTTCGTTGCCATGACACCAGTATAAAGATCACGCACAATGGCTCGAGCAATGACCACCCCAGCAGCCGCGCCTATTCCTTGAAAGAAACGATAAAAGATGAGTTCGTCCAAGGAGGAGGCAAAAATGCAACCAAGTGTGGCAAGAAAGAAAATGCCCATACCAAAAAATAATGGCGGTTTACGGCCAAATTTATCCGATAACGGGCCGTAAAAAAGCTGTGACATACTTTGTGCGATGAGGAATACGGTTAAACTGAATTGCACTTCTGCCACGCCCACCTGATAAAACTGGCTGATTTGCGGCAAAGCTGGTAGATACATATCAATAGCAAAAGGGCCAATCGCAGATAATAGACCTAGAATAATCGCGATTTTATAAAACCCTAATTGACGACTAGAGGTGTGCATTTTCGTTCCTATGAAAATTGAAAGGTCGTCATTGTACTCTGCTTTAAAAAAGAATAACCAGCGGTAAAATAGGTTGCTGAATTGCTAAGACAAGTTTTAACATTGCTGAGCTTTTGGCCAGTGATGACCGACAATCAAAACAGATAGAACTCACCGCTTGACTGATCAGTATGACACTTTAGTAAGAAGTGAGAGAAACAATATAATGGCGGCTTTTGAGATTCATTTTAATGTGCTTTCAGGTACCACTACACTTAATGATTTTGGTCGCACCTCTACTTCCAAATAGTCCGCTTTGCGATTTTCGCCATCAATCACATAATGACCAATTTGACTAATATCCACGCGCACTTTGGCAGCCCTCTTATGGAATATCCCTGAGTCTTTTAGCGTATTGCCTTCGTCGGTTTCGTTATTGCTTAGTCCCAGCCTAGCGAGCTCTACTAGATTGAGTATTTGCGTACGTTCAGGAGCTAGCCAAGTTAAATCTAACTCACCGTCTTCAATATTAGGTATGCCTTTTCCTTGTGCTAGTAATGTGGTCACAGGTGCCGCATTGGCGATGGTCAAGCTTGGTGTTTGAATATTAAAACTGTCTTCGTCATTCAGTGTAATACTAAATTCATGTATCTCATTTTGACTAATGGCTTCCAATAAGCCTTGCAGGTAAGCTATTTGACCATTGCTTTGCTTTTTTTCTCGGCCCGCTTTTTCAATCATTTGTTGTTCAAAGCCTACCCCTGCCAGTAGAAGCATCAGTTCATTATTGCAGGTGGCCGTATCAATTCGCTGTTCACAACCATCAATAATATTGAGACAAATTGTTTTCGTAGAAGCGATTTTTGATAAGCTGCCGCATAATACATGACTGAGCGCATTGGCTGTTCCAAAGGGAATAATACCCAGTTTAATATTTGTGCCAACCAAGGCGCTGGCCACTTCTCTTACTGTGCCATCGCCACCGCAAGCTATGATGATATCGGGTGACATTTCAAGGGCCTTTTTGGCTAACTCTGTGCCATTGACGTCGAGTGTGGTGGTTTCTACTGTCAGATTGTAATAACCTGATAAGAGTTTCATTATGCTGTCTTTTTCTTCTTCCCACCGACGTTTGCCGGCAACAGGATTGGCAATAATCCAAGCGCTGTTATGCACCACTAGGCACTTATTTTCAAACGCTTGGTTGAGGTGTTTAAACTGTTTATTATTGAGTCTAACGGTGGAACGAATTTTACGAATTTTATTCATGATTTCTTTTGGCTTGGTGTCAGGGTATTGGCTTAATAAATAAGCCGCCACCATGAAAACCGAACGCCCACGACCAAGAGCGCAATGAACGACAACCGAACGGCCATTCTTTTTATGGGTGTGTATCCAATTTAACGCTCGTTGTATTTGTGTGTCTGTTGGTACTGAGTGATCCAAGATAGGAATGTTTAAATAGTCTATGTTGGCTTGTAAAGACATCCAATTGAGCGAGCTGAATTCTGCTGTCACGTCTAATACGCCGCTGATGTTTTCACTTTTTATGTCATGAATATCCGAAGGAAAGAGACGTCTTGCCAAATAGATGCCATCGTCAATCTTTTGCAGGGCAGGAACCGGATCGTTACTGCGAGCCCAACTGTTATAGAATTGAGTGCTCCATAAAAATGGCATGAAAACCCAACGAATATAAAATGGAACTGTGCCATTAGAACGTTTGCGGAAAATAGTTGGCTTGTTTAGTAAATAGGCCAAACTGACAGCAAAAAACGATAAAGCAAACCATGCCCAAGCCAATTTGAAATAGAGGTGGCTGGTAAAAATAGTCAATAAAATAAAGGTGGCAGTGACCAATAAAAAATAGTTTGGTTTAAACAAATCTGCTCTCCTAGTATGCAACCCAGAATTAAAGGGTAGCTTAAAAAATAGTCAGCGGAAAGGTGCAAATTATGTATTGAGTATCAATCAGTTAAATCTATCTCCAGTTAAAGAATGCGCTGAGTTTGTGACGGTGGAAAGCCGTAGAAGCGTTTGTATTCCCGGCTAAATTGAGAAAAACTGCTGTATCCAACTTGAATGCTGGTCTCAGTAGCGCGCACGCCTTGCTTTAGCAACACTTGTGCTTTTTGCAACTTGCTCGACTTAATGTACTGCATTGGTGACACCTGCATGACTTGTCTGAAAGTATTAAAAAAGCGTGTTTTGCTCATGTTAGCGATTTCAGCCAACTCCTTAACCTGGATGGAACGATTGGTGTTATCGTGGATGTAATGGATGGCTCTAGATATGGGTTGGATGCCACCATGCTGGTTCAATAAATGCCGTAAAGCGTCACCGTACTGACTGGTGAGAAGTCGATAATAGATTTCGTCGACCACGTACTCGCCCAAAATTTTAGCATCGAGTCTTTCATGACCAAGGTCCATGAGTTTATTAAATAAGGCTAAAAGTCGATCATCCGCTTTGCCAACCATTATCGAAAATAGATCTTCTTTGGGAGTGGCTTCCCTTCTTCCTTCAAAGCCTTCAATACGTAACATCATATCCGCTAAGCGTACCAAATTGATCTCTAACAAACCTAATAATAATGGTACTTGTGTATCGGCTTGAAGAAGATCATTAGACATCGGAGTGGGTAAAAAATTGATGAAAAAATCTCCCGTTTCGTAGGTATACGCATGACCTCCTACCTGACAGCGCTTGATCCCCTGACCCATTAAGCAAATAAAAGGTTGATAAAAGGCATGGTTCTTGGTCTGTAGTTGAGACGACCGATACACGCCAAAGTTAGGTATTAGTGACGGAGTAAAACCGTCTGCAGTTGCGTGGTGCGCTAACCTTTGTCGAAATTCGGTGAGTGCGTCTGACATGGCCTGTCCTTGTGCACCTCATTAAGGGGCAAAATAGTAACCATTTAAAATACCTGATAAGGAACCTCTGAACTCTAGTGACCAAGCACACATGACCAAGGTTGTAGCGTTTTCTCAATGCAATCACGCTTAACATTCCTGCTCACTCTTGCCTTGATAGGCCGTTTCTCTGGTAAGACTGATGTTTAGAAAACTTATTCGCACCTTCCCTAGGTGCAGTATGACTGCACTGTAGCGTCTATATATGTATCAGCTTTCTCTTATCGATATCCATAAAATTAATACATTAATCAATATACGTGATGTGTATTTCCTTAAAGTATTATTCCGTCTCGTAAGGGGAGTTCGCTACCCGGTTAAATAATCGTTAATGAAATTATCTAATAAAGGTTTTGTAACATGTGGCATAGTAATAATATGAGCAATATCTCCCTCAATAGCCAGTTGCCACTTATTAATTATTTTTGCAGAAGGCCTAGGAACAACAACGGTAAGCGAGTGAGGATTTTTCCAAGCATTGATGTCTTTTTCATTTAGTTTTTGGACTAGATAATTTGCGTTTTCCAGACATTGAAGGGCAATTTTTTTAAATCCATCTGTCCCATGTTTATTGATGGTGTACCAAAGCAATAGAGTTGAATGCCCATTTCGTGAACCACTCAAAGTTGTATCCACCGATCCAATACATTCAATATTTTCACCTATCTTATCGACAAAACTTTTTTTGGTTAGAACAATGCCACATGGCATAGGTATGCCAAAAAATTTATGACCTGATATCGCCAAAGAATGAACTCCATGAGCGAGACCAAATTTAAAATGATCATCAAAAAAAGGAAGTATCGCACCGCTAAGAGCTGCATCACAATGAATATAATGATCTTTGAAAGATAAGCTTTCTATTATTTTTTTAATCTCTGGAATATTGTCGGTAGCGCCTTTCATGGTTGTGCCAACAGTGGCCAAAATGATAGGGGTTTTTGTTTTATTTGCTTGAAGGGTATGGGCAAGGTCAGCTAGATCCATTTCGCCTTTTTCGTTTGCAAGAATTTGAATTGAAGGCATTTTTAATAACTTTAAAATTTTAGGGATTGAATAGTGAGCCTCGCTTGAATAATAGACTATACTGTTCTTGAACATTTCTCTTGCAACATAAAGGCCATACATATTACCTTCTGTTCCGCCGTTATTTACATAGCCCCAATAGTCATTATCTTTGATACCTGTTATCTGAGCGATGAATTCAACAACTTCTATTTCAAAGCTATGAGTCTTTACTTTATAAGGGCCATCGCTTAAGGGGTCTCCAGCATTATTAATGGTAATTTTAAAAAAATCATAGAGCTTTGAATAGTCGTAAGCTAGATTGGCTGGGTAACCGATCATTTGCTGAGATTGCTCAACTAAATAATCTTTAAAATTATTTAACTTTAGTTCATAGTCCATCATGTTTTGCGTCCCTTGAGCGTTAACTCAAAATTAGAATAATTGTTATTATTGATATTCTCTGTCACGTACTTATAAAAATAAGTTGCACGTTCAGGAGTAACATGTTTTCTGTTTTTTTCAAATAAAAACCCCAATTAAGTTAATAACTTCCATAATTTTTCCACATTTAAAGTCTCATGTAAGTCTGTACTTTTCACAAATAGACTCACTGCAACTCATTTTATGACTCTTCTTCTTATATCTTCTATTTATAGGTGTAGAGCTTTCTCTGAATAGATTGCAAGGCTCTCAAAGTACTGTATAAATTTGCTAAGTCGAAAGGGTGTTTTAGCTGAAAGCTGTTTGTACTCAGCCTCTGATTGTGCGTTTTCAGGTAATCGAACTGACATATGATAATACGGGCTGATGAATGATTTTCTAAAAATAGAACTTGAACGAATAGGCATGCAATAAGCTCAAATAGGCCTTAAATAAAAATATTATCAGCACTAGAGTATAGGTATTCTTATTTTCAAGATTATGGAGGTAACGATGAACAATTTTGATTACTACAACCCAACGCACATCGTTTTTGGTCAGAACCGTCTGACAGAATTGGATAAACTCATTCCTAGCAATGCGAAAGTGATGATTACCTTTGGTGGCCAAAGTGCCAAAAAATACGGCACCATAGATAAAGTACGAACCGCCTTACAGGCTCGTGATATTATTGAATTCGGTGGTATTGAGCCAAACCCGCAGTTTGATACTCTGATAAAAGCCGTCGAGCTTGTAAAAGCGGAACAAGTTGATTTCCTGCTGGCTGTGGGTGGAGGTTCTGTGATGGACGGAACCAAGTTTATTGCTCTGGCAGCAGAGTTTGTTGGTGAAGAGTACCAACAAATCCTCAATTATGGCTTTACCCCAGTACCAGTGGAAAAAGCCTTACCATTGGCTTGTGTGGCCACCTTACCTGCGACGGGTTCAGAAATGAACATGGGGGGCGTGATTACCTATCAAGCGCAAAAATACCCATTCATGTCACCGCTGGTCTATCCAACCTTCTCTGTTTTGGACCCAGATCTGACCAAAACTTTACCAAAAGAGCAAATCGCCAATGGTGTTGCTGATGCCTTTGTACACGTTGTAGAACAGTATGTTACACAGCCTGTGAAGGCGAAAGTTCAGGATAGAATGGCAGAGGGTATTCTGAAAACCTTGATTGAAGATGGCCCAGTGACCTTGGCTGATAATGACGATATGGATGCGCGTAAAAATTTCATTTGGTCGGCGACCAATGCACTTAATGGCATCATTGGTGCGGGTGTTCCACAAGATTGGTCAACCCACATGATTGGTCATGAAATGACGGCACAATACGGCATTGCTCATGGTCGAACCTTAGCCATTATTTTGCCCAATTTGTTGCGTGAACGTAAGACACACAAACGCGCCAAATTGCTGCAATTTGCAGAGCGCGTTTGGGATATTCGTGAAGGCTCTGAGGATGAGAAGATTGATCTTGCTATCGATAAAACCGAGGCCTTCTTCAACTCTCTTGGAATTGAAACGAATTTAACTCACTACGGCATTGATGATGCCGGAATTGACAACATATTAACAAGTATGGAAAAAATGGGGTTAACGGCGTTGTCGGAAACGGGCGATTTGACACTGGATATAGTGCGAAAAATACTCATAGCAACTAAGTAACCTCACGCTTTGACGATTCTTAAACAGCGATACAGTCAGTGCCTGTGTCGCTTATTTTAATTTTGCTATTGTGCAAAGCTAATCACTCATTCGTTTTTCAAAATGGTGGCCAAATAGTTGCTACCCAGTTGACGCATTTGTAGCTCGACCCAGGCTGCACGTTTGCGTAAGTAGCGAGTAAGATTAACGGGGTCTCTGGTACGAGGGCTGGGTAAGAGTACGGCTAAACGGGCGGCTTGATCCTTGGTTAAGCGTCTTGCAGAACGGCCAAAATAATGTTGGCTGGCGGCTTCAACGCCATAAATACCTTTACCAAATTCGGCAATGTTCAAATACACTTCAAGTATGCGTTTTTTCCCCCACAATGTCTCTAAGCTTAATGTTAACAAGGCTTCCATTCCTTTGCGAAAGAAGCTTTGTTGTGGCCAGAGAAAGATATTTTTCGCGGTTTGCTGAGAGATGGTGCTGGCGCCACGTAGGCCTTTGCCATTAAGAAATTGCGCTAAAGCTTTTCGTATGGCTGAGAAGTCCACGCCATTATGTACAGGAAAGCGTTGATCCTCAGAAGCCACCATGGCCAAGGCTACGTGATTCGGCAACTTATCAATACTGATCCAATCGTATTCGACAGGATAATCACTTTGTAGCATAAAAGCTGTAGTGGGCAGAGGAACAAATCGAAACAGCAATAATATTAAGATGAAAACTAAAGCAACACGCCAAAACACATACCAAAGTTTTTTTACTATCCCACGCCATAACCGACTCAATATATTGCGCTTGGGCTGGTTTTTAGATTGAGGCGCAGACTTAGTTTTGGATGTCTGCCTGGTCTTAGGTTTAGAATTTGCCTTAGATTGAGAATGAGATTTGGTTTTTGGCATTAATGCTTACTTCCTACCACTTAAGGCATCCACTGCTGTTTACAAAGTAAACCATATGCGAAGGATTGAGTCATCTCAGAAGACGATTAGACAGTTGTACTTGAAGTTACCTTTGCGCCTTGTCTTTTGCAGCACACAGGGCAGTATTTGACGTGTTTCCAATCTCGCTCCCACTTCTTACGCCAAGTAAACGGACGCTGGCAAGCTAAGCAAATCTTTTCGGGTAAGTGAGGTTTCTTATGAGCCATGTTTACTGATACGCAAACGAGAGAGAATGGGATCGACGAGTAGTGGAAATGGGAAGGGAGCTACCCCGTGAGACTTTTGTCAGCCTTAACCAACAGCGGCAAGTCAATTTTGCGATGTCGACAAATTTTTCTCTGGCGTCGTCGATTTTTTCAGCCACTTCGAAGAGGTGTTTGCCGTGTACTCTTTCAATGAAGCTACTTGATGTCGCTGATTTGCTAAGGCGTTTTTTTGTACTCAAAGAAAGTGATAAGCCGCTGGGACTGCGGTTAAAAAAACCTTCGATCAGACTGCCTTGGTTATTTTACAGTCTACCCCAAGGTTCTTTTTATCACTGGCCGTTTCTTGTCGGTTGCAATACGTTGGTGTCAATACTAAAATTAACCATGTAGAAGGGCTTAACATATGACTTATTACTGGATTGTCCATATGTTCTCACGCTACCAATGATTGGCCAGTGACATCATTGTTGATGGTTAGACTAAACATTGTTTAGTCACCCTGACCCCAAAGAGCTAAAGGGCTGCCACGAACTATCATTTTCCATTTTAAAAAAGAGCATTTGTCATGCTCTCAGAGTGTCGATAAACCCCAGTATTTTCACTGGGGTTCTTTTTTTTAGCTTTGTTTTTTAAAAATACATTAGGTCGTTCTATACTGAG
>NZ_JBSWYU010000012.1:0-135457 GCF_056161265.1 Marinomonas sp. ABL3_031
TTGTGTCCCATTCGTCTAGAGGCCTAGGACACCGCCCTTTCACGGCGGTAACAGGGGTTCGAACCCCCTATGGGACGCCACTTACTTTTTTGTAGAGTTAATCTGCAATGCCATTAGGGCAGGGCGGAGATTGTTGAAATGCAATCGATAGGCGGGAATAGCTCAGTGGTAGAGCACAACCTTGCCAAGGTTGGGGTCGCGAGTTCGAGCCTCGTTTCCCGCTCCATTTTCACACTTTAGTAAAAGTGTATTGTGTCCCATTCGTCTAGAGGCCTAGGACACCGCCCTTTCACGGCGGTAACAGGGGTTCGAACCCCCTATGGGACGCCACTTACTTTTTTATAGAGTTAATCTGTAATATCCTCCAATGAGGAGGGTGTTGATTTACTGATGTGTCCCATTCGTCTAGAGGCCTAGGACACCGCCCTTTCACGGCGGTAACAGGGGTTCGAACCCCCTATGGGACGCCACTTTATCAAGTGTCAATTGATTGACTTTTAATTTGCGGGAATAGCTCAGTGGTAGAGCACAACCTTGCCAAGGTTGGGGTCGCGAGTTCGAGCCTCGTTTCCCGCTCCATTTCGTCACTTTTTCATAAAAGTGCATTGTGTCCCATTCGTCTAGAGGCCTAGGACACCGCCCTTTCACGGCGGTAACAGGGGTTCGAACCCCCTATGGGACGCCATCTATTTTTGCGCTATCATAGCTGACTTTTATTATTGAGCTAATTAGCCATGACTTGGTTTATAAATTACACATCTGATATGTCCATTTTGCCAGCAGACCGCGGTCTGGCCTACGGTGATGGTGTGTTTGAAACCATTCATGCCAAGCCTAACTGTTTTTACAACCTATCTAATCATTTAACACGCTTATATCTAGGCTTAGAACGACTCGGTATGGCGTTTAATAGTTATGATAAAACGCGTTTAGAAGGTTTTCTTCAAGAGCAAATTTTACCTCTCATAAAACAAGATCAGGTATTAAAGATACTGGTATCAAGAGGTGCGGGTGGTCGTGGTTATTTGCCGCCTGAGCAAGCGACACATACAGTGGTTATTGGGATAATGGACTTTCCGGATTACCAAACCATACAGAATCATGGCGTCGCCATTACCGTTTCGCCAGTCCCTTTAAGTGAAAATGTTTATTTGGCTGGCATAAAGCATCTGAATCGACTTGAACAAGTGTTAGCAAAACAACATCTTAGTAGCGATTATTTTGAGGCTTTGATGTTAAATGCTAATGGTAAAGTTATTGAGGCCATTCAAAGTAATGTATTTTGGTTTAAGAATGGGCAACTCTTTACACCAGTATTAGACCAAAGTGGTGTAAAAGGAACCTTAAGACAAGTCATATTGGATATTGTCAATGGCCAGAATCTTCATACTGTTCAGCAAAATAACTTTGGATTAGAGGATCTTCTGGGGGCAGAAGAGATTTTTATTTGCAATAGTTTGATGAAAATCGTGCCTGTTGTGAGAGTTGATCAGAAAACATTTTCCATTGGAAATAACACATTGAATTTACAAAGATTATTGCAAGCTAAGGAAATGCATGACGTACGTTAAGTGGTTATATAGAGTGGCTTTTTTAACGGTTACTCTATTAGCCGTTGCTGCTGTTTATCTGTATTCAGGGGTGACGACTCCTGTCAATATAGAGTCAGAAACGAAATTTGAAGTCGTTAAGGGTGATAATGCATACAGTTTGGGGCAAAGACTTGCGCAAGCTGATATCATACCTGAAGCATACTGGACCAGAATTGCAGCAAAGCTGCAATCTGAATGGGTGCCTAAAGTAGGTGAATATGCCATTAAGCCTGGTTCCTCTTTGATGGATGTGATGGCGCTATTTGATTCTGGTGAGTCGATTTTTTATGACATCACATTACTGGAAGGGAAAACAATGCGAGATTACCTTCAGGTAATGAGTGAAAAAGGTAATATCGAAATGACGTTACTTGGCTTGTCGAACGAAGAGATCGCACAAAAATTGAATTTGCCTGTTTCTCACCCAGAAGGGCAATTTTTCGCCAATACCTATCGTTATCATGATGGTGATACGGATGTCAGCATACTAAAACATGCCAATGAGTTATTGGTAAATACCTTGGATATGTTGTGGCAATCTAAAGCAGAAGGTTTGCCTTATAAGACTCCATATGAAGCCTTGATAATGGCATCCATCATAGAGAAAGAAACGGCGGTTCCAGCCGAGCGCCCCTTAATAGCAAGGGTGTTTATCAGTCGCCTACAAAAGCGTATGCGTTTACAAACCGATCCTACGGTAATTTATGGCTTAGGCGATGAATACGATGGCAATATCACGCGACAGGATCTTAAATCTTTTTCACCCTACAATACCTATCGAGTGTTTGGTTTACCGCCGACACCTATCGCTAATGTTGGCCGCGAAGCCATTTCAGCGGCTTTGCAACCCGGTCAGACTAAGGCTTTGTATTTTGTGGCTAAGGGGGATGGTTCTCACGCCTTTTCAAATACCTTAAAAGAACATAATCGGGCAGTACGTCAATACCAATTTAAACGTCGTGAAGATTACCGTTCCACACCGCAAGAAATAGAGTAAAAGGCGATACAATGAAAGGCAGATTTATAACGTTAGAAGGTGGCGAAGGCAGCGGTAAATCAACTGCCATAGAATCCATTCAAGATTGGTTGGATGCGCGCAACATTTCTTTCATAATGACTCGTGAACCAGGTGGTACGCCATTGGCAGAAGACATTCGTCAATTGATTTTGCAAAGCCGTGAGGAAAAAGTGAGTGACCTGACAGAATTACTTCTTGTCTTTGCTGCGCGTGCTCAACATATAGCAGAAAAAATACAGCCTGCTTTAGCAAATGGTGTGTGGGTCATCAGTGATCGTTTTTTGGATTCGTCTTATGTCTATCAAGGTGATGCCCGCGGCGGAGATAAAAGCATGATAGACACTTTGGCGTCATGGGTGGTTGCAGAAAGCCAGCCTGATGTTACCTTGCTGTTGGATGTGCCAGTGGAGGTTGGTCAGCAGCGCGTGGCACAACGTCAGCAACAAGACAGATTGGATAAAGAGTCTTTGGCCTTTCATGAAAAAGTGCGCCAAGGTTTTTTGTCGCGAGCTAAATTAGAACCTAACCGAGTCAAAGTGATAGATGCCAGTCAGTCCATAAACGCTGTTAAAAATGATATTGCTGCTCAGCTTGATCAACTTGCCATAACATGGCAAGTAGGATCTACTCTATGATCATTGCTCCTTGGTTAGTGGATAATCTTCAACAGGTTCAGCAGTTAAAGCTCTCAGGCAGCTTGTCCCATGCATTGTTAATTACTGGTGCCGAGGGTGTTGGTCAAGAGCCTTTGGCCTATGCTATGGCAAAGGATTTTATGTGTGAAAGCCAGCAAGCCAGCGCTTGTGGCCAATGTCACTCTTGTCACTTGATGGCGGCGGAAACCCATCCTGATTTTCGTGTACTAGACGGAGAAGAAGGGGTGATTAAAGTAGATCAAATTCGCAGTTTGATCCAAAAAATCACCCAAAAGCCACAAGTGGGACAAACTAAAGTGGTGCTTATCCGTCATGCTCAAGCAATGAATATAAATGCCGCTAATGCCCTGTTAAAAGCTCTTGAAGAACCTGCCGATAACACCTATTTTTTACTAACCAGTTCACAATCTACTAGCTTACTAGCAACGATTCGTAGTCGTTGTTTATTAGTCAGTGTGCCGACTCCCAATCAGCAAACTGTTGAAGCTTGGTTGAGTCAGCAGCCTGATAAGCAAACTTTAAACGAATTATTTTGGTTGACGACTCAACCATTTCGGTTATTAGCGATTGATAAGCAAGGTAAGACCGAGCTTTATGCAGAATTGCCTCAAAAACTGGTGTCCTTACTGCAACAAGGTTCGTCTATTTCAGAGATTCTAAAAGGTGTTGATGCGCAAAACATAATGGATTATTGCAATGGCTTGGCTGCTATATTACACCAATGTTTATGTCATTCAGCGGGGGCGCCATTGCACCCTGCCTTGCAAGAAATATATGGCCATTTGCTGTTGAGAATGGGGATTCGCCCTTTAATAGCGCGATATCAAGCTCTACAAAATTTAAAGGCAGACCTTCAAAAAACCAATTTAAACCCCAGTATGCAATTAACAAAAGAATTAAATCAGTGGTAGGCGAACTATGTTGATCGACACTCATTGTCACTTGGATATGTTGGATCTAACGCCATACGATAATAATCTAGATGGCGCAATGGATGCCGCACATCAACAAGGTGTGCGACAAATGCTGAGTATCTCAGTGGATTTGAAAAAAATAGACACTATTCTGGCCTTTACCAAGCGTGCTGGAGTTTATGCAAGTTGTGGTGTGCATCCGTTGCAAACAGATGGGTTACTGAGTGATAAAACACAACTCATTGAGCTTGCTCAACACCCTAAGGTGATTGCCTTAGGAGAAACCGGTTTAGATTACTTCTATGAAAAATCTGAGGCCATTCATTTGGCTCAGCAGGAAAGCTTCAAGCATCATCTCATAGCGGCTGGTGAGCTGGACTTACCTGTGATAATTCATACCCGTGAAGCCAAGCAGGATACTTTGTCGTTGATTCGTCAACATGGCAATCCAACATCCGCAGGGGTGTTGCATTGTTTTACCGAAGACTATGAGATGGCAAAGGCCGCTGTAGATGAAAACTACCTGATTTCCATTTCTGGAATAGTGACCTTCAAAACCGCACAAGATCTAAAAGACACAGTTCGAAAACTGCCTCTTGAGTCTTTGATTGTGGAAACGGACTCCCCTTATTTGGCCCCTGTGCCGTATCGCGGTAAGAAAAATGAACCAAAATACGTTTCTGAAGTGGCTCAATATGTGGCTGATCTAAAAGGCATTCGTTATGAAGCTTTGCTCGAAGCAACGGCCGCTAACTTTCACCGAGTCTTTAAGCGAACATCAGTCGATAATCAGTTGCAGCTTAGTGCATAATGTTGATTGAACGCTCAAATATTAGTGTAAATTATTGATTACCAACAGACTTAATGTCTGGCAAGCTGATCAATGCTTGTTTTCTGATAAGGATACTCCTTCATGTCAAACCTGGTTACTGCTTTACCGTATGAAGCTTTAGCAGCAAAAGTACCTGCTGATCATCTAGCGTTTAACACGTTACAAGATATCGATCCCCTAAGTGGTATTTTGGGTCAAGAGCGAGCAGTGGAGGCTATCCAATTCGGCGTTGCGATGCAGCGTCCCGGTTACAATATTTATGCCATGGGGGATTCTGGCACAGGGCGTTCGTCCTATGTTATGAGCTATTTGAAAAGTGAAGCGAAACGACGCTCAGCACCTAGCGAATGGGCCTATATAAATAATTTTACCGAAAGCCATCGTCCCAAAGCCATTGAATTTGAGCCCGGTATGGCATCCGAGTTTGAAAAAGAAATACGGGGCTTAATCGATGGTTTGATGGCAACTTTTCCTGCCGCATTTGAAAACCCATCGTATCAGCAGCAAAAAAGTGTCATCGATCGTGCGTTCAATGACAGATACGAAGCGGCTATCAACCGAGTAGAGCGGGTGTCTGGTAAGATTGGTGTCGCCATGTTCCGTGATGCCTCATCTGTCAGCTTCGCGCCCATGAAGGATGGCAAGGCATTGGAAGAAAATGAATTTGCAGCCTTGACCGATGAAGAGCGTGATGCTTTTCAGGAAGGGGTTTCCACCTTAGAAGGCTTATTAAACGAAGAACTGCTCGGCCTTCCTCAATGGAAGCGTGAAACCTATGATTTATTGCGTCAATTGAATCTGGATACGGTAAAAGAAGCGCTTGATCCATTGTTGCAACCTTTGTTGGACAAATACCAACAAAATGAGGCCGTCACAGAATATTTGACGGCGTTACGTGCGGATTTGGATAAAGTCATCATAGATCAAGTGACTGACGACAAAGTGACGGACAATCGTGATGAGGTAGGGCGACGTCAGATGTACGAAGATTTGTATCTGCCTAATATTGCGGTCACCCATAAAGTCGATGGCGGTCAGCCTGTAATTTATGAGTCGCATCCTACCTATCGTAATTTGTTTGGTCAGGTGGAACACAGTAGCGATCAAGGCATGTTGATTACCAGCTACCGCTTGATTCGTTCCGGCAGTTTGCATGCTGCAAACGGTGGTTACTTGATACTGGATGCGGAGAAATTACTTACAGACCATTATTTATGGGAAGCCTTGAAGCGAGCTTTAAAAAGTAAAACCCTAAAAATCGAGCACCCTTATTCGGATATTGGCTTGATGAACACCACTACTTTGTCACCACAAGACTTGCCATTACAGGTGAAAGTGGTGTTGATTGGCTCGCGGGATATTTATTATTTGCTACAAGATGCGGACCCTGATTTCCAAGAGATGTTTCGGGTGTTAGTTGATTTTGATGACAGTTTAAAGCGCAATAAAGATTCCGAACTGGCCTTTGCGCGCCTGATGAAAGATCGAATTGAAAAAGAAGAATACGCAAATGTTACCCGCGATGGGGTGGCGGCTCTGATTGAATACAGCAGCCGGTTGGCAGAACATCAACGTGAAATGGCTGCCAAAATAGGGGATGTGTTTGAATTGCTGGGTGAGGCCGATTTTGTTCGTCAAATGGCGAAGGATGACATCATCACCGCAGAACACGTGCAACGTGCTCTGAAAGCGAAAAAGCATCGTACCGGTCGAGTCAGTGAAAAAATCATTGAAGAGATTATCGAAGGTACTGTCTTGTTGGAAAGTGATGGTTATGCCGTGGGTAAGATTAATGGTTTGACCGTTATGCAAATTGGTGACAGTAGTTTTGGTGCACCGGCGCGTATTTCCACTACTGTGTATCCTGGTGGAAAAGGCATTATCGATATTGAGCGGGAGTCGAATCTAGGTCAAAACATTCACTCAAAAGGCGTGCTGATCTTATCTGGTTATCTAGGCAACAAATACGCGCAACGTTTCCCTTTAGACATTTCGGCTTCTATTGCCATGGAGCAAAGTTATGGTTATGTGGATGGTGACAGTGCGTCTACCGCCGAATTATGTTGCTTACTGTCTGCCTTAATTCAAGTGCCTTTACGTCAAGATTTGGCCATTACTGGCTCGCTCAATCAGTATGGTGAAATACAAGCCATTGGTGGCGTAAACGAAAAAATTGAAGGTTTTTTCAATGTCTGTCGAGCCCGTAAATTGACTGGCCAACAAGGGGTGATTATCCCTAAATCTAACGCAAATAATCTCATGTTAAATGACGACATTATTGACGCTGTAAAACAGGGGTTGTTTCATATTTATGCCATTGAAACCGCTGATCAGGCCTTGCATTTGCTGACGGGAATTGAACCCGGTGTGGCAGACGAAAATGGCGATTACCCTGAAGAGACTTTATCTTATAGGGTAATCGAACGGTTGGAAGAAATATCCAAATTAGGTGATGACGAAGACGAAGAAGATCAGGAAGAAGACGCTAAGCCAGAAAGTGACAGCAAGAAGCCATTATTAGAAAAAGCATAATATATTAATGCTTACCATTGGTACGTTTAATGATTTGAGCTTCACATTTAGAATTCACCAGTGAAAAAACAGTGTAATAGAGGTCGTCAGATTTTACGTAAAGGTAACTGGCGACTTCTTTGCGTTTGCTGGGTAAATGTCTTTTAAGTACCATGGCGCGCTTGAAGGTTTTTCCGGCAACGTATTTTTGAGCGACTTCATCTGAGGCCGCTTTTGCATCTTGATCTGGGCATTCCGCCAAACTTAATGAGCTGCTTAAAATAACCAGCCAGCCAAGTAATATTTTCAACCTTCCACTCTCCCTCTCGCTTGCGCTTATCTCGATATGTGTTCTGACTCATCGGTAGACACATTATTGAACTCGATAGAAATACTAGTGTCTATCAATGAATCAATGCTATGTTAGTCAATGTGGGAATCTAAGGAAGGTGCGCATCAATCTTTACACTGAAATCAGTGAGTGAAATCAGTGAGTGTATTCGCACCTTGCTAAACTATATTATCAATCAACGGGTGAATAAAAGGGTATTTATCATGAAAAAAAGTTTGCTGGCCGGTGCACTTTTTACTGTTTTTCTGTCTTCAGCGACTTTCGCGCATGGCAGCTGTGATGATACGGCATTACATGGTTATATGCAGGACATAAAAAGCGATTTACGTGGTTTGTCGAGCGAAGTGAAGGCGGGTGATAATCAAGCTGCCTTACAATATCTTGATGGTTTGATTGCGGCCTTTGAAAAATCACGTGATGTGCGACCTCATCAATTTGAAATGGAAGGTCTTAAAGGTCAAGCTCTTCAAGATGCATCGCAAGAATATGTTACTTTGATTGATGAAACCCTTAAAACCTTAGACGATTTGAGCGTGGCCTTAGCGGCAAACGATACCTCTTCAATTCGTCAGTTATTGGGCGAAATGGGGCAGCATCGTAAGGCAGGCCATAGAGCCTTTAAAGGAAGTTGTTAAGCCACAGATGACCTAAGCTTTATTCGCTGTTACAATGCGCGCGTTAAAGAGAGGAAATTATGGCTCGAGTGAAAAAGTCACGCTCCATGCGTGGAAAACTGGGTAAAACGGGTTCAAAAGAGATGATGAAGGAGCAAAATAAAGCTCGTAAAGCATCATCTCTGCGCCGATTTGCCGCTAAAAAAGCAAAACAGCGTAAAGATCAAGCGCATAAAAAATTAGAGCGTTTAGGGCTTTTGCCAGAGAAAGAAGAGGCCGTACAAGCTGTTCGTCCTCGTCGTTTTGTTTTCGTTAAGCCGGATAGTGAAAAGCCGCAAGACGACAAAACGTCTAATGCCGCAATCATCACTGACAGTGAAGATTTATCAGTTGATGAGTTGCTATCTGCATTTACAGAAGAAAATTAAGCAAAAGCATGTAAAATGAGAAAGGCTGCAAATGCAGCCTTTTTTTATGTTTTGTCCGTATACTTAACAACTTACCGACTACTGTTTACAAAAACTAAGGTGATAAGATTGAAAGCTTCTGTTCCTATGTCGAGTGTCCGCTATCTTTTAAAAGCAGTAGAGAAGCAAGGGCTTGATCAGGACGCGGTTTTAGAAAGTCTAGAAATAACGCCGGATGAATTAAAGCAAAACGATACATTTTCTGCTTACCGATTTGGCATGTTATATCAAAAACTCATGTGGCTAATGCAGGACGAATCATTTGGCATGCTCAGCGGCGGTAAAATTCCAAATGGCGCATTTCGGATGATGTGCTTATCCATTATTCATGCTCGTAGTTTGGCTCATGCCTTGTATCGTTGCAGCGACTTTTATGAGATTTGTCGCGGCCCTACCATAAAACCTGTGTTGATCAAAAAAGGGCGTTTTGCCTTGGTGACTTTTGGTCCATTGAGTTCGTCTGACCAAAACATTGAACACTTAGTGACGCCCGAGTCCAATGAGCAGCTAAGAACCACCTTGTCTATGTGGCATCACTTTATTTGCTGGTTAATTGGCCGTCGTTTGCACCTAAAGGCAGCGTATTTTACCAATGAAAGACCGGATGATGTGGAATATTACAAAACCCTTTTCCAATCGGAAGTGAAGTTTAATCAGCATGCCAATGCATTAGTCTTTCCCGCCAGTTATTTAGACATGCCAATTGTACAAACAGAGGACAGTCTACGCGGCTTTTTAAAAACCGCGCCTTATCAGTTATTGGTGATGGTAGAAAATGATAACAGTTTGAAGTCGCAAGTGATGGCTATGCTAGGTAAAGACTTTTCCCGTGAAATGCCCAGTGCAGATGAAGTGGCCAGTGCGCTGAATATGAGCGTGTCTACTTTGCGTCGTCGTTTGAATGACGAGCAGACCTCGTATCAACAGATTAAAGATGAGTGCCGTAAAGAAGCAGCCATCACTTATATGAATGCGCCACAGCTCAGTATTAATGATATTGCGGCATTAATGGGCTTTGATGAACCAAGTGCATTTTTCCGTTCATTTAAAAAATGGACTGGAATGACTCCCGGTGAATACCGAAAAAGTGAGGAATACTTAAAGTTTGGCAAAGAGATGAAGCACCCAGATAACAGGCACTAAGATGCTGTTGCAAGCCTGTTTGAATGGAATTGTTAGAAATATAGGTTAGAAATGTTATTGAGGAATTGGCTTTCTTTTTCCATTCTATAGGGTATGCATCCGCTCGGATAAACTATACCGGAGAATAAAAAATGAGCGACTATCAATATCCTGTTAATGATATTTTGTTTAGCCTTCTTTCTGTTGCTGATATTAATAAGTTGGCCCCTTACCTTGAAGAGCCAGTCGATCAAGCGCTGTTAGAAGCCATTCTAGGCGAAGCTGGCAAGTTGGCGGAGCAAGTCATTGCACCAATCAATGCCAGCGGCGACAACGAAGGTTCACGTGTTGAAAATGGTGAAGTGTATGAAGCCAAAGGTTTTAAAGAAGCTTTTAAAGCCTACACGGAAGGCGGTTGGGTTGGCCTTTCTGGTGACCCTGAATACGGTGGTCAAGGCTTACCTTCTTTCATTGCCACAGCGGTCAATGAAGGTGTTCAATCGGCAAATCTTGCCTTTTCTCTGTGCCCTTTATTAAGTCATGGGGCAATCGAAGCCATTAGTCATCACGCCAGTGATGCATTAAAGGCGCAATATCTTCCAAAAATGCTCAGCGGTGAATGGGCCGGCACCATGAATCTAACCGAGCCTTCCGCTGGCTCTGATCTTGCTGCGATTGCTTGTAAAGCCACACCGGATGGCGACGCTTATCGCATCAAGGGGCAAAAAATCTACATTACATGGGGCGATCATCAAATGAGCGATAACATTATTCATTTGGTATTAGCTCGCCTTCCTGACGCACCTGAGGGCGTTAAAGGGATTTCGCTATTCCTAGCACCAAAATTCTTATTGGACGATGCTGGAGAGCCTTCACAACGTAACGATGTGCAAGTGGTTTCTGTGGAGCATAAGTTGGGGATTCATGCATCGCCAACTTGTGTGATGAGTTTTGGTGAAGAGGAAGGGGCGCTAGGTTATTTGGTTGGCGAAAAGCATCAGGGCTTAAAAGCCATGTTCACTATGATGAACAATGCTCGACAAGGGGTTGGTTTGCAGGGACTTGCTATCGCAGAGCGTGCTTATCAACAAGCACTGTCTTATGCCAAAGAGCGCAAGCAAGGCATGAAAGCAGATCGCTCAGGCAAAGCCTTCATCATTGAACACCCGGATGTATTGCGCATGTTGATGACCATGAAATCGCAAATTGATGCTATGCGCTCTTTGATTTATGTCGCTGCTATCGAGAATGACCTGTCTCATCTTGCCGATGGTGAAGTAAAAGCCAAAGCGGATGCCAGAACCGCACTCTACACTCCTATTGTTAAAGGTTGGATTACTGAGCAGGCTCAAGAAATCACTTCGTTAGCCATTCAGGTGCACGGTGGTATGGGCTTCATCGAAGAGACAGGGGTCGCACAACATGCTCGTGATGCTCGAATCTTACCTATCTATGAAGGCACCAATGGTATTCAAGCAATTGATTTAATAGGTCGTAAACTTTACGCCGATAAAGGCGCCGCTATGCAGGATTTGTTGTCCGAAATGACGACTGATCTAGAGCAGTGGAAAGCCTCTGACATAGAGGTACCACTGGTCAAACTAGGACAAGCTTTAGAGCAAGCACAACAAGCAACGGAACATTGTTTATCAGCCATGCAAAAAGACACTACATTGGGCACAGGTTCGGCCTATGCTTATATGATGCTAATGGGTTACGTGATTGGCTCTTGGTTGCAAATCAAAGCCCTAGTTGCCAGTCAACAAGACACTCAGATGGACGTTAAGCAAAAACAATCTTGGCGTCAGTCGGTGATCTTTTATTGCGATCATATTTTACCAAGAGCAAATGCATTCTATCTGGCCATTGAGTCTGGCCGTGAGTCGGTAGAGGTGTTGAGTGAAGCGAGTTTTGCGCGTTAATATCGCGACATAACAAGAATAATGCCGTTGTTGGGAGGCAGTATGATAGACAGAGAAGTGATGGAGTTTGATGTGGTGATTGTGGGTGGTGGTCCAGCAGGCCTTTCCACTGCGTGCCGCATCATGCAAAAAGCTCAGGCTGATGAAAAAGAAATTAGCGTTTGTTTGGTTGAAAAAGGGTCTGAAATTGGCGCTCACATTTTATCCGGCGCGGTTGTTGACCCAAAAGCCTTAACTGAGTTGTTCCCAGATTGGCAGGAAATGGGTGCACCACTTGAGACCAAGGTAAATGTGGACGAGCTGCATTGGCTGAGCTCAGAAAGTGCCGGTCGTCAGCTAAGCAGTTGGATGATGCCAAAAACACTGCACAATGAAGGCAACTACATCATCAGTCTTGGTAATCTTACACGTTGGTTGGCTGAACAAGCTGAAAATCTAGGCGTTGAAGTGTTCCCTGGCTTTTCAGCGGCACAGTTGTCTTATGATGACGCTGGTAATGTTGAAGGCATTATCACTGGCGACATGGGGATTGGAGCAGATGGCTCAGAAAAAGACAGCTACATGCCAGGTATGTTGTTAAAAGCCAAATACACCATTTTCTCAGAAGGTTGTCGAGGTCATTTGGGTAAAGAGCTTATTGCTCAATACAAACTTGACGAAGGTAAAGCGCCGCAGCATTACGGTCTGGGCATTAAAGAGCTGTGGGATGTGCCAGCAGAAATGAGTAAGCCAGGTACAGTCATTCACACTGCGGGCTGGCCATTAGGTAAAGAGGCTGGCGGTGGTGGTTTCTTGTACCACCTAGAAAACAATCAGGTCGTAGTTGGATTGATTGTCGATTTAAATTTTAAGAACCCATATTTGAGTCCTTATGATGAGTTTCAGCGTTACAAGCATCACCCATTAATTGCTAAACATCTTGAAGGCGGAAAACGCGTTTCCTATGGTGCACGAGCAATCGCCAAAGGTGGTTGGTCTTCGCTGCCAAAACTCAGCTTCCCTGGTGGGCTGATTATTGGTTGTGATGCAGGAACCCTTAACCCTGCGAAAATCAAAGGAACGCATACCGCTATGAAAAGCGGCATGATTGCTGCTGATACCGTTTATGAGGCTTTGCAAGCGGACACCTTTGTGGCTGAGCTTGCTCATTTCGATGAGGTTTTAGCGTCGTCTTGGTTGGGTAAGGAATTGCAACAGGCGCGCAACTTTGTTCCTGTGATGCATAAACTTGGTACTTTCTGGGGCGGTGCGTATAACTGGTTAGATCAAAACATCTTTGCAGGTAATCTTCCTTTTACCTTCAATGATATGACGCCAGACTACGCTTGCCTTGAGACGGCTGATAAACATACTGCCCCTGATTATAAAAAACCGGATGGCTTATTGAGCTTTGATAAATTGTCTTCGGTATTTTTATCGAATACCAATCATGAGGAAGATCAGCCATGCCACTTGCGCTTGGCCGACGATAATATTCCAATCGATACCAACTTACCAAAATTTGCTGAGCCTGCTCAGCGATATTGTCCGGCTGGTGTTTATGAGGTGATTGAGGCAGAGGGTGAATCGAGTTTCCAAATTAATTCACAGAACTGTATTCACTGTAAAACCTGCGACATCAAAGATCCATCACAGAATATTACTTGGGTAACGCCAGAGGGCGCTGGCGGTCCAAACTATCCAAATATGTAATTCTCTAGTCATTTCTAAACACAACAAGGAGGCATTGCCTCCTTGTTTTCTTCTATATTGTCACTGGATTTAAAAATTTCTCTGGATGATAATAAATCCTTATTCAATAAGGAGTCTTTATGCGTTTATGGGTTGATGCGGATGCTTGTCCAAATGTCATTAAAAACATTCTGTTTCGTGCCGCTGAACGTGTCCAGATTCCTTGCATTCTTGTTGCTAACCAAGCCATTTCCATTCCACCTTCTAAATGGGTAGAGCGTCGTGTTGTGAGCTCTGGTTTTGATGTGGCAGATAATTACATAGTGGAAGAGGCGGCGGCCGAAGATATTGTTGTTACGGCAGACATACCACTGGCTTCTGAAATTATTGATAAAGGTGCTCTAGCAATTAACCCTAGAGGAGAACTTTACACCAAAGAAAATATTCGTCAGCGTTTAAATATGCGGGATTTCATGGAGCAAATGCGATCTTCTGGTGTACAGACTGGTGGTCCAGCCAGTTTCAGTCAACAAGATAGAATGGCATTTGCGAATACCCTGGATAAACTCTTGGTACAACGACTGAATCATTGATAATAAAACGACCTTAATGTTTTATCGGGAAAGGGTTTTGTGGAATCTTTTCCCGATAATTCAATGTTTATTAGGTGGCACATATGAAAAAGATTGTGGTGGTAGGTGGTGGTGCTGGCGGATTAGAGCTAGTTACCAAATTGGGCAAGGTGTTTGGAAAAAAACGCCAAGCCGAGGTGGTTCTGATTGATCGAAGCCAAACACATATTTGGAAACCCTTACTGCATGAGGTGGCGACAGGTTCATTAGACATCAACAATGATGGTTTAAATTACCGTGCCCATGCTGCTAAACACCACTATCAGTTCCAACTTGGTACCCTGATTAATGTTGAACCCAAAGAGCGATTATTAACGCTGGCAGCAATTGACGACGATAAAGGTCATCAGGTTCTACCGGAACGCAGTCTGAGTTACGACATCTTGGTTATGGCAGTGGGCAGCGTGAGTAACGACTTTGGTACCCCTGGTGTTGCCGAGCACTGTTATTTCTTAGATTCTCATCGACAAGCTGAACGTTTTCAGCAAGCCTTATTGCAACAGTTTTTACGTGTTCACCAAGAGGGCGGTGATTCTAAACTTAAACTTGCTATTGTTGGTGGTGGTGCCACGGGCGTTGAACTTTCAGCGGAACTTTTCCACGTGGCAGAATTGCTTAAATCTTACGGCATGCCAGAAATGTCTGGTAAGCGTGTGCAAGTTGAGTTAATTGAAGCTGGTGATCGAATATTGCCAGCTTTGCCAGATCGTATTGCTGGCTTGGCAGCCAAAGAACTTGCTAATTTGGGCGTTAAAATCAGCGAAAAAACGCGTGTGGTCCGCGCCTTTGATGGCGGTTTCCAAACAGCGGATGAAGACACTATTGAAGCCAATCTAATGATTTGGGCTGCGGGTGTAAAAGCGCCTGATTTTATTGCGCAAATTGAAGGTTTTGAAACCACAAGAAACAATCAGATTTTGGTAAAACCCAGTTTGCAAACGACAGAATTTGACAATGTTTATGTGATTGGTGATTGCTGCGCTTGCAAGCAAGCAGATGGCTCTTTTGTGCCACCACGTGCGCAATCCGCTCATCAAATGGCATCCTTGGTATTCGATAACATTAAGTCATCCTTTTTAGGAGAAAGCCAAAAAGATTATGTCTACAAGGATTATGGTTCTCTGGTCAATCTAAGTCGCTACAGTACCGTGGGCAGTTTGATGGGCAACTTGAGCAGTCGCTCTATGTTTATCGAAGGCCGCTTAGCGCGTTTTGTGTATGTTTCTTTGTATCGATTGCATTTAATTGCCATTCACGGCTGGGTTAAAGCCACAGTGATTATGGCGGCTCAAAAAATTGGTAAGGTAGTAAAGCCTAAATTAAAGCTACATTAAGGTTTGCCATTACAAGCCCTAAGGGTGACTTTGAAATCCAACCGACTCGTAGAAATGCGAGTCGGTTTTTTTTTGTGTCAATATTTGACCTATGTGTAACTCATAGGTTTTATACTGTCAGTATCCATTATCCTTTTCAGCAAAAATGACAATAGGAGCTTGTATGCGCGTCATTGAGATAGCAAAGAAAGCTTTAGTCACACCCGATACCGTTCGGCACTATACACGCTTAGGCCTAATCACAGCAGAGCGACATCCTGATAACCAATATCAGCTGTATAACAACACAGCTTTGCAAAGACTGAAGTTTATTCGCCAAGCAACAGAACTGGGGTTTAGTCTTAGACAAGTCGAAGACATTTTACAGCAAGCCGATAATGGCGATTCTCCTTGTCCTACAGTACGCGATTTACTGCAGAAAAAGGTTCCTGAGACAAAGGCTAAAATCGCCCAGTTACAAGCTCATCTTGCCAAAATGGAAAGTGCTTTGTCTGCTTGGGAATCCATGCCTGATGGAATGCCGAACGGACATTCTATTTGTTGCTTAATAGAAGAGTGGGAAGACGTCTCTCAACATAAAAAGGTTTTGGAGGACGATCATGACAGTGACGCATAAAGATAAGGTATCTCTGTCTGTTTATGGTATGAGTTGCCAAGCTTGCGTTCAAAAAATCCGCGAACAGATTCAAGTAATGAGTCCAACAGCTGACGTAAATGGTGAGCCAAAAGCGAATCGATTAGAGGTTATATCAAATTTAAACTTGGGTAAAATTCAGCAAGCCGTTGAACAAGCCGGATTTGCTTTAAGTAAAAACACACTCAAACATGAAGCCAGCAGCTTGTTATTAAGTCATGACGCTGGAGTAGAAAAACAGAAAGCCGAAAGAGAAACAACACAGGCGACGGATTATCAAATTGCCATTTCAGGCATGACTTGCGCAGGTTGTGTGAATAGCGTCCAGTCAGCTTTAACAAAAGTGGTAGGGACACAAAATGTTGATGTCAACTTTGCCAGTCATCTTGCACAAGTACGAAGTTCTGCCTCTATTGAAGACTTATTAGAAGCCATTAGCGAAGCGGGTTATCAAGGTGAATTGGTGGCGGACGCTCAGCAAAACGCAGCACAAAAAATGGCAAAGGATGCCGAAGAATATCGTCACAAAATAACGTCATCCTTAATGGGACTTTCCCTTGGCATACCTCTTATGTTGTACGGTCTATTGGGTGGAAGTATGATGGTGAGCTCGCTCACTGATCAAATTGTGTGGGGTATTATTGGTATATTATGCGCTTTAGTCATGTATTTCGCGGGTAAGCACTATTTCATAAGCGCATGGAAAGCAGTTCGTTTGCATCAAGCCAATATGGATGTATTAATTGCCATTGGTACGGGCAGTGCCTGGTTATATTCCATGTTGGTAGTGCTGCTCCCAGACTTTTTACCTATCAATACTCGACATTTGTACTTTGAAGCGGCGGTAATGATCATTGGTTTAATTAACCTGGGTCAGGCGCTTGAGGTTAAAGCCAGAAGAAAAACCAATCAAGCGTTGCAGAAGTTATTAGATCTTGCCCCCAAACAAACCATTCTTGTTCGTGATGGTAAGGATGTTCCTGTGCGGGTTGAGCAGGTCAAGGTGGGTGATGTACTTAGATTGCGCTCAGGTGATGCCGTGCCTGTTGATGGTAAGGTAGTAGAAGGGCAGTCCTATTTAGATGAAGCCATGCTCACGGGAGAGTCTAATCCAGTTCACAAAGGCATTGGGGATCTAGTTAAGGCAGGTACCATCAATACCAATGGCAGTGTCTTGATTGACGTTGTTAAAACGGGTAAACAAACTCAGCTTGCAAAAACAGTCGACTTGGTGAGTCGCGCGCAAAACTCCAAGCCCCCCATTAGCCAGTTGGCCGATAAAGTGTCAGCGGTTTTTGTGCCAAGTGTTATCATCATCGCCATACTGACCGCGTTAGCATGGTACCACTTTGCAGATGCCCATGATTATTCCTATATGCTAGTAACGGCGGTTTCTGTGCTGATTATTGCTTGCCCATGCGCACTTGGTTTGGCAACGCCAATTTCAACCATGATAGGTGTCGGTAAAGCCGCAGAGGTTGGAGGACTGATTCGTAATGGTGACGCTTTGCAGGTGGCCAGCAAGCTGGATTGTTTAGTATTTGATAAAACCGGTACTCTCACACAAGGAAAACCCAGAGTCATAAAAGCAAACGTGCTAGATGAGCGTGCTCAAATTGGCTTTCTTCATGCCATGATTAACGCCCTTGAAAACAAAGTGAATCACCCTCTGTCTCAGGCGTTACTTGACTATATAGATCAAGAGGGCACTCATCAAAACTTGGGCAAGAATTCACTTGATGGCCTCCTATTAACAGAATATGAGAATTTGCCCGGCTTGGGTGTGCGTGGTCGATATCAAAATACCTGGTATTACCTTGGTAATGACAAGTTGTTGAATCAAATAGGGCTTTCAGTGCCTGCTTCTGTAAATACCATGGAGTCGGGGAGTCATGTTTATCTATTCACAAGAGACACATTGTTAAGCCACTACTTATTGCAAGATCCGCTTCAAGAAAGTGTTCCTAATGCATTGAAAAAACTAAAAAACATGGACATTAAATTGGTAATGCTGACCGGTGATCAAAAAATAAACGCCATGCAGGTTGCCACTCAATTAGCGCTGGATGAATATCATGCGGAATTGATGCCAGAAGATAAACTGGCACGGATTCAATCTCTTCAACGTCAGGGGTATATTGTCGGCATGATAGGTGATGGCATTAATGATGCGCCTGCACTGGCACAAGCAAATGTTGGCTTTGCTATGGGCGAGGGGACTGATGTTGCCATGGAAAGTGCGGACGTCACCTTATTGCATAACAACCTTAACGCTTTGGTAGACGTCATTTCTGTGAGTAAGGCAAGCATTCGCAATATTAAGCAAAACCTTTGGGGAGCGTTTGCCTATAACAGCTTAGGAATACCCATCGCTGCCGGAATGTTATATCCAATCACTGGCTGGTTACTTAGCCCAATTATTGCTGGAATCGCCATGTCTTTATCTTCGGTCACTGTGGTGATGAATGCCAACAGACTCAGACACATCATCAGAAAAGAATTAAAGAGAACATAAAAGAAAAAGCGCATAGTAGGTAAATAGAGGATTTCCTTCTCAATTGCGATGGCGTAATGCATTCCCTACTTGCATCGATTTGCAAGCAGGGAATACAAGACAATACTCGTTTTACAGGTTATCAAGTACTGTAATAAACAATACTTCTCCGTCTAGTGGCGTATCTGCAGTCCAATTTGACGCGCCAACAAGTTTGTTTACTCTCTCAACATTCTCAGGAAGCGTTGTTGCTTGATACTCTCCTATAATGTCTCCATTTTTGAACAGTTGCATCAGCCCATCTGAGGTAATTTGCGCAGTAAAGGTTGCGGTTTCGCCTAATATAAGTGTGTCAGGCACATCAAGGATGTGTTCTACGTTGTCTTTCCAGAAAGAAAACCGCAGTGTATTTCCCGAAAGAACTTGAGTAAGTAATATATTGTTGGTTGCAGGGCCGTCACCATAATCGAAAACCCGTTGCCATGCACCACCACCAAGGTCGTCAAAACGAACGGTTGCTTCGGCAAAAAAGACCAAATTATCCAATAGTGGAATACTGCCATTTTCATCCACAATGATGGAAATCAGTTCACCAATTAAGGGGGTTGTACTGACATTCCCAGTCGATGCAGATGACCCGACTAGTTTATTGGGTCTGTCTTCTCGAACAGGCGTTGTCGCCGCATCAAACTCGCCAATCAAGGCACTATTTTTATACAAAGACATGAGACCGTTGGTGTCAATTTGTGCTCTGTACGTGACTTGCTTGCCTTCTTCAATGCCTTCTAAAACATCAAGCTTATATTCTGTACCATCTTTCAAAAAAGAAAAGCGTAGGGTTGTCGTGTTGTTGACTTGAGAGAGCGTAATATTGTTTGTGGCGTCGTTGTTTCCATAATCGAAAACCCGCTGCCCTGTACCTGAGGCAATATCGTCAAAGCGAACGGTGGCTTCTGCAAAAAATGCTAAGCCTGTCGGGATTGGGTTACTGCCATTTTCATCAATTAAAATAGAGGTGACACCGCCAATTAACGGGGTATCCGCAACCCAATTAGATGATGCAATGAGTTTGTTTGTTCTGTCGACCTCATCAGGCCGTGTTGGTGCTTGTAAATTGCCGATTAACGCACCATTTTTAAACAGTTGTAGTTGTCCGTCTTGTGTGATTTGCGCAATAAAGGTTGCTGATTCGCCTTGCACAATGGTGCCAGGTATATCAAGAAAGTGTTCTACGTTGTCTTTCCAGAAAGAAAATCGCAGCGTATTCCCCGAAACAACTTGGGTAAGTAATATATTGTTGGTTGCAGGGCCGTCACCATAATCGAAAACCCGTTGCCATGCACCACCACCAAGGTTGTCGAAGTGAACGACCGCTTTCGCAAAAAAATCTAAGCCAGTTGGTACTGGTGTATAAGCAGAGTCGGGGTAATCAACATTACCGGTAAACACCAAGCTCGATACTTCACCAATTAGCGGGCTATCTTCCGGCCAATTAGAGTAACCTACTAGTTCAAGGTTTCTGTCAACGTCTAGCGGAACTATCCCTTGTATTGACCCAATAGGAATGCCGTTTTTAGCAACTGACATGAAACCAGTGTCGCTAACGCTAGCTGAAAATAGCGCGGTTTCACCTTCAATGATGGCATTTGGTACATTTAACGTAGCGAAAGTATCGCCATTGTGAATTTCAAACACTAAGGTATTGGTATTCTCAACTTGCCCTAGCAAAATATTGTTCACTGCTGGGCCGTTACCAAAATCAAAAATACGCTGCCAATTTCCGCCATCTAAATCGTCAAAGCGCGCTAAAGCATCGACGTTAAATGCACCATTAATGTTGGGCTGGTCTTTTCGTAAAGGCGTTGCTGCAGCAGAAAGTGACCCAAACCCATCAAAAAAGTCAGATGCCACGCCCACACCAATAGATGAATAGGTTGATGGGACACCAGCATTGTTAACAACGGCAAGCATCCAGTGACCTGGAATCATGATATTGGCATTAGGTAAATCTGCCACTATGGTGGTTGAATCGACGATTGAAAAATTTAGGCTAAGATAACGAGTGTCAGAATTGGTTGAATGCGTCACACCGCCCGAACGAACCGCACCAACACGGCTGATAACCGAGGAATCGTTTACTTCAATCGTTATCTGAGTACCGTTGTCGGCGACTTTGTCAATGGATTGAATGACTGGCAAAGTGGCAAGTGAGCCATTGCTTTCATAAAAAATATCGGGGGTAAAAAACTGCGCATTTAAGTTTTGTAGCGGGCCAGGCGCACCGCCTCCGCCTGAAATGATACGCCCGTCTTCAAGCTGAACAGCCGCTGAATGATAAAGACGAGCAACCTGCTCGGCTTCTAATGTGACAAGCTGATTCGTTTGGGGGATATAACGCAAGGCGTCATATTGCGCATTTGCCAAATCGACGGGGTCACTACCTTGGCCTGCAAAAGCCTGGTCGTAGTCCGTCCCACCGGTTATTACTATTGAGCCGTCTGCGAGAACATTCATGTTAGCCGCTGTGCGACCGTCGGGCATTTGTGCAACTTCGGTATAGGTTGGCGTGGTTGTTGAAAGGTCGACTGACCAAAGACCACCATCAATATCCACCATTAAGACTTTATCAACATCGTACATAATAGATGGATCCATCTTGTGGCTATCAAAAGGCAGGGTGCCAGCGTTCGTTAGGCTTCCTGTGCCGCTGGTATTCATGATGTACACGTCGTTACCATAAGCATCGATAACGACCACATCGCCATTAGAACGCTGGAACGCATGTGGATACCACCAGCCTTCATCCAGTGAGAAAGCGTCGTTTACATCTCCCAAATAGTCTGGAATACCTGCATTTGTTAACTCTCTAAACCCGCTTGATGAGTTCCAAACTTCAGGGATATAGCTACCGTTTTGTGCCAAGTCTCGACCGCCCAACACCAAAATTTCTCCATTAGACAGGGTGACAACGGTAGGGTACCAGCGAGCATACTCCATGGTCTGTGATGAAGCGGTTAAAGAAAATGTCTTTGGATCAAATATTGTCAGTGCGTTGACACCGTCGAGTGCATTACCTGGTCCAGATTTACGCGCATCACCACCAAAAATAAGTACTTTACCGGTTGTAGGATCAAGCGCGACATGAGAACAAAAGATGTCCGTAGGCAATGGATTGGGTAAAGTGAAGTGTATATCATTCTCTGGGTCATACACATCAAAAATGAAAGAGCCGCCTTGCATCCCATATTCATTCGTTCCGAATGACAGTACTTTTCCGTCAGGCAGGGTAAGCATGTGCAATGGAATTAGCGGCCAGCTTTTTAATTCCCCCCACTGTCCATCTCCTTCGGGGTCTAGGGTGGGGCTATTTTGTTGAGATATCGCGATGGATGATACTGTCATTAATGTTAAGAAACATAACGACCTAATGAAACTTTTATGTTTAGTTTTATTTCCTTTCATAAAATCTACTCCTCCATAAATATAAACTTATTTCTATTTATGTAATGATATTGTAAGCATTCCACAGAAAATTTATCAGAAGTGTATTTGAAGTTCAATTTTTAGAACTCATGATCGTAGAATTTAGACAAGTCATCAAAAAGGAAATAAAAGGTATTGAGCATGCTCATAAATCTATTTGGAATACTAATTATCGCTTTCGTTGTTTATTGGTTTTGGCTTGCCAAGAAGTAATGAGCCAATCCCTCGTTCAAGAATTACCTTTAGGTTTTCAAAAAAATTAAGGCGCTATGGATGACAGCATAGTCGCAAACATTCACTCGTTTTAACGCGCTATAAGACAACCAGCGTATTTTGTTTTGCTGTTAATAAGCACAGAGATAAATGCGGAGTAGTTTAAATAGCGCGTGAAACATCAGAAGAGTTAACACTCAGAAGACGGCAGACCAAGTCAGCATAACTTAATAAATCACTTAACTAATTGAAAAGGCTAAAGTACAACCAAAACTGTAAGTTATTTTCCTAATGCCTATTATTTCCGATAATAACATTTATCGGAAATAATAGGTGTGAAATCACGATCATTTAAAGTTCTATTCCTATCTCTTTGTTTGCCAGTTTTCTATTGCTTATACGAATTGCGATTAACAGCTTTCTCTTTATTCGTTGTGATCTAAATTGTTTAATCGAATTATATTCGTATCCTTTTTTATCTGTATCTCGATACATAGCTAAGCAATGTGATTCACTAATGACTAGTTAAATAACCAGGCGTTCAGCTCCATCAGACTGCCAACGGACTTAGTGGGGATAATGTCGCTAGTAAGGTTTGTGGATGTTTGCTTGTTATGATTTAACCAGCATGTGTCAATACCGTATTGGTTGCCTCCTAAAATGTCAGATTCTAATGTGTCTCCTACCATGAGTACTTGATGTTTGGCTGGCTGCCCCATCTTTTCAAAGGCATGATCAAAGATGATCGGACTGGGTTTAGCATGCCCTACTTGTTCTGAAATGATCAGGTGGTCAAAGAAATGCTGCATGTCTGTTCGTTCTAAACGTATGGTTTGCAGCTGGGTAAAGCCGTTCGTCATCATGGCCATTTTGATTCCAGCTTGCTGTAGTTGACTTACCAGTTCTTTAGCACCCGGTAGGGGTTTGCAGATATCTGCCATGGCATGAAGAAAGTTTTGATTTAGTTCGTGCGAGCTGATGCCGAGTCGGTTTGACCATTCATCAAAACGTTCTGTTTGAAGTTCTGTGGCGGTAATAGCGCCGTTTTGGTAGGCCACCCACAATGTTTTGTTGATTTTTTGGTAAGCTTCAAAGTCAGTGTGATCAAAATCGACTTGATGTTGTTTGAACATTTGTTTGAGGCCTGAAAAATTATCGAAATGAAATAAGGTCTCATCGGCATCAAAAATAACCCATCTGTACTTCATAATGGCTGGTTCCTATTACAGTGATGAAAAATGCTCTGGATGCAAAATGGGTGCTAGAGCTAATATTAACGCTTGGCTGTAGACACTTTCTCGCGTTGCAGCTTGGTTGGTAAATAAACCAATAGCACCGCCTTTTTGGCGAATGTTCACTGTGTTAAAGACGTCATCCATGATGGGGCCAAGTTCTTCATTTTGTTGTAATCTTTGATAAATAGCGGTTGGTAAGGGCAGATTTGCGGTGCGGCCAGTATGCAAGTTTCCTCGTTGATCCATAATCGCTACATAAGCAAAGGTTGCAGGCCCTTCTTGAAAGTCATCAACGCCGCCTTCCATAGCGACTGAAAATTGCCTGTTGGAATCAATGGGATGCTGATGGCAGTAGATGGCTCTATTTTGTGCGCCCAATCGTGTTTCTGCTTCTGTTAATGGCTGTTCTGCTACACCAGAGGGTGCCTTCATGCCTTCGCAATGAATAATGTGATTAGGAAAAATCTGTTCAAAAGCCCTTTTTGCTGCACTGACCTTTACTGGATTAGTGGAACCGACTTGTATACGAATAACGGATGACATAACGACACTCTCTTTCTGGATTCCCTGACTATAGTGTGGTGAATCAAATAAAAAAGCCGCAACATGCTGAAGCGGCTTTGTTTGGTATCAATTTGGTTTTAGACTTGCCCCTTTATGATTGGGGTTGGACAGCTTACATCGGCATTTTGCCCTCGGTGGCGTAGCAGGTGATCCATCAAGGTCAAAGCCAGCATGGCTTCAGCAATTGGAGTCGCGCGAATGCCGACACATGGGTCGTGACGGCCTTTGGTGATGACGTCAATTGAGTTGCCATCGCGGTCAATACTCTTGCCAGGCGTAGTGATGCTTGAAGTGGGTTTCAATGCAATGTTGACTAAAATGTCTTGTCCCGATGAGATGCCACCTAAAATGCCGCCCGCGTGATTGCTTAAAAAGCCTTCTGGTGTCATTTCATCTCGGTGTTCACTGCCTTTTTGTTCAACCACGTCAAAACCATCACCGATTTCAACACCTTTTACGGCATTAATGCCCATCATGGCTTTGGCGATGTCGGCATCTAAGCGGTCAAATACAGGCGCACCGAGTCCGGGTATAAGGTTGCGAGCAATGACGGTGATTTTGGCACCTACCGAATCCCCTGCACGACGCAACGCCGTCATGTATTCTTCGAGTTGTGGAATGGCGTCAGGATCTGGGCTGAAAAAGCTGTTGTCGTACACTTGCGATAGATCTTTGGTTTCCAGTTTAATGGGACCAAGTTGTGATAGGAAACCTTGAATTTCGATGCCAAACTGCTGTTTAAGATATTTTTTCGCGATGGCGCCAGCGGCTACTCGCATTGCGGTTTCTCTGGCCGATGAACGACCACCGCCACGGTAGTCACGAAAACCGTATTTCTGGTCGTAAGTGTAGTCCGCGTGGGCTGGGCGGAAAGTGTTGACAATGTTGCCATAATCTTTTGAGCGTTGATCGGTGTTCTCAATCAATAAGCCGATTGGTGTACCTGTTGTTTTGCCCTCAAACACGCCAGACAAAATTTTAACTTCATCAGGTTCACGACGTTGCGTAGTGTGCTTTGATGTGCCTGGTTTTCTCAAATCGAGATCGCGCTGTAGATCGGCTTCATTGATCTCAATACCTGGAGGACAGCCATCGACTATGGCGCCTAAGGCCATCCCATGACTTTCACCAAAAGTAGTGACTTTAAAAAGCGTGCCAAAAGTATTGCCGGACATAAATTAATTCTGCTCGTGTAATAGTTCGTTTAATTGTTCTTTGGTTAAGATAAATACGCCGTTGCCACCTTGCTCTAATTCAACCCACATAAAAGGCGTGTCAGGATAGGCTTCTTGTAGAGCGATTTCCGTGTTGCCAACTTCGTATACAAGAATACCATCATCCTTAAGGTAATGGGCCGCTTGGCCTAGGAATTTGTGAGTAAATTCCAAGCCATCCTCCCCAGAGGTAAGTGCCAATTGTGGCTCATTATGAAATTCTTGCGGTGCTGTATCAAAATCCATTTTGTCTACGTATGGAGGATTGCAAATGATCAATTCATATTGCTTGCCTTGTAAAGCAGCAAACATATCAGAATGAATGCTCTGTACCCTATCTTCTAGGTGATGGCGTTGTATATTTTTCTCAGCAATGTCGAGGGCGGCTTCGCTGATATCTGTTATATCAACCCTAGCATCTTCAAACACCAAGGATGCGGCAATGCCAAGGCAGCCTGAACCAGTGCACATGTCCAAAATGTTAAAGGGGTAATGCATCAACCAAGGTGAGAATTCGCATTCCAACAAAGACAAAATCGGTGATCGAGGAATCAAGGTGTCTTTGCTTACGTAAAATGGTAAGCCCATAAACCATGCCTCCCCCAGCAAGTATGGCAAGGGTTCACGATCATTAATGCGACGATGGACAAGTTTGATTATTTGCTTCTTTTCGTTTTGAGTGAGGGCGCAATCTAGCATGTCACGATCAAAATCTAATGGCAGTTTTAACACCCCCATGACCAATTGAACGGCTTCATCCCAAGGGTTATCTGTACCATGACCATAGAATAAATCGGCATTTTGAAAGCGCGTATAGGTCCAGCGGATAAAGTCTTTAATGTTAGATAAATCGCGAATGGCGGATTGTCTGCTGTTCATTAAGGTCTTGTTTACTCTTTAAATGATTTCGTGAGCGCACAGTATAACGATTATTGTTTGTTGTCTCCATGACTCTTCACAAGTTGCGTCATATCAAGCTGCAATTGATTAAGTTGCTGTTGCATTTTCTGCGCTTGTTGAATTTGATGGTCTCGCTGCTGAAGTTGTTTCTGAATGCTGTTAAGTTGTTCTGATTTTTCCTTTAATTGGTTTGTCAGCATCACAATATGATGGTCTTGTTTGGCTAAATTCAGTTCCTGTTGTGCATTATTGAGTCTTAAGTACTCATAATGCTGCTGTTTTTCTTCAATTTGATGCTTTAGTGTTTGATTATATTCCATGACTTCTTTCAGTCGCTGTTCGCTGTACATGAGTTTGTTTTCAAGCTGCTCTATGCCATTTCTTTGCTCAGTGAAGGCTTCTTTAAGTCGGGCGTTCTCTTCTTCTACCTTGACCACTTGCTGCATTAACGAAAGATGTTTTGAATCGATGGATTCGCGTTTCATCTTATGCGCTTCGTCCAAGCTATGTTGTTTTTCTGCTAAGAGTTGATTGAGTTGTTTTGCGCTATTACGCATAAATTGCTCAAAAGGTGATTTAAGAATATCACTGAGATCCTGTATGTCTGCTTTCTGTTGTTCCTCAAACATTTCGTGCCATTCGTTCATGGCTTTCAACAATGTGGTGTTAGAGCACTTTCTACCGTCTAAACGAAGAAAGTAATCGGCTAAGCGAGGTATGTTTGGATACTGTTTTTGTTCAATCAACTGCCAACAGGCCTGGTGTATTTCTTCGGGTGAGATATTGGGTTTTTTGGCCATGATAGAACCTAGCTTACACTTAAGATAAATAACGTAATAATTATATCATATTTATCTTAATAAGATGGAACGGCATACCAATTCATTGCAAGAATAGAAAATCGCTTACATAGTTTGACTTAAAGCTTATGGGATAGGCATAAAAAAAGCGCTCAATGGCGCTTTTGAAAGATAGGCTTTTAAGCCGCTACTGTATGTTCGCTTGTTTGAACGCTTGCAAAGCAAACTCTACACCTAATTCTTTAGCCAGTTCTTTAAGTGGCTCTTCTTTTGGCTCAAACAAGATGGGCTTAGCCTCAGGAAAACGCATCTCTAAAAGTTGATTGATGCTGGCCAACCCATCGATCAAACCAATTCTCTCAGCCTGCGAGCCGGTAAAGACCATACCGGAAAAAACATCGTCGGTTATGTGCAACTTATCGCCCCGCCCTGCTTTTACAGCGCGAATAAATTGCTGGTGAGTTTCGTTCAGCACAGATTGCCACTTTTGTTTCGCTTCATCCGTCATTGGGGTAAAGGGGTCAAGAAAGGCTTTGTTGCGACCTGCAGTAAAGACTCTGCGCTCTACGCCGATTTTGTCAAGTAATTCACTCGCTTCAAAGCCCGCTGAAATCACTCCGATTGATCCCACTAGACTGGCTTGGTTAGCATAAATTTCATCCGCCGCTGAGGCAATGTAATAGCCGCCTGAAGCCGCCATGTCACCTACCACCACTATGACAGGGATATCAGGGTACACAGCTTGTTTGTTACGAATGGCATCATAAATGATGCCTGAATGCACTGGGCTGCCTCCAGGGCTGTTTAGTTCTATCACTACACCTTGTAATTGCGGTGTACGAAACGCTTGGTCTAATAGAGACACCATTTCTGTTGACTCAATGTCCGATTCAGCACCAATGACACCTTGCATAGGAACAATGGCAACCGTATTTCCCTGTATGCCAATGTCATCCATATTGATACGAGAAAACCAAGTCACTAAGATGCTAACCAAAATTCCTAAACTGACAAAGCGAAAGAATATTTTCCAACGTCTTGCACGACGCTTTTCCGCAACATTTTCGGCCAGAGTTTCTTTCAGTAGAGTCCAAATTTCTTGGTTAGGGTTTATGTCTTGTGAAGATTCCATATCCAAAGGATTTCGCTTCGCGTTTTGTGCCGCCAGTTTATCCTCTTCTTCCGTCCAGCTCATTGATCGTCAACCTTAAATGTTTGTTATTTGGATGTCTGAAAGTGTAACATAGCGCAAATTTTGATAATAAGGATTCCCTATGAACAAAGCTTATACGCTTGAAGAATTAACCCTAGATCAAACTGTTGAACTGGTCAAAAAGGTTACTCAAGAAGACGTTAACCTGTTTGCGCAAGTTACTGGTGATACGAATCCGGTCCACCTGGATGCTGAATATGCCGCAACCACATCCTTTGGCCAACCCATTGCTCATGGCATGCTAACCGCTGGTTTCATTTCAGCAGCCATAGGCACACAGCTTCCAGGGCCTGGCTGCATTTATCTTGAGCAAAGCTTAAAGTTCCGCGCCCCAGTACTCATTGGACAAGAAGTTGTCACTAAGGTCACCGTGATTGATATCAATGAACGTCGCCGCCGCGTTACCCTTAAGACAGTATGCGAATGCGAAGGCAAAGTGGTTGTGTCAGGTGAAGCGACTATTATGATGCCTGCTTAATCATGCTTGGCAGCAGAAAAAAGGGGGGCTAGTTAACTAGCCCCCCTTTTTATAAGGTGTTTTTAATTCGTAACGTCAGCTATCTATTAGCTCCAGAGCAAATATAAGCCAGCCACAAGATAAACCAGGCTTACTAAGCGAACCAACAAATTAAAAAGCAAATTAATCAAAATGCCTTTAACGTAATCGGTACTGATTTGCCATCCTGCTAATACAGAGTTAAATGCCGCCATAATCAAGACTAGACTGGAGAACACTTTAAACCACATAGGTGCAAGTAATGCAGACAAATCAGCCAAACCTGTCGGCTGATGATTAACCAATAAAATGACACTAACAATAGCCCAGATGCAGATCAAAGCATTTGCTATGCGCTGAAAAAGCCATTCTTTTGTTCCGCTTCTTGCTTTGTCCGCAGCACTTATAGCCATACCCAAACTCCTGATAAAATGCTTAATAGAATACCAAGGCCGATCGCAACTCGGGCGATCATTAACCCACTTTCAAGCTCTTCAAAATGACCAAAGTCTTGAATAATGTGCTTCAGCGTTGCCATTATGTAGTAGCCAAACGCCGTCAATAAACCCCATACAATAAACTGACCAATAAAGTTTTCAGTAATAAACCCAAAGACAGCATCAAAATTATCATTTGATTGTAGAGAGAAATAGCCAGCAGCCAAGGTCATCCCCAAGCCCACCCAAATGATGACGGCTGAAATACGATGCAAAATAGAGGCTATTGCCGTAATGGGCAGACGTATGGTCTTTATGTCTAAGTTGACCGGTCGAGTTTTGCTCATTATTGAGCTCCTTTATCAATCAATACGCAGTTGGATACTTTGTTTCATGTCGACTTAAGGGTGGCAAATTTACGCTACACAAAGCCACACTAAGTAATGACATTGAAAAAACGTCCATATTCTAATACAAACTGACGCAGAACATGAGTGCTAAATGCATAGTATTGACCGAATTTAGCAATAATGCTCGGAATAGACGGCAAAAATGCCTACTAGAATGGAATAATCATCTTTATTTGGAAAGTTGAGTGCGCACCTTTGCGCGCCCAATATGACTTTACGCTGACAAATTAAGAATTGATGCTCATCACAATGCGCCCGGTAATCTCACCTTTTTCCATATCAGAAAAGATGTCATTTATGTCTTCCAAACGTTTTTCTTTTATGATGGCTTTCACCTTACCTCGGGCGGCAAATTCAAGACATTCTTCAAGGTCTTTGCGGGTCCCGACAATAGAGCCAACCACGCTGACGCCATTGAGGACAGTGTTGAATATGGGTAATGGCATTTCCTCTGGTGGCAATCCTACCAGAACGCACTTACCTCCACGTCTTACCACATCGTAACTTTGTCTAAAGCCCACTTTGCTCACGGCGGTACAAATACTGCCATGAACACCTCCTGTTAATTCATTAATTTCAACAACGACATTGTCGATTTTGAAGTCGTAAAATTTTTCTGCTCCCAACTTTTCTGCTAATTGTCGCTTGGCATCTCCCGTGTCGACCGCAACCACCCTAAATCCCATAGCTACAGCGTATTGAATGGCTAAATGCCCTAAGCCACCAATACCGAATATAGCAATCCAGTCACCGGGCTTGGCCTGCGATAGTTTTAATGCCTTATAGGTGGTTACTCCCGCGCAAAATAATGGCGCAGCTTCAAGATAGCTCAAACCGTCGGGAATCTTCACAACGTAATCGGCATGAGCAGCACAGTACTCGGCATAACTGCCGGCCACGGAATAGCCTGCATTTTGCTGTGACAAGCATAGGTTTTCATCTCCTGCTAAGCAGTATTCGCAATGACCACAAGCACTGTATAGCCAAGGAATACCAACACGATCACCTATGTTAAGATGTGTGACGCTGGCACCTAGTTCAACAATTTCACCAACGCCTTCGTGCCCTGGAATCAAAGGCAGTGTCGGCTTAACGGGCCAATCTCCATGACAAGCATGAAGATCTGTGTGGCATACCCCACAGGCATGGACTTTCACCAGCACTTGATGTGATTGAATCTCTGGTTTGGCTAATGTTTCAATGCTTAAATTGTCACCAAATTGATTTGCAACTGCCGCTTTCATCATCTTTCTCCTAAAAGTGATATCGACCATTAAGATTGTAGGCGATTAAAAAGACAATAAGTGCGACATAGATCAATATTTGATCAAGTATTGACAAGCTCAAATCATGCACAGAGTGCAAATTTTGAGCATCTTTACCAAATTACTGTGCTTTTTTGATTAACAGGCATATATTGAAAGTCTTGTTACTTTTGTAGGTGTGGGATGAAAACACAATTACTCATTATATTGGCTGTTCTGCTCTCGTCATTATTGACGGTGTCTCAGCGTGCTAATGCCAATGAAGTGAGTCAATTGCGTTGGATAGAGCCTACCATGGAACACGCTTTTACCGAGACCAACGTCGCTGATCAGGACATTAGCTCTGACAAAGACATAGGCATAAATCAAAATTTCTTGCCATCAACATACGTAAGAAAGATTAATCTCTACAATAGTCTGCAAGATTTACCTCCCCATCCTTACTTAACTCTAACCGAAGCCAGAGCACCGCCTAGCCATAGTCTCATCTAATTATTTTTATCTCTAATTGTATCGAGGAGCATGGCTATGAAAACCCTAACTTATGTATCTACAAAAGACGTAAATGAACTAACTTGGCCTGTAATGGCGGATAATACCAATCTGTACTCACCCGCTCTTACCGTATTTACGGATTTTACAACGGGTGGACCAAGAGTTATTGAATCTAATGTAAGAGCAGACGAACTGGTAAAATTAATGCGTAAAGAGCATGTACGTATGAAATTGGTGGTTGACGCTGACAATCATTTTATTGGTGTAATCAGTTTGGAGGATCTTTCTGAGGACATTTTCATTAAACAAGTCGCCGACGGTTACCAGCGCTCGGAATTATTGGTTGCCGATCTAATGCGCCCAAAGGAAAACTTACTGGCCTTGTCATATAAATCACTGGCGAACTCAGATATTGAATCCTTGTTGTTTAGTCAGCGTAATAATCAGTATCAACACTTATTGGTTATTGACGAAGCGAGCAAATCCATTCGAGGCTTAGTGTCTTCAAACGATGTGGCAAGGGAGTTGCGCTTGGATATCGACGTGTCATTCTCTAACTTTCAACAAATCTATAACATTGCCGTACAAGGTAATAAGAGTGATCAAAAACTCAGAGTGGCCTAATGGTTTGCACATGAAATAGGGGCGTTAAGCCCCCTTTTTTTCTATCCAATAATAATAGATGTCCTCGTGTTCTTCTTGCTGAACCAATTTGTGACCTAAAAATTGGCAGAACTTTGGAATGTCACGTGTGGTCGATGGGTCAGTTGCTATGACCTTCAGTATTTCTTTATCTGCTATTTTACGCATTTCCCCATGTAGCATCATCACGGGCTCAGGGCAAAGAAGTCCACTCGCATCAAGTAGAGCTTGGTGTTCCATTCAAAACCTCTTTTCATTTTTTACTAATTTTCTATTTGTGTTAACCAATCCAGTGTTACTTTAGTCAATTCGGCAATGACATCTTGTTGGCTGCGTTGGTATTTTTTTAACAATTTAAAATCATGGTCCGCGCCTTCGATCCAATGCATTTGTATCATGCTATTGAGTGTTTGTTGATTCACCCAAGCATAATTACCAAGTCCATCTCGTGTGCCTTGGATGATTAGGCAAGGTTTGGTTAGTCTCTCTAAAAAGGATAAACGATTTTTCTCAGGTTTACCTTGTGGGTAAAAGGGAAAGCCGTAACAAATAACGCCTTTTACATTGGGCAATTCAGTTAGCTGCGTTGCTACCCTACTCCCCATGGACTTACCTGCCAACACGCAATCACTACTGTTTTTAATATGTGCTTCTAATTCAGTCACCAAGGTCGGAAATCTTGGTGGTGGTCGTTTAATTGCATTGCTTTCCTGGATTTTCATATAGTCAAAGGTCATAGGCTCCACGGAGCATGTCAATTCCGCCTTTAACCCCATTCTTAATTGTTTGAGAAAATCGCTTTGGTGGCCCGCCCCTGCGCCATGGGTTAATACAAGTTTGGTTATCATAGAATGCCATAAAAGGTTCAATTATAAGGGGTTAATTCATTTCGGTCTAAGTCTATTGATCTAGGTCAGCTAACTGACTTTAAGCTAAGAGTACACTTGCTATTAGAAATTTTAATAGGAGCAAGTAATGATTTGGGATGATGCTCTAATCGCTAAGTATGACCTATCAGGGCCGCGATATACTTCCTATCCTACCGCGCCGCAATTTGACGCAAACATTGATAAAGTCGCTTTAATTACCAATATGATGGCGCCTTCTTGCGCCCCATTGAGTTTATATTTTCACATCCCTTTTTGTGCAAACCTTTGCTACTACTGTGCTTGTAATAAAATAGTCACCAAGCAATATGATAAAGGCTCTGATTATGTTGAGCTGTTGGGTGAAGAAATGCGCTTGAGAAGTCTGATGCTTGATAATCGTCGTGAAGTAACACAATTGCACTTTGGTGGCGGAACCCCTACCTTTTTGAACGCTCAACATTTTCGTACCTTATTTGCTCACATGCACGATAATTTTAATGTGCAGCAAGATGGGGGTCAGGATTTTAGCATTGAAATTGACCCTAGAGAAATCGATGGCGATAAGCTTACGGAATTAGTATCACTTGGTATTAATCGTATTAGTCTAGGTGTGCAAGATTTCGATCCCAAAGTACAACAGAGTATACATCGGGTTCAGTCTTATAATTTGGTCAAGGTATTAGTTAACAAGGCCCGTGAACTGGGTATTCAATCCATTAATTTTGATCTTATTTATGGTTTACCTTTTCAGTCCGTGTCTGGTTTTCAGAAAACATTAGATCATGTGATTAGATTATCACCTGATCGAATATCCTTGTTTAACTATGCGCATTTGCCTAATCGTTTTCGCTCTCAAAAACGTTTGCCAGAAGCACATTTGCCTCCCGCCAAAGAAAAACTGGCTATACTCAAGATGAGCATCAATTACTTGGTAGACGCAGGTTATGAATACATAGGCATGGATCATTTTGCCAAACCACAAGATGAACTCGCTAAAGCTCGTGATAGCGGATTGTTACATCGTAATTTTCAAGGCTACACAACGCACTCTGGTACAGATTTACTCGCCTTTGGTGTTTCTGGTATCAGCAGCATCAATGGAACTTACATGCAAAACCAATTGGAATTGAATGCCTATAAAAAAAGTATCGAAAACGGACAATTGGCCATCGCAAAGGGATATATCAGTAATAAGGATGATCGTATTCGTCATGATGTTATCATGACCTTACTGTCCCACTTTCAACTGAATTTTGACTTAATTGAGAAAAAACATAACATTAAATTTGTCGAATATTTCTCTGATGAGCTGGCAAGATTAGAACCCATTCTCGCAGATAATATGGTGCAATACTTTTCATCTCAAGGCAGAAATGGGATAAAAGTGACCGAACGAGGCAGATTGCTAATACGTTGTGTTTGTATGGTGTTCGATAAATATCTTAATGGTGCAATACAGTATTCAAAAGTTATCTAGATTCGTATCAGGGAGAACCAACAATGGCTATAACACACGCTCAGCCTAGATTCAGCAGTAAGCTTACTTCACAATGTCAGAATTGCAGTCTAAACGCATTATGCCTTCCTATTGCATTAGCTGATGAAGACATTAACCGACTTGATCAAATTATTGAACGTAAGCGTCCGCTTAAAAAAGGTGAATTTTTATTCCGTCAGGGAGATGCCTTTGACTCACTCTTTGCCGTTCGCTCAGGCACATTAAAAACGTACAAAATCACCTCTTTTGGCGAAGAGCAGATTACGGGTTTTTACTGCCCCAGTGAATTGTTGGGGTTAAGTGGTATTGACTCAAACAGTTACCCTGTGTCTGCAAAAGCATTAGAAACAACGACCGTATGTGAAATTCCGTTTGCGCATCTTGAAGAATTATCCAATCAAATTCCTTCATTAAAGCATCAAATTTTTCGCCTGATGAGCCGAAAAATTTCAGATGATCAACACATGATGGTGTTATTAGGTAAAAAGAATGCCGATGAAAAAGTCGCCTCTTTTTTATTGAATTTGTCTAATAGGTTTAAAAAGCGTGGCTATTCTGCGTCTGCATTTCGTCTGTCAATGTCTAGAGGCGAGATGGGCAATTATCTTGGTCTAGCGGTTGAGACAGTAAGCCGTGTCATGACACGCTTCCAGAAAAATGAATTGATCCATGTTGATGGTAAAGAAATTCAGATCGTTAATTTCGAAGCGATGCAAAAACTCATTGGCGTAGCGCCTGATTGTGATAAAATTGCACACTTTTGAATAATACAGAGGCAATTTTCGAGATGCTTTACGATGATTTTTACGTTAAATCTCTCATTCGAACCGTAGAAGACTGGCCAAAGGAAGGTATTAGTTTTCGTGATATCACCCCTATTTTCAGTGATCCTAAAGGCATGAGAATGGTTGTGGATGCGTATATTCATCGCTACATTGATTCTGATATCACCCATATAGCTTGCATTGACGCTCGCGGCTTCTTAATTGCTGCGGTGTTAGCTTATGAGTTACAAAAGCCTCTTATTCTGGTTCGTAAAAAAGGCAAATTACCAGGCAAGACCATTTCTCAAAAATACGCATTGGAATACGGTGAAGCTGAATTGGAAATTCAGCAAGGCTCGGTTAATTCTGGTGATCAAGTGCTATTGTTTGATGATTTGATAGCGACTGGTGGAACCCTATTTGCTGCTATCAAGCTTTTAACAGCTCAAGGTGCCAATATTAAAGAAGTGGCAGCCATTATAGATTTGCCGGATTTAGGCGGCAGTCAGAAATTGCGTGATACACAAGTTCCAGTGTTCAGCTTGTGCGCTTTTGATGGTGAATAAGATTTAAGTCTTATTTTCGATGAATTGAGCAGTATAAAAAAGTGGCTAACAGCCACTTTTTTATACTTAAACGATTATACTAGATTAAAATTCTACTTCAGCACCAACAGCAAAACCTTTATTTGCTTCTTCACGACTATTGTCTTCAAAAACAATAACGGTATTACCGTAGCGTACAAAAGCGCGCGCATTTCTCATGGTCATGTATTCTAATCGAAACTCATAAGTATACATGTGATCTAGATTCGTAAATGACAGCACTTCCGGCGCATAATAACCGGATCCATAGATAGCAACGCGATTGGCTGATTGCAACGTATAGCGGTACCAACCGCCAAGAGCTACCGCCGTATAAATATCGTCGTCGTCAGCCGTTCTGTCCGCATTAACGGCGTAAACTCGCGTGCCAATACTCACTTGCAGAGGACCATTACCACCCTCGGAATCTTGAACATTGAACCCCAAGTACCCTGCCGTAATATCTTCATCTTTATCATAGGAAACCCCGGCTCCAATACCAAAGGTACCCATATCCAAATTCACATCACCTTGAACCGTATCATTTGTTAAATGAACGGAAGCTGTCGAAGCAGCAGAGGCAATGGATGAGCCTAATAGACCTAGCGTTAGGAAAAGGGCTTTAAGGTTTAAATTCATTTCGCAAATCCTATAGTGAAATAATATTAAGTCGATCAAAAGCTGAGGGAGATTGCTTCAGCTCTTTAAAATTAAACAATTCTGTGTCTGCTAAGTGGGATGGTACAACATTTTGCATGGCAGTAAACATGGTATCAGTACGACCGGGGTACTCTCTCTCCCAATTTTGTAACATGTCTTTTACTACCTGTCTTTGTAAGTTTTCCTGTGAACCACACAAATTACAAGGAATGATAGGGAATTTTTTTAACTCAGCAAAGGCTTCTATGTCTTTTTCTTTACAATAAGCAAGAGGACGAATTACCAGGTGTTTGCCGTCGTCACTTAGCAATTTGGGGGGCATAGATTTTAATTTACCACCAAAAAACATATTCAAAAATAAGGTTTCTAAAATGTCATCACGATGATGACCAAGGGCAATTTTTGTCGCACCTATCTCTTCAGCGAAACCATACAAAGAACCACGACGTAAGCGTGAACATAAGCCGCAGGTTGTTTTACCCTCGGGCACAACCTCTTTAACGATACTATAGGTATCACGCTCTAAAATATGAAAATCCACACCCGTTTCTTCCAAATAAGCAGGTAAAATATGCTCTGGAAAGCCTGGTTGTTTTTGATCAAGGTTGACTGCAACAATTGAAAAATCAATAGGTGCACTGGCTTGAAGATTACGTAAAATCTCAAGCATAGTATAAGAGTCTTTGCCGCCAGATAAACACACCATGACCTTATCGCCTTCTTCAATCATATTGAAATCTGCGATGGCTTGGCCGGTCAATCTTCTAAGGCGTTTTTGAAGCTTATTCAGCTCCAATTTTTCTTTGGGACGATTTGATAGATCCATCATTCACACACTAAAAACAAAACATGTTTATTTTACTATAAGCCCATAAACATCGCATTAAAAATGCAACTCCAGAGTAAAATGTGCATAAAAATTCATGATTTATAAGTCAATTAACATAGCTTTAAATTTGATTAACAAATAAAAGCCTTTGTTGACAGGCCTTGCAGCGATATTCCGTTCCGCGCACGACCTTATTATGGCGACGGGCGGTAAATTCATGCTGTTGACACTGACAGGCGTATAAAAATCGTGTTTTAGGGGCTGGTACGTCAAAGTCATGTGTTCTATCCGGGGAGAGCCCAAAGACTTTTCTCATTACAGCTTGCCACTCTTTACCATGTGGACGAACATCAGAACCGTATATTTGATACACAATAATATGAGCCACCTCATGTGGCACAACTGTGCGAAGAAATTTTTCTGGTGACTGTCGATACATAAAGGCGTTAAAACGCATCTCGTTTTTTTGTAAATGAGCTGTGCCGGCAGCCTTGCCTCTTTGCTTTAGGTTACAAGAAGCACGCAAAAAAGTATGGCCAAAAAAAGCATCGGCACACTGAAAACAGTGTTCAACCGATGCTTCTAGTAAGGCTTGTTCATTTAGTGAGGTTGTGTTTTTTTGATGAGTCATTGCAATACTGATGTCGACTGGTCTTGATGTAATAATACCAAGAGTGATTCGGCAAAGTGATTAACCTCCTCAAGAGAAATCCCTACTAGACGACTTAATGAAGCCGCGTTTTTAGGTTTATGTTGGCATATCTTACGCAATTGCACATCTGATAAGGGCACGCATTTGCGATGCCGCCAAGCAGATATCTTATGCCAAGCTAGGTGCTCATGAGACAATTCTAATTCGTTTAATCTTGGGTAGTAGAAATCATTAGCAATAATAAGCTGTGCTTCACCTTTTAGCACTTGTCGTGCCTTTTCAGTTAGACGAACAAAAAACACCTGAGTATTTTCCAACTGAATGTATTCAAATGCCAAAAGATGGCGAATTACTGATTTCCATTGGACTTCAGACAATTCTTTTCCTTGACCAAATAAAGACAGCTTTTCCGCCTGAATTTCTTTTGTGACTTTGACTCGCTTGCCCAATAACACCTGAATCAAAGTAGAAAACGCTTGTGTTCCACGAGTGTGATAAATAAGTGACAGTAGTTTCTGCGCTGCTATCGTCACATTGTGTTCTTTTTGTTTGGCTTTACAACGATCACAATGGCCGCATTCTTCTATTTCTTCATCAAAATAAGCTAATAAACTTTGTTTGCGACAGTGGCGACTTTCAATAATGGCAAATAAGTCTCGTAGCCGTTGCCTTTCGGTAAGGTATTCTTGTGTCTCTAGGTTGATCAATTGCTGGGCTTTTATCATGTCCTGCAAGCCATAGAGTAATAAAGTTTTAGCAATTTGATTGTTACGCCCTGCGCGTCCAATTTCTTGATAATAAGATTCGGGTGAACTGGGTAAATCCATATGAATCACAAAACCGATATGCGGAAGGTCAATTCCCATTCCATAGGCAGTGGTTGCTACCATGATAGTACCAAGTTGTTCAGAAAAAATAGTATGGCTTTTATTTTTAGCCTCTTCCGTCATGGCAGCATGGTAATGAAGGCTATTAAAGCCAAGGTGGTTGAGCCATTGAGATAATTGTTCAGTGCTATTTCGTGAACGGCAGTATATGATGCCTGAAAGTCCAGCTACTTCGTGATGTAAAAAGTATAGAATTTGCTGCTTAGCCTGTTTTTTCTGAGCGACTTGCATCTGTATGTTTGGTCGATCAATACTGCCTTTTAGCAATAAGCTATTATGCAGATTAAGTGATTGATCAATGTTATTTAATGTGGTTTTATCGGCACTGCCTGTCAATGCTATGATAGGAGGGGTCGGAAAAAGCCGTTTAATTTGCCCTAATTGACGGTATTCTGGACGAAAATATCCACCCCATTGAGCGATACAATGCGCTTCGTCTATGGCAAATAGAGCTATCTCAACGCTTTGCAATAAGCCGATTACAGATGGTTGGATTAGCTTCTCTGGTGATAAATAAAGAAATTTAATGTGGTTATGTCGAATAGACCAAGTTAAATCGTCTTGCTCTCCAGGGTTTAGCGTTGAGTTTAAAAATCGTGCTTGTACTGCTTTAAGATTTAGAAATTCAACTTGCTGTTTCATTAAAGCAATTAACGGACTGACGATAACAGCAACCCCTTCTTTTGCCAAACCAGCCACTTGATACACTAAGGATTTTCCGCCACCAGTAGGTGCGGCCAGAACCACATCTCTATTATCAAGCAAGCTATCAATTGCTTCTTCTTGCAAGGGACGATATTCAGAGAAGCCTAGTTGCTCCAAGGCAGATTGTTTATTTGCAGTCATTTGCTCATTATCTCTGATTTGCAAAAAATCTGCATCGATTTTTCAGAGCCATTTCGCTAAAATTCCCAGCTAAATTAACATTAGGAATTCACACATGGCTCACCAACCTCTTGATGATCTTGAACTGGAAACATTAGAAGACTTTTTAGATTCTGATCTAGTTCATGAAGAATGCCAAAACTTTGTTATGGCACACGGCTTTCTGACAGCATTGTCAATTTGCCCCGTGAATATAAGCGAATCAAATTGGATGCCAGTGGTGTTTGAAGAAACTCCAGAATTTGAAAATGACAAACAACAACAGCAAATTATTCAGTATTTATCTCGTCTTTTCATTGATATTCAAAAAGAACTTGAGTCAGAAGAAGGCTTTCTGTTGCCATGTGCTATCGAAATGGGGACTTCTGCTGAAGAACTAAGTGAATTGCAAGAATGGGCCACAGGCTTCATGGAAGGTGTATTCATGACTGAAACTCAGTGGTTTGAATCAGAAAAAGAAGAAGTGGTCGCTGAGCTTTTACTTCCCATCATGGTTGCCTCCGATCTTTTTGATGACGATGAAGTCATTGAGATACGCTCTAGTGAAAAACTGACTATTTCTTGTATCGCTCAAATTCCGGAGGTGGTTACCGATTTATTTTTGGTATTACGTACTGAACCAGAGAAAAAGTCAGTAGTAAAAAATGCTCGCCACAAAGGTAATAAAAACAAATCTTCTAAGAAAAATAATCAGAGAAAATAGTTAAGGAAGGAAAAAAAGGCCTCTGACTACGGCAACCTGCTCCTGCGTTGCACTAATGCTTTACATCCATTAGGTGCTCCTTCGGGTCTTTCAGAGAAACGCCCTCTCTGTTTTATAAAAGGACTATCGATTGTTAAGGTCGCAGTGCAACCAAAGTAATATCATCCAGTTGTACCGCTTCTCCCAAATATTCTTCTAGATCATTTTCCATCTTATTTTGTGCAGCGGCAAGATTCTTGTCCTGATAATGTAGATTAATTAATTCATTGGTTTTCTTATCACCAAGCATTTGATTTTCGATGTTTTTTAATTCCACAACCCCATCTGACAATATCACTAGGGTGTCATCTGAATTAAGATGATTGGTCTTTAAGCTAGGGTCGAACTCACAAGTCGTCTGAACCCCCAGAGGCATATGACAAGATTGGATAAAATCCAATTCACCATTTTTTCGACGTATCACAGCATGAGGCATACCACCTCCCCAATAGCAAAAATTTCCATCAGGACTTAATAGTAATAAATAACCAGCGCAGAACATGTAATCCGGCAAAAGACTATGCAGGGTTTTATTAATACGAATGGCTAATTCACCAAGCTCAGTTAGATCATCTACAGCATCAAAAAAAGTTTGCATAACAGGTAATGCCCCTATTGATGCAGGTAAACCATGACCAGTAAAGTCACCGACGAAGACCAATCTAGAACCATCAGATCGTTTTTTAACAAGAGCCAAGTCACCATTGAAGCTGGCGGCCGAAATGCGCGTAATGGCAACTTGGTCAGAATTTTTCTCGCTGCGAGTTTGAATGTGATCGAGAACTTGATGAGCCATCTCATGTTCACGTTCAATCATGTCTTGGAAATAAGTAAGTGCTTTATTTTTCTTATACATCTCTTTAACCAATGCAACATGTCGCATATGAGTTTTAAGACGTATACTAAAGAGCATTTCATCAAATGGCTTAGGCAAGAAATCGTCAGCGCCAGAATGGAAACACTGATCCATAACCGATTCAGATGTGTGTGAGGCCAAAATAATCATGGGGACAAAGCGTGTACCGCTTAGTTTTTTTAGCTCTTTGACCAAATTCAAACCATTTCCCCCTTTGACTATCACATCCATAGTGACAATATCAGGTGAAAATTCTTTGAAGGTAGAAATGGCCTCAGTATAAGAACCCACTGTTATTACCTCGAGGCCCTCTTTCTGCGCGCAGAGAGTTAGTACCTCACGATAAACAGGTTCACTATCTATGCATAATAGTTTCATTCGTCCCTTTTACATGATCTTAAAGCGTTTATCAAAGCGAGAAATCATTAAAATGTTTTTAATAAAAGTGTTTGCGCCTTGTAATTCAATTTCCTGATGATCAGGGATGGCATTGCGCATACTGAGCAACATACCTAAAGCTGCACTGTCTAAATACTCGACCGAAGACATGTCGATTATGTAGCGATCAAATGATCCATTCAAGTCGGCATAAGCTTCACGAAAATCATTAAATAATGAAAAATCAAAGCTGCCGAATAGGCTAATGGTAACCACTTTTGTCTTATCGTCTTGAATAACACTAATACTCATTTTATTAGAGTAACGCTAGCCCGTTACTCACCTCCGTGACATTTTGGTGATAGCGGCGCATTTTCATTCCGCTTTTGCCATTCTTCTGTTGTATATGGATGCAGTGCGAGAGCGTGTATTAATTGCATTTCTTCATGCAGCACCGAGTAAATATCTTGATGTCTTTGCACCGCTCTCTTACCGACAAAATCATCAGACACCAGTATTAGCTTAAAATGCGATTCACTGTTCGGCGGCACATTATGCATATGACTTTCATTTAGCAAAGTCATATGATGAACAGCAAACGCCTCAGTCAAAACGCCTTCAATTTGTTGCTGTATCTTCATGCATTACTCATTAAGCTAGGGTTAATAAATTTTCAGATTGCCCATTAAGCAAAACTTGGCCCTTTTCTTTAGGATACGCCACATCAATTGACACCGCACCCCCTTCACGCCATACACTGATAATGGTATCCATATTGGCCGCCATAACGGCACGTTTGTCGTCAGGTGCTGCGGCAATAACTTGTAAGCCAATGTCTTTCATGAAGCCCATACAAGTCGAGGTTTTCACCATATCAATCTTATTGAAAGCTTCATCAAACATAGCCAATGAGAAGCCCCCTACAATATCGCCATCCATGGTTTCATGTAAGCGATAAGTAGTCGACAAAGCGGCGGCGATGGCTAAATAAAACGGGATTTGGTGCTCACCGCCCGACCCTGTTTGGATACGCTGGCTCAATGTCGTCTTCTTATTGCCTTCATTATCTAAGATATCGACTTCAAAGTTATAAAATTTACGGTAATCCGCCAAATCTTGTTGCTTTTCTTCATCTGAGATCAACTCTTGAATAGCTTCGATTGCGCGAGCATGTTCAGGGTCATCGCTCATTTGAGGGTCAAATAAGCCTCCAACATTGGCTTGATCTTGTACGCTAAAGCGTTCAACCAAGTCCAGAATGTCTTTCATGTCACCGTTAGGGTAGTAACGGAACTGGTAAATCTCTTGGTTAAACGGGCGGCGTTTCAAACTGTGGTTTAATTCACGAATAATGTGTGCTACTTGATCCAGCGAGTCTTTCAACTTGGATACGTAATCTGAACGGAAGGTCTCTTCTGCTTCACGGCGTGCAATTTCCGCTCGTTTAGCGTACTTAGCCAATTCTGTTTCGCTTAACACATCAATCTGATAAGACACGTAGTGCTCGAACTCTTCAAACTTAGACTCTAAATAATCGAGTTGATTATCATCATCTAAGTTTGCTTGATGGTATTTGGCATAATGATCAGCCACTTCTTTACGCACTTTTTGATCAAAGTTACGTGCTTTTTCACTGGCCTTTTCAGCACGACTGATGGCCTCTTTATAAATTGCCGCACCATGAACCATGCTATTTTCGAGTAAAGCATAACGTTCACTGGCAAATTCTGCATCGTATTTAGGATTCGATGTCAGCTTAGTACGTTCTTCATCTAAGGCAGCAAGCGCAGTACTCAACTGAGTTTTTTGGGTGTTTAAGGCGCCAAATTGTTCAGAGATTTGCTGGCGTTCACGATCCAATTTTTTCTGTTCTAACTCGACATTGGTGATACGTGACTTTAATTCTTCGATGCGTTCTTGTAAGTCAGTGTCATCATGCTCTTGTAACTGATTGATTTCAGCATTAACGCTTTCCAGTTCTTGTCCTAGACGTGTAACCGCGTGACTGGCATTGCCCAAGGTATCGAGGTCAAATTGGTTATTTGCAATGACTCGACCTAGCAAAGAGTCCGCTTGCTCCAAACGTTGATCTGACTTAAGTAAGTCCGCTAATTCATTACTGAGACTTCTTAATTGCTGTTCACGGGACTCGCGCATCCCTTCCGTATTGATGCCCACCATCATATGAGGCACAGAGCGTATGGTCGAAATCGTACCAGAAAGCTTTAACATACCATCCGCAGTCATTGCGCTGTCTTCACGTAACAATTCACGTTCTGTTTCTACCGGCTTAATGCCGCCAAGACGGCGATTCAAATAGGCTTGAGCATGATCATTATTACAACGAATGAATTTTAGTGCAGAATTACGGTCACCTCGGTTTAGCCATAGGCGGGTCTGAGTGGTATCCACAACACGACAGCCCATTAATTGACGACGATGGGCTCGAAAAATACGAATTGCTTCTTCTGCGTCTTCGGGTTCAACAATCAGAGCCTCACGCTGAGCCCCTAAATACCCTTCAATGGCATCTTGCCACTTGAGCTCAGTTACCTCTGCTAAGTGACTAAGTGGTGTAGCTGTGATATTAGCTTCTTTCAATAAAGCAATTAGACGCTTGGTGTTTTGCGATAATGGACTGATGCCCCCTTTCAAAGATGACACATCAGATTCTAATTGCCTGCACTCGTCCTTCAAGTTGAGGATACTACGGTTCAATTCAGAACGCTGTCCAAATACCAAGGATTTTTCTTTATCTAACGCTTCGTTTAACGCGGCTAGTTTTTGCGTTAGAGGTTTAAGACTGCCCGAAATACGGCCATCTTCCGAGATGATTTCTTCTAACTGGTTGAGTTCTTTTGCCAACTCTAATGTGTCATTGGATACCAGTTCACTAAAGTTATTTAGGGCTTTTAGCAGAACGGCTAATTGACGCAATTGTAATATGGATTTTTGATCTTGCTGACCTTGCAGTTCAATCAGCTTTTTATTTTGTTCAAGTTGTTGAAGCTTTAAACCCACGTCAGAATGTTCATATTGTTGTTCGAGTCTAAGCAACTGAGATTGCAGTTGTTTTAACAAACTGGACTGGGTTGCCAGTTCTTCTTCAATTTCTTCTTCACGCTCTTTTTGTAAATCGTACTGATCCTGAATGTCATCTTGTTTACTACCAAGCTCGTCAAAACGCGCTTCTGTGGCAATCCATTGATAGTTAATGGCATTTTGATCGTGTTGATGTTTTTTCTCACAATCTTGTTGGATCAGTTTCAGGTCATCAATGCGTTTAGACACTTCAAGGGTTTTTGCTTCAAGCTGGCGATATTCGTTCAAAGATTTTTGATATGCACCAACTTGTAATGGCGCTTCTGCTAACACAAAATCCTGCACAAATCGTGTTGGCGAGGCAATTGGCACAAACTTCAACGCGTTCTTAAAGTTTTTCAAGAAACCATCAATGGTAATTAATTGATCCGCACTTGGGCTAAGCTCTTCTAAATATCGGTTAATGTATTGTGTAGCAGACGCACTACCCGATTTTATGTATGGGTCTAGACAAACTTTCTTTAAGGCTTCGCGAACTTCAATCCAAGGTTTGGCTTGATAGCTTTTGCCCTGCATAGGGTCAATGAAATCGGTTTTTCTCGCGCCGAAGTTTGGTAATACAAAACGGCCCAATACATCTTCTTCGGGGGAAGCTAATGAAGCACTTAATGTTAACCCAACAGTAGATTCTTTTCCGGTCACACTGTCCTCAAATACCAAGGCCAGATAACAAGTTGCATCCTGTCTTGGTTCTGTGCCAAACATTTTTGCATTGGTTTGGCCAGAATCAATCATTCCCAAAATATAGGAACGAATACTACGTCCACTTGCTTTGCCATCATTTGCGCTGGCATTGTAGTTCAAATGACGCTTACTGGCGCCGGTTAGCACGGTCTGAATTGCATCTAACAAGGAAGATTTACCAGAACCGGTAGGACCAATAATCGCCGTATTACCACGAATACTAATTTCTTCTGCGCCAAGCAGGTACCAATTTACTAAAACAATTCGATTTAACTTTTTCATTTTCAGGCCCTAGTCTTGGTTGATTTCAGATGTGGTTTCAACATCGCTTTCAGTGCTTTCCATGTCATCCTCATCAGGGTCTGTTCCATTAAAAGACTCTAACTGCCTTAGATAAGCTTCAGTTACAATCAAACGCACCACAGGTGTGATGTTGATAATTTGATTTTTGCTGTCTTCTTCGTATGTCTTTCCGCGTATGATCACACCATGGCGGCTAAAAAGAGATAAGATATCTTTAAAGCGTGTTTCACTGGGAATTTCACGTTTTACTAGGTGAACAAAGCGATCCAAAATTGTGTGGGTATTGGTAGCGACGAAACCGTTGTCAACTTCAAAGTTTTCCACTTTTTCTTCATAAATTTGTCGCAATACGAGTAGAAACAGTGTCTCGTCTGTTTTTAATCGTACAAAGGCTTCTCGTTGAATGGGTAATACGCCAGCTAAACGCTCATTTTCATTGATATAGAGTTTCATGCCCAGAGCATCAAATAGACGATCAAAATACTCTTGGTAAGACTCCAATAGTAAGTAATGCTTACGTTGTCCATGTTTATATGCGCTGGCAAATTGATTAGCAATGACATAGTTAGCAGTCTGTTGGAATTCTTGCGCATCCTTTCCTGACTCTTCAACGACTTTTTTTAATTCTCTCAGCATTACGCTTCGCTCCTACGTACAACATTGAACTCTCGGCATTCAACGAAATCATGAACATCTAAATATTGATCGGTAAAGTGAATTTCAAACACATCTTCCAGTTTCTTTGAGTTGACCCCCAACGAACCTATGTAGCGTAAATGGTCAAAGCATACAAAGTCTTCAACAGAGTTAATGGTGAATTCCAAAACATGTTTTTCTTTTTCCGACGCCATTTGTTTCTCTAAGTAAGTTTGCATCTTAGCAACCGTTACTTGACGCGCTTCATGAAAACGACGTTGTTGATCGCGGAATTTAATTGCATCCGCTGACACTTCAGCGGGTGTCATTATTCGCGGCGGTGGTGGCTCTCGACGCTTGGTAGGCTGTGCAGCAGAAGACATGCCAACAAATTTTGCGCCAATCACTTGTTTTAAGCTAGGCAAACGATCGTATTCAGCCACATCGCTTATTATCCCCGCGATTTTTGTCGCCATACCAGGTCGAGAACTGTCCATATATCGCGCCGTATCAGCCGCACGTTTCTCAAGTCGATAGCGATACTCATCAATACGTTCAAGGCGCTGTTCAATATTGCTAAAGGTTTGCAAAATATCACGGCAATCTCTCTCAACCATGACTTGTGCTTCGGCCATAGTGATGACTTGTTGATCAACATAACATTGGGCTACTTGCCCCAACGTCGTTGGATTAGAGAGGAAGTCCTGTGTAAGTTCTAGGATTTGACGACGAAAACGGAACGGATTGTTGCTGGTCTTAATGGTTTTATAATCGGCAATCAAGATGCCTTCTACAAATAATTCAAAAAAACCAGACACTATGGCCTTAGGATCTCGGCTAGCAAACAGTTCTCGCTGTAAACTGCGTATCCCTAGAAGAATTTGGTTCAAGTGCGCAGAGAATTCACGCGCAGCTTCTGCAGATTGTCTTAAGGTAACACCACGTTCTTTAGGATGTTTCGCTACGGCTTCAAGATTGCTTAAGATGCTTAGCACCGTTGCGCCATAATTGCGTTTACCATGACTGCTGATTTCAACCAAAGAACGTAACAGCATGGAGATTTGAGGTGTCATCAACACACTAACGCGATACAGTTCTTGCTCTTCTACTAGCCAGCCGGTATTGACTAAACGATGGTATATGCGTAATGCATAGTCGTGAATTGTCTTAGGTGAATCAAAGGACTCTTTTTGATCCTCATGCCATGACAGAGTATCCAATTTATGAAGAGTATCTTCTATCGACTCTATGATAGTGGATTTGTCTTTAATAGGATCCTCAGCATGATCATAGAAAACATCCGCTAAATCAGTGAGTACCGCCTCGACAAGAACCTTATTCGAACCGCTTAATGCCTGAAAGATTTCATCTGGCAAATGACTAAACAGCATGGCATTGGCTCCATGTCATCACTAAAAACAATTGCATTCTTATTCCTTACCTAAGTATCCAGCTATTACGCTTTCCATGGCTTGTTTTACTATGTCATCGTCACCGACTGGCGGCAATAACACGATATTTCGCTGTTCTGATTGAAGCTTGTCTATTTGTGCAGGTACGTCGGAACGCAAATGACGTCCAACGGCTAAAAATAACGGCAGAACTGCTACTGATGTTACCTCAGGGGCGAGAGAATGAACGACGTCTTCTAAAGACGGCGTTGTCAATTCCATATAAGCCAAACTGGTATTGTCTTCGCCATACAGTGCAGTAACGCGTTGATGCAGGGTTTCGAAAGGTTCTTTCCAAAGAGGGTCAGGACTTCCGTGTGCAAGAAGAATGATATGATCGTATTCTTTGCGTTGCATTATCTTACCTAATAAATCGAACTAACGACCATTTTAGCCATCCTATTCAAGAAAAAGAAGGTGCCACGTAAAAAAACGTTAAAAAGCTGAAAAAGGATAGCAATGAGCTCATCTAAACTTGTGCTCAAAAAAAGATAACTTCTTAATTAGAAAAGGAATGTTTAAAGAGGTAAAACAAGTGCCTTGCTCTAGAAAGGTACAAAAACATTTCTGTTTTAATATGATCCAGTTTCCATTTTGATGCGTTTCTACTAAATTTTAAGATGTGCAAAGAGAAAAGGCGGCAAAGATGAATATTCTGATCACAGGCGCGACAGGTTTCATAGGACAATCACTTCTGGAAGAACTGATTAGAACGAATGCCAACATTTATGCTTTAGTACGCAAGAAGTCCAAAAAACTCTCTGACCAGGTAAAGCAGATCGATTTCTCAGCTTTATCTCAATTGGATTTTACTTTTGATGTTTTTATTAATCTGGCAGGGGAAAACATTGCCGCTAAACGTTGGACCCGAAAACGTAAAGAAGCTCTAATCAACAGTCGTGTCAATCTTACCCATCGTGTGTTTGATTTACTTCATCATGTACCAAAAACCATTATATCTATGTCTGCTGTTGGTTATTACGGGCCAAGTAATCAAGTGAACTTAGATGAAAACAGTCCTACACACCCCGGCTTTGCTCATGAACTTTGTGATTTATGGGAGCAAGCAGTGACCAGCCATGCTAATGATGACACACGATTCGTTATTCTTAGACTGGGTGTGGTGCTAGGCGATGGTGGAGCATTAGCAAAATTACGTTTGCCATTTCGTTTAGGTCTAGGGGGACCGATTGGTAGCGGCAAGCAATGGTTTAACTGGGTTCATATTGAAGATGTGAAAAAGTGCATTTTAAAAGCGATAGAAGACGCAAACTTCCGTGGGGTTTATAACTTGGTCGCCCCGAATAATGTGACACAGGAAGAATTTGCCAGACATTATGCAAAAGGATTAAATCGACCCAGTCTGTTATGGACTCCTTCATTTGTTCTGCAAATGATCTTCGGTGAAATGTCGACATTACTAACGTTAGGCCCAAAGGTATTGCCATTTCACTTACAGCAACAAGGCTATGAATTTACCTACCCAGATTTAGTGCCGGCATTAGAAGACATTGAGGAAAGTCATAATGCCTACCAGCAAGAGCTTCATGTGAAATAAGATTCATCGTTTCTTACGTAATACCGGCAACCCTTTGTCATCGTTTAAAGTATTGGTGCAGTTGGGATAGGTAATACAGCCCCAAAAGTACCCCTGCTTACTTTTTTTACGAACCAAATAGTGGCCGCAAACACGACAGGGGTACTTTTTAGTAACTGAAGGAACGCCATTGTCATCTTCTACCGTCACCTTACAGTCTGGGTAATTTGAACAGCCCCAAAACACATTGTCTTTAAATTGCTTTCGCCGTAACGGGGATTGGCAAGCAGGACAAAGATAGCGCTTTGCCCTAACAGGTATGCCGTCTTCATCATTAGCGGTGTAATCACAGCTTGGATAGGCTTCACAACCCCAGAATATACCATTTGATCCATTGCGTTTTTGCAGATAGCTTTGACACTTCGGACAACGGTAACGAACCTGAGCAGCGGTTATGTGCGCGTCATCTTGCTGCAGAAATTCTTCTTCCCAATGGTTATTTGGAGGATGGGTTGTATCCTTATTTTGAGCCATGTTTATCGATTACACCAATTTGATAACAACTAATCCTTAAAACAAAGAACAGAATCTTGCTGGCACTGCCCTTCTTTCTTTTGAAATACATTACGGACTTTGTCCACTCCTTGACGTGCAAGATCGGCTGTCTCTGATCCTACCAATTTAATGGACTGCCAAATGTTAGAACCTATATCAGCGGCCTTGTCACGCGTCATGGAGCCATGATGAATAATGTTATCTCCCATATCACTCGCGATATTTGAGGCTTCATCCGCGAATTCCTCTGCCGATTTTTGGATTTTATTCCACTTCTCTGCAGCACTCTCTTGCGTTCGGTCAAAACTGGATGCCGCCGCCAAAGATGAGGTTACAAGTAGAATTAAGGATAAGACTATGAGTATTTTTTTCATCATTATTACCTAGTAAACAGAAAAAAGGCTGCAACCAATTTCATTTAAACGGCGGCGAAAGAAATCGATTCTTGTTGATTGATAAAAGTCAAAATGTCTCTAACATCTTTCACTTGAATCAAATTGTCATATTCAGCAAGCTTTTTTTCATCCACTTGTTCATGAGCCCATGTGCTGTGATAAGGAATATGTATAGCTTGACACCCAATATCCAACACTGGCAGCACGTCAGATTTTAATGAATTGCCTATCATTAAGAATTCTTCTTTTTTAATCTGATGGCGAAGCAAAATCGATTCATAGGTGTCAGCCGTTTTATCACTGACAATTTCTATAGCATCAAAGTATTCAACAATCCCTGAACGTGCTAATTTGCTTTCTTGGTCTAATAAATCCCCTTTGGTAATGACAAATAATTTATGCTCTTTCTTTAGTGCTTTCAATACAGTTTCAATATTGGGTAACACTTCAACCGGCATAGCAACCATGCATTTGGCTAAGGCAATAATTTCATGGATTTCACTGCCAAGAATTCGACCTTCCGTCAGCTCTATTGCCGTTTCTATCATAGATAAGGTAAAGCCTTTAATACCATAACCAAAATGTTCGAGATTTCTAACTTGTACTTCAGCCAAGTGTTCGCGAACATAAAATTCATCATGATATGGTGACAACAAATGAATGAACTCATCTTGCGCATTCATAAAAATTTCTTCATTTCGCCATAAGGTGTCATCCGCATCAAAAGCTATGAATTTGAAAGCTTGACGATTTTTAGTCATGTTAGGTCCAATTTTTAATGTGTTCTTCAATTAAGCTCATATATAAGGCAATTTGATCCGCGCTGTCATTCAACGCTGGAATATAATCAAATGCGATGCCACCATGCTGTTTAAATTCGTCTCCCAATTCCAGTGTGATTTCTTCCAAAGTCTCGATGCAATCGATTGAAAACGCAGGACTGATAACATTAATTTTCTTAATGTCCATTTCAGGCATGGCTCGTAAGGTTTCATCAGCATAGGGTTTTAACCACTCTTCACGACCAAAGCGTGATTGGTAAACATGGGTCCAATCTTGATCGTCCAGTTCTAATTCTTCAGCAACTAAACGACTGGTCAATTCACAACGACGCTGATAAGGGTCACCTTTACCGACATAACGCTTAGGAATTCCATGATAAGAAAAGACCAGATGACGTCTTTCTCCTTGCAATTCCCATTGCGCTCTCACCGAATTTGCTAAGGCAGTGATATACAATGGATGATCTGCGTAATCTTCCAGCAAATGCAATTCAGGCCAATGTGGACAGGATTTTAATGAACGCATTAGACGATCGTATGCAGCTGCGGTTGTCGTGGAGGAAAATTGTGGATACATAGGCAGTACTAGAATTTTATTGGCCCCCTGTTCACGCAAGTTTTGAGCTGCCTTTTCAACACTAGGGTTGCCATAAGTCATGGCCAATTCAATGGCAACCGGCATAGGAAATTCTTCTGCTAGCTGTATCTTTAGCTTGTCTTTTAATCTTTGGCTCAATACCAATAAAGGCGACCCATCGTCCATCCATACTTGCTGATAGACCTTAGACACTTTAGGAGGCCTTATGGTAAGAATGACAAGATTTAGGATAGGTTTCCAAAGTAATGGGCTTAGATCCACAACCCGGCGATCAGATAAGAATTCTCTCAAATAGCGCCTTACCGCCGCTGTTTCTGGGGCATCTGGCGTACCAAGGTTTATCATTAAAACGCCAATGTTATTTTTTTTCATGGAATCAAACCCTTTTGAAAATCCTTGTTTATTATAGGTCAAGAGTAAATTTATAAGGTGTAAAAACACGCTATTTTACAGTCAAATAATTTTATCTACTTGCTAAAACCAAATACGTATCAAACAGATAAATAGATACAGAATGATACAAAATGAAATGAATTTTTTTTCAAAATTATTAATTGTCCAAGCTGGTAAACAAGCTGCAACAAAAAGTCCGACGGCCAGACTCATCGAAATAGGCAAACACACTAAGCCTGCAAACCAATCCTTTGGCACATTTGCGTCAATGAAAATGGGTTGTACTGCAGGGAAAACAAATCCTATCATTGCCGCAAAACAAATAAACACACTTAGTCCATTTTGATTGTCTGACTGATGTGAGTCAGTTTCATCAAGGACCCTGTTCGAGACAGTATGACAATCATCAGCGGAAAGAACGGCACCAGTACCTAATACCATTCCTAATGGCAGAGGTTTTACTGACCTAATCCATGTCATAACGGATGAATGTAATCTGACACTTCCCCTGAGATGACAAACTAGTATATAGGATCGTATCAAGAGTAAAGAAAAAAGAAATACTGTCAAAACCATGATCAGTACCTTGTAGGGTAATATGCTCACTAATTGCGCTCCAACGACAGCCCCCATGGAAATGCCAGGCGCGTATTTAAAAACCAGTGTTTGAAGCTCTCCATGGCGCCATGTTTTTAACCAATCATAGAGACACAAAGGCAAACAGGCTACCAGCACACTGGCTAATAAATAGGGATAAAAGCTTGCCAGGTTAATGCCGAGTGCGGGTAAGAAGAAATAAGCACAAGTAAGACTTAGAATAGACCGTGAGATAGGTGTGTAACGATTAATAACGCCCGTCATGACACCAATCAAAAAAAACAATACCAGAAGTTTAATGATCATTAAATAAGGCTAAATGAGATGATAGACAAGAGAGTAAAAGTCATATTAAACAGATTGAGAGGGCCAAAAGCCCTCTCATCATGACATCTTACTCTCGATAGACAACGCTGCGGATACGGTCTTGAATTAAGGTCGCCAATTTGTCAGGTTGGAATTTTGATAAAAAGTCATCACACCCTACCTTTTGCACCATGGCTTTATTGAAGCTACCGCTTAAGGAGGTATGCAGCACAATGTACAAATCTTTAAGACGCGCATCTTCACGAACTTCCCTGGTCAATCGATAACCATCCATTTCTGGCATCTCAGCGTCTGTAATCATCATTAAGAGCTTATCTGGGACAGCCTCACCTTCGTCAGCCCACTTTTTTAATTTCTCCAGGCCACGCTTACCATCTGTTGCGGTATGCACAGTAATGCCCATAAAATCCAATGTTGAACGACATTGGGCCAAACCAACAGAGGAATCATCGACTACTAAGACTTCTAGGCCTTTAGCCAAAGCAAGAAGATCATCATCAATGACTTCATCACTTACCGTACTGTCATAAGGTGAAATTTCTGCCAAGACTTTTTCTACGTCTATGATTTCAACAATGCGATCGTTTACACGCGTAATAGCAGTTAAATAATGCTGACGACCTGCTCCATCTGGTGGTGGCAAAATCTCATTCCAGTTCATATTGATAATGCGATCAACCTCACCCACCATAAAACCTTGTACTGTATTGTTGTACTCAGTAACAATAAGATTGCAAGATTCATTTCGCTCGATAGGTTTCATACCAATGGATTCAGACAAATCAATGACAGGAATGGTTCGATTACGGAAATGTGTCACTCCAGCCACAGAAGGATGACGATGTGGCATCAAGTTGAGTTTTGGTAACTGTACGACTTCTTGAACCTTAAAGACATTAATTGCAAACATTTGCATTCCGCCAAGTCGGAACATTAGCAACTCTAGCCGGTTCTCACCTACCAGTTTAGTTCTTTGGTCTACAGCGTCTAACATGCTCGCCATACATCACTCCACAGAATTTTCTAATTAAGGCGTTATTCCATCATAACCATGATATTGCATTAAGCTAAGGCTTACAGTATTTTTTTGTGACGTCTTTCTTTACGTAGGGAAACAAAATGAATCACGATGAAGTACTTTTCTGCCGAAAAGCTGTCGTTAATCAAAAGTCCCAGACCATTGCTTATCAGCTTTTACATCCGGATACTAACTTATACCAAGATGAAAAGACATTTATAAGTGCATTGTTTGTTGATATGGACCTGAATGAAATCATTCAGAATAAACTCGGCTTTTTTGTTATCAACCCAGAACAATTATCGACACTTCCACAAGTACAGGATACTCAGATTGTTTTGTTTATAGATTGTCACGGTTTGGATCAAGACAAGTATTATGATGCCTTATCAAATGCACGTTTCTCGGGTTATCAACTGGGATTAATGAATCCCTGTTCCAATGCTTATGGATCAAATTTTATCAATCTCTTTTCATATGTGGAATACGATTTAGAGAAATGTCGGCTTGATGATATTCTGCGTTTTACTGAGCAAACCGATATTTCCGCAAAAAACATGTGGATTAATAATATCCACCAAGCACATGATTTTGAGGTCTTAAAGGCCGTTTTACCAAATGCCAATTTTAGTGGACCATTTATTCGTAAAATGACTAAAATCACTGGCAAGCGGGTATTTGCTTACAAAGATATTTTGATTGAGTTACTTGAGCATCTTAACAACAACGAAACCTCTCTGCGGTTGTTGGCAGATTGCATAGAGCAGGACCCTATCCTAACTTACCGTATTATAAAACTCACTCATACAGCGCGATATCACAGCCATTTTAATGTTTCTAATGCACAACGTGCAGTTGAGATTATTGGGGTGAGAGATTTGGTGAAATGGGTAGGACTGGTAATGCTCAATAGTGTCTCAGGCAAGCCTGATTGTTTGTTTTCTATGGCAGTTTCGAGAGCGTATTTCTGTCAAAATCTTTGCACTACCTTGTTCCCTAAATTGGAAGGGGCATTTTTAGTAGGCTTATTTTCATACTTACCCAGTTTTTATGATGAAGACCTTAACAATCTTTTAAAAGATCTGCCTCTGGACGCCAATATTAAAAAGGCATTGTTGGAATACCAAGGCAATTTAGGAGGTATTTTAAGAATGGTGGAAGCCTATGAATCAGGACGTTGGGAAAAGATCCCTTTTGATCAATTATCCAGCAAAGGAATCAGTAAAGACGTCTTGAAAAACATCTATATAGACAGCCTCAATAATACAAAAGACATGATACAAGCATGATAGATATTGGTGTAAACCTAAATCACTCACTGTTTTTAAACCATCTAGAAAAAACACTGGATGAAGCGTCTCTTGAAGGTGTCACTGGCATGATATGTATTGCTTCAGACTTGGAAGAGAGCCGTTTACTGGGACAATATAGCCAATCCTATCAAAACCTATGGCAAACCATAGGCTGCCATCCTCATCAGGCCAAAACCTGGCAATCCAGTTCCAAACACATATTAACAGGCTTGATTGAACGACTGAATCCAGTGGCAATTGGCGAAACAGGATTGGATTTTAATCGTAATTACTCTACCCCAACGCAGCAAAGGTTCGCATTTGAGCAGCAAATTGAATTAGCCGAAGAATGGTCGTTGCCTTTATACCTACATGAACGCGATGCTCACCAAGAAATGATTCGCTATTTACAGCAATGGCCTAATGTAGCGAAACATTCCGTTATTCACTGCTTTACTGGCTCAACAAAAGAACTGGATAACTATCTGTCCCTAGGCTTACACATAGGAATCACAGGCTGGGTATGTGATGAACAACGCGGTGCGGACTTACAGGCTGCGGTCCCGAATATACCTTTGGATAGGCTTTTGCTGGAAACGGATGCCCCCTATTTATTACCTCGTACTATTCGTCCAAGACCGAAAAAAAATCATCCTAAATATTTGCCTTATGTTGCAAAACAGGTGGCAGCATTGCGCAATATGGATATGGACGCTCTTATTAAAGCCAGTGTGGACAATACCCAACGTGTCTTTAAATTAGTTTCCAATACAAATTAATTTTTAACTCAAAGTAAGGAAATTTGTTGCGACAACAAGCTTGCCATATCTGTCTTGAAAGCCGGTAAAATACTATCAGCAATGGGTAACAATTGTTTTTCTATGTAATGTTCGTAATCGAGATCCGTTAAATCCGCTGTCCTCTCGTATGGATACACTCCCGTTGTTTTATGAAGGTAAAACACTCGCTTACGACCTTTATCATATTCTAAAGGTAAACCTTGTTGTGCACGTTTTTCATCTATCATCATGGCAGCACGAACATGGGGCGGCCTATTTTTGTGATATTCAGACAAAGGACGGCTAAGCTGCTTGCTGTAAATAAGCCACGAGTCAAACTTGCCTAATCTCAAATCATCGACAACCGATTTGATATAATCTGCTGGATGCTCATCATTAAAGACAATTTCAAATAAATTCTTTTGAAACTCTCGAGCCAGCTTAGTCCAATCTGTTCGTGCTGCTTCCAGACCTTTAAAGACGATCTTATCTTTGGTTTTTCCTGCATATCGCTTTTTACTGCCTTCTTCTTGACCGCGTATGGTTGGCATAAAAAAAGCTTGATAAAGGGTTTCAAACTCTAATTCCAAATAGGAATCTAAATGAGCGAACTCTCGACACCAATGGCGAAGTTTATTATTAATAGATTGGCATAAAGCGTGCCCTAGCCTTTCTGGATCTTGTGTGTCATCGTTCAACACGACAAACAGCGAGTCCGTATCACCATAAATCACCTGTGCTCCTGTTTCTTCCATCCAATCCTTGGTCCTTTGCAGTATTTCATGGCCTCGCATGGTAATGGAACTGGCTAATTCGGTATGATAAAAACGACACACATTAGAGCCTAAGACACCATAAAAAGAGTTCATAATGATTTTTATAGCATAACTTAGTATATCGTTTTTCTTCGCTTTGGCTTGCTCCCTAGCTTGTGCAAGCTCACCGACCAATTCAGGTAAAATGGCCAAATTGGCATCGAACTGAGCGCCTCGATATCCAGGTACCAGATGTTGATCTTGAGAAATGTTTTGCTGGCCACTAATACGGGCTAATGGGTCAATGTAAAAGGTTCGAATAATACTTGGGTACAGGCTCTTAAAATCAAATACGAGAACGTTTTTATACAAGCCTGGAATTGAATTCATTACAAACCCACCAGGACTGGCAACAAAAGCTTCATCACGCCACGAAGGTCCCACAAATCCCGATTTGTGAAGACGAGGCAGATATAGATTTTCAAAGGCGGCCACCGAACCTCCTGTTTGCTCTAAAGGAATGCCTGTAAGGTCAACTCGTGTTTGCTGAAGCTCGATCAATTTGAGTTTATCGAAAATCCGCCAAACCAAATCACAATCTTGTAGGTTGTACGCCACAAAAGAGGCTAAATCTTCCTGATGTAAGCGCTCAATTTCTTGCCATCGGTCGCCGCCATGTAACAATTTGCTATCATCAAGTATTTCCTGACTCACATTATTTAAACTATAAGACTCAAAATGATAACCACCCACTTTTAATAGAGTAATGCCATCTAACGCCACCCTACCCGGAATAGTGGCAAAGTACTTACCTTGATTCTCGGATGATCGAATACTCCAAGACTCACCGTTAACGCCAAAGGCTGGACGAATGCCTAAATATTGGCAACGTCGGTCAATAAAATTCAAATCAAAACCAATTAAATTCCAACCGATCAGAATATCCGGGTTATGCTTTTTCATAAATTGCATAAAAGCCAGTAACATGCTGCGTTCATCTTGATAACATGACACGGCATTAAGCTCAGATGCTTGCGGAGTAACCACAAAGGCCATACGCAAATCATCGCTGATAATACCAATGGATAAAATTTGGTTGTGCGTGACTGAGGTTTCAATGTCTAACGACCAGACCTTCCAAGCTGGCTGAAATTTTCCAGCAATGAGCTTGGCATTTCGATAGAGGTTGCCGCCATGCGCTTCTTCACCAATAAAACGCACTGCGCCACGAATATTACGCTCCATCAAATATCGATCTGGCGCTTTTATGTCTTCTTCGAAAACTTGATAACCTGCTCGCTTAACATACTGAACCAGTTGTTGATGGATTTTTTGACTTTTGCTTTGAATAAGCAGAACGGAGTTGTGTTGAAAAGAAAGAAATTGGCTTGATGAATAGGTGGCCCCCGATACCTTTTCAGGTAAGTCTTCTAGTGGGATGTCACTAAAAAAACTCAATAACTGTTTATCCGGAACCACTTTAACGGTTTTTTCAGGCGTCTTAACAAAAAGGCTCATCTCAATCTGACCATCTACTTCCTTAGTGTGCCGACTGACGATGTAGCCTTGTTGTTCTTTATACATGAATACTCTTATTTAATAAGATTAAATATCTCTTAATAGGTGCATTGGCGGTACTTTTAGCACTTTACGGCTGGCAAACACACCTATAGTTAATATCACTATGATACCAATCAGCGGGCCAAACAACCAAAGATTTAAATGCCAACTAGGTTGACTATTAAAAACATAGACTTGCAATCCATACAAACATAGTTCTGCTCCCAGCGCAGCAATCAATCCCGAGAAAAAGCCTAATGCGCCAAATTCAATAAAGATAGACTGCCTCACAAGTTGACTCTTAGCTCCTAGGACACGCAGCAAGGCCCCTTCTTCAAGCCGTTCTTCTAATGTAGAACGCACGCTGGCTAGCAAGACTAATGCTCCAGCTGACAAGATACATAGCAAGACCAGTTGAATCGCTTGAGACAACTGTCCAATGATGGTTTGAATTTGCTTCAATACATCGCCCACGTTCAGAATAGACACTGTAGGGAAGTTAGACATGGCTTTATAAAAGCTTTGCGCCTGATTTTCACTCACAAATAAGCTACTGACAAAATTCGCTGGATAATCTTCTAGGGCTTGCTTAGGTAAGATTAAATAGAAGTTCGGCTGCATTGACCCCCAATCCACCTCACGAATAGAGGTAATGGGTAAAGTAATAATGTTACCGCCAATATTTATGGTTAACTTATCACCAATACCAAGATCCACTTCCTGAGCGGCTCTTTGTTCAATAGACAAACCATTGGCAGCAAAGTCCCCTTCTAGCAGCTTGTTGCCTTGTCCTAATTCATCAGACCAAGTCAAGTTAAGCTCTCTATCTACCAATTCAGGTTCACCACGCCCCTCAGGATACAACTCATCAACGCTCTCTCCATTAAGCTCAATAACACGACCACGAACCATTGGATACCAAGACGAATGTGGAATCTTCAGTGCGGCGCTGGTTTCATTAATCGCCTGCACCTGATTGCTCTGCACATTAAACACGTAATGATTCGGCGCGTCATCTGGCAGCTGTTTTTGCCAATCACTGATCAAACTGGATTGCACGCCTATCAAAATCAAGGTAAGCATGATGATTAGGGTAAAAACAAGCAACTGGAAGAGATTTGGTACTAAACGGCGATACAAGGATGCTAAACCAATCTGCCAACCGCTGGTGGCACCTGAGGTCAAACTACGGCCCAATTTGAAAACACTAAAACCAAGCAAACCGACAATGAGTCCAATGCCAATAATGCTTAAAGTCATTACCGTGGGCAATAAGAAGCCTTTCGTGTAAATACACATCAAGGCATACATACCCGCAAACCCCAGACCATAAATAATGGCGGTATTTTGCTCAATACGCACACTTGGCTGTAACACTGACAAAGGGGATATCTTGATGAGACGCATAACCAAAGGTAAACAAAAAGCCAGCATAGAAACTAAGCCAGTTGCGATACCAAGCCACATACGAGTCACGGAGGGCTCTGGAAGTTGTGTCGACATTAAACCGGATAACAAGGATGCAATAACTTCTTGTATTCCCCAACCAATGGTTAAACCAATTAAGGTACCAATGGCAAATAACAAACTAAGTTGTTGAATAAATGCCCAACTTAAAAATTTGGGGGTCGCTCCTAAGGTTTTAAGAATGGCGACTTGCATGAGATGGCGTTTCACAAAACGCGATGAAGCTAATGCCATGGCAATGCCTGACATCACAACAGCTAAGGTTCCCGCTAATAAAAGAAAAGATTCCGCTCGCCCTATTGTGTCGCCTACCCGTTCACCACGTTGTGTTGGCGTTCGCCATCTTTGACCTTCTTGAAGCTGCGGTTGCAGCCAATCACCATATTCAGTTAAAGCCTCTCTGTCTCCAGCTAACAACAAAGAATAACGGACACGACTGCCCGGAATAATAACTTGTGTCTTATCTAAGTCAGCAGCATTAATGACAGCTCTCGGCGAAATTGCGAAAGCGGATGTCGTAGAACCAGGGTCTCGAACCAAAAATTGACTCACGATAAATTCTGCTTCGCCAATTTCTACCTTATCACCAAGCTGAACACTTAACATGCTGGCCAATCGAGAAGACAACCAGACTTCTCCGGACTTGGGTGGTTTATTCCAACTTGCACCTTGCCCAAATAGTGTTTGATCCACTAAATAAGCACCACGTAGGGGATAATTATCCGTTACCGCACTGATTTGCGCTAACTGTAATGCATCGTTGGCAAACATCATGGTAGTAAATGAGGTACGCAAAGCTTGCTCTAAAGAAAGCTCTGATGCTTTAGCTTGCCATTCAGGATTAATCGGTGAATCGGTTCTTACCAGACGATCGGCGGCTAACAAATTAGCGGATTCTTGTTCGAACGATAGCTGTAAGCGATCAATAAATAAACCGATAGAAGTCACTGTGCCCACTGATATGATCAGAGCGGCCAATAAGGTAATTAAATCACCGCTACGAAAATCGCGTAGCATTAAACGTAAAATGAACATCATAGGGATTTTTCCGTTAATTGACCTGCAGACATAACCAATTGACGATTACACAAATTCGCCAAATCATTGTCATGAGTAACCATTACCAAGGTTGTTCCTTGTGAACGGTTTAGATCAAACAGCAAGTCGACAATCAGTTTTCCATTGTCTTCATCTAAGTTGCCCGTTGGTTCATCGGCAAACAAAATTTTTGGCTGAGAGGCAAAAGCACGAGCGATTGCGACACGTTGTTGTTCACCACCGGATAATTGATTTGGGTAATGTGTCAAACGATGGGACAATCCCACTTTGTCCAATAAGGCTTCTGCTTTTGATCGAGCTTCTTTATCGCCTTTGAGTTCCGCAGGCAGCATCACATTTTCTATTGCTTGTAAGCTTGGTAACAAATGAAAAGACTGAAAAACAAAGCCCACGAATTGACCACGAATGATGGCTCTTTGTTCTTCATCTAGTTGCGAAAAAGGTTTGTCATAAATCAAAATATCACCGGAGGTATTCACATCCAGACCTGCCAATAATCCAAGTAAAGTTGACTTCCCTGAGCCAGATGATCCGACAATTGCAACCGACTCACCTTCGTTAATTTCCATATTGATTCCTTTCAATATGGTTAAATTCCCTGTATTTGATGTCACTGTGTGAGTAAGATTACTGACTTTAATTGCCGTTTTTTTGCTCATACTTGAATACTCTAAAGGTTGTTTATGTTCGTTAAAATCGCTCAAATTTTTGCCGCTGTATTGTTGTCACTCTGTCTTAATGTGTCTGCTCATGCCGCCAATCTATTGGTCATGGGCGACAGTCTCAGTGCTGCCTATAACTTAAGACAACAAGATGGTTGGGTTAGTTTACTAAAAAATCAATTAAATCAATCACACCCTGAAATTAGTGTGATTAATGCCAGTGTTAGCGGAGAAACCACTCAAGGTGGACTGTCTCGTTTACCTGCTTTACTAGAGGAATATCAACCTAGCTACGTCATTCTCGAGTTGGGTGCCAATGATGCTTTACGCGGCTACCCTCTTAATCAGACCACGCAAAATTTAAAAACCATGGTTGAGCAAGCTCAACAAATAGAAGCAAAAATTTTGCTTGTGGGTAATCAAATTCCGCAAAACTATGGCAAACGCTATACTCAAATGTTTTTTAACCTTTATAAAGACATTGCCGTTGAGTATCAAATTGCCTACATGCCTTTTATGCTTAAAGACGTTGCATTGAACAAAGAACTTATGCAAAGTGATGGCCTTCACCCAAATAAAAACGGCCAGCCTGTTGTGCTCAATAACTTACTTCCCTATATATTGCCTTTGATTGAATAAAATTAGCCGTAAGATAAAAATAAAAAGTTGACGTTAAATGAGGAAACTTCATGAAAGCCGTTTTTTTGGACCGTGGTTCTTTCCCTAAAGACATTGAAATTGACCTCCATTCCCTAGTTTCTGAGTACGTTGAGTTTCACAATACTAAGGAAGAGGAAGTGCTAGATCGTATTTCAGATGCCGATATTGTTCTGACGAATAAAGTGGTGTTGTCAACACAGATAATAAAGCAAGCTCGTCATTTGAAATTGGTTCAAGTTATGGCAACTGGTACCAATAATGTTGCCCTGCAAGCTTGTCAGGAACAAGGTATAAAGGTGCAAAACGTAGAAGGCTATTCAAAAGTAAGCGTGCCAGAACACACCTTCGCTATGCTATTGGCATTGAGACGAAATCTTTTGTCTTATGTGTCGGACGTTAAAGCAAGAAATTGGGCTCAATCTGAATTCTTTTGCATGATGGACTACCCTATTAAGGATTTAGCCGGTTCAACCTTGACTATTCTAGGTAGCGGTCAACTCGGTCAACAAGTTGCTATTTTGGCAAAAGCATTTGGTATGAAGGTTCTCTTTGCTGAACGTAAGCAAGCAAAAAGCATCCGTGAAGGCTATGTGGCTTTTGATCAAGCCTTACAACAGGCTGATATTATCAGCCTCCATTGTCCGTTGACCGAACAAACTCGCAATTTGATTGCTGAAAGAGAGTTTGATCTTATGCCTGCCCATGCTTTGCTTATCAATATGAGTCGTGGTGGCATAGTTAATGAAGAGGCTTTAGTTCGTGCCATTCAAACCAAAAGCATTGCCGGTGCCGGCTTCGATGTTTCACTGATAGAACCAATGCCCACATCCTCGGTATTAAATCAGTTAAGCCAATTCCCCAATTTTTTATTAACACCGCATGTTGCCTGGGCCAGTGAAGGCGCTATGCGCGAACTGGTTAATCTTGCTATCGGGCACATCAGCCATTTTGTAAAACACCAAGCATGACACTCGAAATACTCTACCAAGATGAACACCTAGTTGCAGTCAACAAACCATCCGGATTGTTGGTGCATCGCACCCATTTAGCAAAAGATGAGCAAGATGCTGTCGTGCAGAGGTTGCGTGATCAAACTGGTCGCTGGGTGTTTCCTGTCCATCGCTTAGACCGCGCCACATCTGGTGTACTTGTCATGGCCTTTTCACCGAGTGTTGCACGAGCTTTATCAGAGCAATTCAGCGATTCGCAAACACAAAAAACGTATCATTGTTTGGTGCGAGGTTTTAGTGATGAAAAAGGCCATATTGATTATCCATTGGCCAAACTTAATGAACAGAAAGGACGTTCACGTTATAAAATTATAGGCACTGAAAAAGACGCTGAAACTCTTTATCGACGTATTCATCGTTACCAATTACCTATTGCAGTGAGTCGTTATGATGAAATGCGTTTAAGTTGGATTGAAGTCACACCAAAACAAGGCAGAAAGCACCAAATTAGACGTCACTTTAAGCATATTCTTAATCCGCTGGTGGGCGATACTTGCTATGGTTGTCGACATATAAATAACGCGCTACGAAAAGCTTGGGGAGAGGATCTAAGGTTGTTACTTCATGCCTCTAAACTTGAGTTTACACACCCTATCAGCCAGCAAAGAATAACGATCAGCGCAGCGTTCCCCGCAGATCTTGACATGCTGTTTAGTAAGTTAAGACCCTATCAAATTGACTAAGACGCTGATTAACTTCGATAAGATCTGTCCAGCGAAATACCCAACCATCTTCAATTTTAGAAGATAAATTAACGGCACTTGGGCAAAATTCGTCGACAAAAAATCCGCAAGATAATAGTACTCGCATAGAAGGTTTATTATTGTCACCAACCGTGGCATAAATTTCTTGAATACCCTGACTAGACCAAATTAAAAGCAAATGTTTAAGCGCATATTTGGCAATACCAAGATTAATGAAGGCTTTATCAAGCCGATATGAGACCTCAATAGATTTTTTTTTATAATCCAAAAATTGCCCATTAAAACGGCCAACAATTTCATCGTCTCCGAACGTCACTAGGTAATGTAATTTGGCATTTTTACCACATAAAACCTTGCGCAAACTTTGCTCACTTGGTGGTGTCGAGCTGTAATGGGGGAAAAATTGCGCAAACCATTCACGATTATTTGTTTCAAATTGTAAAATTTGATCAATATCTGATAGCTTAGCGAGACGAATTTGAATGAAGTTTTTCATGATCAGCAAAGGATTTACAAAGCATATTCTAAGATCTTAGACGAATTGGCTAAATTTTGCTGAAAAATGTTCAATTTTACTTTTATTCACTTAAGAGTGACTGGATAAGTGTTATACTAAGTATCCGTTTTTTATACTAATTTTAATGTTTTACCTATGAAAAAAAGAAACTTAGTTTTTTCTACAGATCAAGGCCGCTTATGTCCTGAATGCGAATCCTCTGTAGACCATTGCCAATGCCAAAATGACTCGATAATGGGTGATGGCAATGTTCGAATTCAATTGGAAACTAAGGGTCGAAAAGGCAAAGGGGTAACGCTTATAACAGGACTTCCTTTAACAGCAGAGCAGTTAAAAACATTAGCCAAACAGCTAAAAGCTCAATGTGGTACTGGAGGTTCGGTAAAAGATGGAAAGATCGAAATTCAAGGCGATAATCGCAACAAATTAAAGGATCTATTGGAAAAAGAAGGCTATAAAGCTAAGTTGTCGGGGGCTTAATCCGACAAATTTAAAAACTCATATTTCTATCATTTTTTTAATATCAACATCATCGATATGGCTGAGCAACAGCTCAATAGATGGAATGCCGCCAAGAAAAGAACAGTTTAGTGGTGATGAGTCGCAATAGAGGTTTCTATGTTTCAACATAGTACAAAAGAAGCCAACCATTTAATGAGGTCAGCCATACCATTAATGGTAAAGTTGGACATACCGCCAACACCCTACAACTATGGCATTTGGTATCAATACGCATCGAATAGCAACCCTCGATTAAATCAAGTGGTTGATCGTGCTATTCGTCGCTTTGGCAGTCTTCCTGCTTTTGTTTCAAAAGAGCTTTTCAATGAATTCATTATGGCCGAGGACATCAAACAGTCTGACGCCCACCATCAATCCCTAAATCATTTAACTGAAACTTTATCTGAAGAAAGTGCAACGGTAACCAAAGAACTTGCTGTTTTCACTCAAACACTCAAAGACACTCGTAACGCTCTTAATAGTAACACGGATCAGAAAAAGCTTGGGCAGATTGCCACACTTCTCGATAGACGAGCTTTCAAGGCCAACCAAATCGTTTCGCAATTTGGCGAGACGCTTACTCAGGCTCAAGACGAACTGGTTAGATTGAGACAAGAACTAGCCGAAGTTAAGAAAAATACCGAGTTGGATCCAATGACTTTACTGTCTAACGAAAAAGGCTTTGAACGCACCCTATTCTCCTTGGCCCCTTTCGCTGAAGACGATCTCACTTTGTTACTGATAGAAATTGACGATTTGTCTGGTCTACAGCAAGAATATGGCAAAAAAATAGCAGCCTCTTTGATTCTCTATATTGCCAAGACCTTAACTCAGTTTTTGCCCGAACGTGCTTTTCTCGCCAGACTCAAAAATGGCAAATTTGCAGCCATTATTAAAGAGATGGAATTAGGCGAAGCGTCAGAATTAGCAGATGCAGTGCGTCTGCATATCTCTAAACAAAAAATTCGTAACAAGAATGACAATAGTATGTTGAAACAAGTAACGGCTTCTGTTGGTGTGGCAACATTGCTTGGCGATGAAAGCCCAATGGATCTAGTGAAACGTACCCAACACTATCTAACCTACGCACAAAGATCAGGAAATAACCGCATTGCACATCACATATAAAAGGATAAAAAGCTAATGGCGAATGAAATATCCAATCACGCTCTATTGTTTGATGTAAGGGATTACGAGTGCGATATGCAGGGCATAGTTAATAATGCCGTTTACCAAAATTACCTAGAACATGCCCGCCACACCTTTATCAAAACCAAAGGATTGGATTTTGCTGAGATCACTGAACAAGGTATAAATTTGGTGTTGATGCGCGCTGAGTTGGATTACAAGCGCTCATTAAGAAGTGGCGATACTTTTACAATCACTACCCGCACTGAAAAGGTATCAAAACTGAAGTTTGCTTTTTATCAAACCATTATTCGACAAGCCGATCAGCAAATTGTACTGGAAGCGAAAATGATCATTGCCTCGACCAACCAAGCCGGCCGCCCCGTAATTTTTGATCAAGCTCATAAACTATTTGATGACTAATTTGCGGTCAAAAATGACAGATATTAAAAAACCGCTTATATAAAAGCGGTTTTTTAATATCGAATTTAAGCGATTATGGCGGTGAGCAAGAGATTCGAACTCTTGATGCCTTTCGACATACACACTTTCCAGGCGTGCTCCTTCGGCCACTCGGACAGCTCACCAAAAGGGTTTTGTTACGTACAGCGCAACGAGTGCGCATATATTAGTGACGCAGGCGCCTTTTTGCAACTTGTTTTTGGGATTTATTGTTAAAAATTAATCCCTTACCCAACTAAGACGTTCTTCTAATTGAGTGTCTGCTACCACTTTAGATGCTTCTTTTGGGGTGCCGACATAAATCAAACCAACGATCTGATCATTGGCTTGTAAATTTAGAAGGTTTTTTGTTTTTTGTGTGAAGCATGCTGGTCCACTACGCCACATACCACCATAACCCAAAGCGCTGAGACCCAATAATACTTGCTGGGCAGCGGCTGAGGTCGCCATAACTTGCTCAATGGCAGGTACTTTTGGATGTTCTTGGGTACTAGCATAGATTAATAACACTGTTGGAGCTCGAAACGCTTTTTTAATAAAGGATTCTCGTTTATTGTCAGGTAAATCAGGTACTTCAGCTAGAGCATGCTGCCAGTATATCTCGCCTAACTTATTACGCCCTTCTGCCTCGTAAATTCGATAGCGCCAAGGTTTGAGGTTTCCATGATCAGCAGCACGGCTAGCCGCATCTAAAATATCCCGCCACTCATCTTCACTTGGTGCTGGAGAGGTCAAAGCAGGTTGAGATACACGATTACGTATGAAGGTTAAAAAATCTTTACTCATAGAAAGCAGCTTTCCTTTAAACTATGCTCATAAGAATAGAATTAGTTTATCAAGTATCAAACGTTAATGATAATGGATATCAGATAAAATTGCGTGAGGAGTGCTTATGTCAAAGTGGTTAATTTGGACAATACTTGAGATCACTACCATTTTGTTTGTTACCAATCTGGTTTTCATATGGCTAAACCGATCAGTAAAAAAGAAAATGGCTCAAGCCGACACAGAAGAACAAATCTTAGACAATAAGATAACTGAGACGAATGATACAAAATCAAAAGATGCGCAAACTGAAGATTTATCCTACAAGGCTTTTGCGCAATTTCTCGATAAACAAATCAGTTATGCCGCTTCTTCTATCAAACCTGACACTATGGAGCCAAATCAGATAACCACCTTAAAAATCTGGGGTACCGTTTTACAAGCTGAAAGAGCGATTGTACTTAATCAAGTAAGTAATAAGCCTAAGCCTATTCTCGCCCGTTTTTTATCTAGCTTATTATATGCACTTACCACGCCCAAACTACAAACTTCAGATCCTGAAGAGCTGCATAAAAATCTTAAACAAATGGAAGAAGAGTTCTATCAAACCTCTGAATCCATCATTACAAAAGAAACATTATCTAAGAATCAATATAAACTGAACGACGATTTATGTAAGAGTATTGACAATGCTGTCGCAAAATTACAAAAACTGAAAGTCAAAAGAAACGAACAACAACGTCTTCAGAAAGAAGCTGACGCGTTAAAAAAACGAATTGAAAGGTTAGAAGATGTGCAAGATGAGACCCTTGAGCACACATCCAACGTATCCACTAAGTTGAATTCAAAAGAACGTCATAAAAAGCCAAATCGCACCGCCTCTTACAAACAAATCATGTCATTAAATAGTTTAGCAGACAGACAAAAACTCGTTATAGAGCAGTTACGTAGCGAATTAGAATACGCCAAGCAACATCAAACTTCAGATCAAACACTCGAATCTCAAAAGGTAGCCGTTGCGAAATTAGAGCGAATGTCTGAAGAATCGAATAGTCTGGTATTACAACTTGAAAATGAGTTACAAAACTCAGACCTTTCTATCGAATCGTTACGGCAAAACATTTCTGACAAAGATAAGCGTTTAGCGGAAATGGAACAACAATTATCAAATAAAAATCAAACTGCTGTTGGCAATTTACAAAGCCTTGCCGGCAGCAAAAAAGAAACCCTTGGTTTATTAATCGATGATTTGAGTGATGCCATGGCTGCCGATAACAATTCTGAAAATCTAATACAACAGGAAAAGGACACTCAAGCCCTTGAAAGACTGTTACAAGAATCGGAAACTTGCGTTACTTTGCTGGCTCAAGAATTGGAAATGGCGGAAGAAAAAAACAATGAATTAAAACAACAAGTGGATACTATCATTTTACAAAATCCAGATTTTGGGGCTCAATCTATTCCTTTAAAGCAAGAAAAAGAGAGAAATCGGAAATTGGTCCAAGCGACTGTTCAGCTAAAAGACCAATTGAATACTCACATATCGGAAAATGATTACCAAGAGTTGAGAGTAAGTTTTAATAAAAAGAGTTTAGAATACGACAGATTGCAACTGGCGTACTCTGATTTAGAAATGAAATATCTGGCTACCTTAAATAAATGACTTAAGCGGGCTTATTAAAGTCCAGCATACGTTGCAATGGAATCAAGGCTTGTTCTCGCAACTCAGCTGAAACATCTATTTCGCCAGACATGTTTCTTAACGAATCCCTAAGCAGCTCAAGGCTATTCAAAGCCATCCAAGGGCAATGAGCGCAACTGCGACAATTGGCACCAGAACCTGCTGTAGGCGCTTCTACAAAACGCTTTTCAGGCGAAGCCTGCTTCATTTTGTAAAAAATACCTCGGTCTGTGGCAACAATAAAGGTGCTATTACTCATACTCTTTGAAGCATTTAGCAATTGTGATGTAGAGCCAACTACGTCTGCCACTTCTACCACAGCTTCTGGAGACTCAGGGTGGACTAACACAGCAGCATCTGGATAAATCGCTTTAAGGTCTAAAATGCCTTTTGCTTTAAACTCTTCATGAACAATACAAGCACCGTCCCAAAGAATCATATCCGCGCCAGTTTCACGTTGAATATAGCCGCCTAGATGTTGATCAGGGGCCCAGATAATCTTTTCTCCCTTATCAACCAAGTGGTTGACGACATCTAGCGCAATACTAGAAGTAACGACCCAGTCTGCTCGAGCTTTTACCGCCGCTGATGTATTAGCATATACCACCACAGTACGGTCCGGATGCTGATCACAAAAAGAAGAAAATTCCTCAATGGGACAGCCAATGTCCAAAGAACAAGTGGCTTCCAGAGTTGGCATTAGAATGGTCTTTTCAGGGCTGAGAATCTTAGCTGTTTCGCCCATAAATTTTACCCCAGCAACAACCAAAGTCTGTGCTGGGTGATTGGCTCCGAACCGAGCCATTTCCAATGAATCTGCAATAATACCGCCAGTTTCTTCAGCTAATTCTTGAATCGCATCATCCGTATAATAATGCGCCACTAGGACAGCTTGTTTCTCTTTAAGGAGTTGTTTGATCTCTTGGCGAAGTGACTCATTATCAACAATTGGTTGCTCCAATTGCTTCTCAGCATCAGCTAAATATTTTTGCACTGTGCTTCTAAGAGCGGCTTTGGTGGAAGTATCAAACATAATATTACCCCTACTAAAACTGGGCGAGGAAAAAGTATGGCTAGTAGATCGAATGGAAATTCATTTAGTCTTAATATGACAAAAAAGAATAAAGTTAGCCATTGTAAAAGATAATATTGGTGGGTCGTACTGGATTCGAACCAGTGACCAATTGATTAAAAGTCAACTGCTCTACCAACTGAGCTAACGACCCAACGGGATGCGTATGATACAGGGCCCGTTGGGAAATGCAAGTTATTTAATTTTTCCTAAATACCCGGCAGCTAACTTAGCGGTTTTACTGTTTGGAAAGCGTTTGATGACGTCTTGTAGATACGTTTTTGCTTGCTCACTGTTACCCAATTGATCATTTACGGTTCCCAGTTTATACAAAGCATCTTTCTCTTTGCCATGCCCTGGAAATTTTTGAATGACTGTGGTGAAAGCAGTCAATGCCTCCTGAGACTTCCCCTGCACTAGCTTTACCTCACCTAACCAGTAATAGCCATTTCCTGTTAATGTGTTGCTAGGATAGTCTATAACAAACTGAGTCAAAGCCACATCGGCTTGCGCAAATTCTCTTTCGCGAATCAGGTTGTAAGCCTTTGTGTATGCTTCTTTAGCCTGTTCTGAAGGGGCAGACAGGGGTATAGGAGCTAATGGGGTACTTGGCAAGTTAGCAGTTGGCGTTGCAACCACTGTTGATTGAGGTTGAACTCCTGTAGGAACAACATCAGACAACACACTTTGCGTCTGTGTATTCGGTACAAGAGTAGAAGGAAGAGAAGGGGCAGTAGTAGGCGCCGTTTGTTTATTTGCTGAAGCAGACATGAGTAATGAAATTCGCTTATCAAGATCAATATAACGATCTCGTTGGCTTTGTTTCATTAATTTAAGTTCATGACCTTGTTGCTCAAGCAGACCTCGAAGAGTCTGAACTTCTTGTTGAAGAGTCTCCAACTGAAACAATAAGTCTGCTGCGGCACTTGGAGATAAACCTCCTGTAGGTTGGCTGGATTCAGACAAAGCCAGTGGCGCTGCCAATGACAGCACCACTGCTAAAGAGCGAATCTTTATGTCTTTGCCGTTCATTATTCGTAACGAACTTCTACACGACGGTTCAGTTGCCAAGCCTCAGCATCATGACCAAAAGCAACTGGCACTTCTTCACCAAAGCTGACGGTTTCAATTTGAGAAGCCGCAACGCCTTGGATAGTTAGGTAACGGCTAACCGCTTTAGCGCGACGCTCGCCCAATGCCATGTTGTATTCACGTGTTCCACGCTCATCAGCATGACCTTCAAGAACAACGCTTGCATCTGGATTTGCTACTAGAAATTCAGCATGTTTCGCCAAAGCTTCACGAGCTTCTGGACGAACAATAGATTTATCAAAGTCGAAGTAGAATACAGTGTCAACACCAGCAAGCGGATCAACCATTGTATCTTCAGCGGATTCCTCAACGATGACACTGGTCACAGCACCATCTTCATCAGCACCAAAAGATTGGTCTGAAGAGCCAGTAGCAGAATCATCAACTTGCTCAGTTGCCGTTCCGCCCTCAGCTACAGTAGAAGAATCAGTATCTGTTGCTGTTGTACTACAGCCTGCTAGCCACGCAGCAGACAACCCAATTACAGCAAACTTACCTAGTTTGTTTACACTCATTATTCACTCCTCAATGTCTTTATTTGAAATACGGGGACCAAGATGGTTCTCGTACATCACCGTCTGCTGATGGTAACCTATATTTAACAAGTCCATCAACGGATACTACGGCTAAGATACCCTTTCCTTGATAGGTTGTGGCATATATCACCATACTGCCATTTGGTGCAATACTTGGCGATTCGTCTAAGTAAGTCTCTGTCAGAATGTGCACTCGGCCAGTATTCATATCCTGTAACGCAATATGATAATTGCCATCATTTTTCTGAACAGTAACAAGATAACGTCCATCAGGTGTCATTCTTGCCCGTGTATTCAAGTCACCTTCGAATGTTACCCTTTCCACACGCTTACTATCTACATCCAATCGATAAATCTGCGGGTTCCCCCCTCGATCTGATGTGAAAACTATTCCTTTACCATCAGGCTCCCAACTTGGTTCTGTATCGATTGCATAATGGTTTGTCATACGTTCGAGCTTTTGTGTTTCAATATCGAGCGTATAAATTTCAGGGTTATTGTCTTTTGATAGCACAATAGCCAGTTTCTTTCCATCCGGAGACCAAGCTGGTGCACCATTTAAACCTCTAAATTGTGCGATTTGCTGACGTCTTCCTGAAGCTAATTCTTGTATAAAAATGTTAGGACGTCGGTTGCGAAACATAACATAAGCAATTTTCTTGCCGTCACCGCTCCATGATGGCGATAAAATTGGCTCTTTTGACTCCACAACAATTTGCGGCCTATGTCCATCCGCATCAGCTACTTGTAATCGATAAGTAGGTGCACTGCGATCACCGTCCGCTGTAACATATAAGATTCTAGTACTAAATGCACCACGAGAACCCGTTAGTAATTGGTAAATTTTATCACTAATATAATGCGCCGCATCACGGAAGTTATTCACTCCAACATCGATGGAAGCGTGTTTCTCAACTGGCTTTTGACTTAATACATTTAATAATTCAAAACCGATTCTATAATTGTTATTTGAGAGTTTTCTCACTGAACCAATAACAACATAGTCACTTTTTAACAAACGCCAATCGCGATAAAAAACATCTTCCTCTTTACTTGGCATACTCAACATATTACTGCGAGGAATAGCTTGAAACAATCCGCTTCTGGCTAAATCGTCTTGAACAATTTGCGCAATATCTTCTGGTAACGCATCTACGCCATCATATCCAAAAGGTACAATAGCAATAGGCAGCAATTGATCTGCGCCACTGGTAATTTCGATCACTAATTGGGCTTTTGCTGTGTTCATTATGACACAAAATAAAAATACAGCAGCTAAGCATTTTTTTAACATATTAGTTTCTCAAGTCCTGCGGATTAAAAATCACATCTATTTTTCGAAAATTACGCTCAAAAATATAAGAATCTACATCAGCCAGCTCTTCAATGCGACGAACTTTATACACGGCGTCTAATGCTCTTTGATCAAATAAAGCATCACCACTACTTTTCGTTACTTGTGCATTCATGACTTCCCCATTCGGTAAAAATTCAATGCGCAATTCCGTTTTCATACCATTACGTGCGCTTGGAGGCCTGCTCCACGCGGCCGCTACTCGAGCATTAATTAAACCGCTAATAGACTGAACCATTTGCGCTTCTTCAGCAGCAAGTCGTTTCGCCTCTTCTTCCGCTGCAGCTTGTCGAGCAGCCTCTTCCGCAGCTTTCTTTTGTTCTGCTATACGAGCAGCTTCTTGTTGACGCTTACGCTCTTGCTCTGCCAGTCTATCGGCTTCAGCTTGACGAACTAAAGCCTCTTCACGGCGTTTTTGTTCTTCTACTCGTTTAACTTCTTTTTGTCGCTTTTGTTCGGCTATACGTTTTTGTTCTTCAAGACGTTTTTTCTCAGCCTCTTGAGCAACACGCTTCTGCTCAGCGGCTTTCCTTTGCGCTTCTTGACGCTGTTTTGCTGCGGCCTGTTCTTTTAATCGCTTAGCTTGCGCGACTCGCTTTTGTTTTTCTTGCAAAGCTTTACGAGCCACTTCTTTTTGTCTTGCCTGCTCTGCTTCTTTGCGCTTTTTCTCCGCCAAGGCCGCTGCACGATTCTCTGCCGCCTTTTGTTCCGCTTCTCGCCGACCAATAATGGTATCTGAAACATCAATAATTTTAGCGTTAACAATGATAGATTGCTTAGGCTCTTTGCGCTCACCACTGCCAAAATCAACCGCAAAAAACGCAGCCACAACAATGCCAGTATGAAGTACTAAAGCAAATACTATTGGAAGACTGTAACTGTCACTGCGTAACCACTTCATATTCAATTTTCCGGCTCAGTCACCAAACCTACATTGGGTGCACCCGCCCCTTGAAGCGCCACCATTAAGCCTACAACATCGCCATACGATACATTTTTATCGCCCCGTACCAAAACCGACATGTTCGGGTTTTGATTAAGTATCTTACGTACTTTAGTTTGCAAATTAGACAAACTAATGGTTTCTTGCTCTCCACCCACATCTAAATAAAACAGGCCTTTTGCATCAACGGATGCAATCAATACATCGTTTTCACTATTTTTGATGGGGGCAGCATTGGCATTTGGTAACTCGACATCCACACCTTGGGTCAGCATAGGAGCCGTAATCATAAAAATCACCAACAATACCAACATGACATCAATGTAAGGAACGACATTGATTTCTGACATTGGAAGGCGCTTATTCTTTTGTCTAGAGCGAGCCACTATGCTGCGCCTCCCTCACGAACATGCACTTTACGATGCAATATGCTAGCGAATTCCTCGGCAAAATTATCATAACTCGCACTCAAAGAATCAGACGCTGTCGAAAAACGGTTATAAGCCACCACCGCAGGAATCGCAGCCGCTAAGCCTATCGCAGTAGCAATCAAAGCTTCTGCAATACCTGGCGCTACTGTCGCTAGCGTTGCTTGTTGAACCTCAGCCAAACCAATAAAAGAATGCATTATCCCCCAAACCGTACCAAATAAACCGATGTAAGGACTGGTTGAACCGACTGTTGCCAGGAAAGGCAGGTGTTGATCTAATTTCTCTTCTTCACGATACAAAGCAACGCGCATAGCACGCTGGACACCATCCATTACGGCATCAGGGTCCATATTTGGATTTTGTCTTAAGCGAGTAAACTCCTTAATGCCTGCCGTGAAAATGGTTTCCATTCCTTCAACTTTACGCCCATCCTGTGTCAACTTACGATACAGCTGACTAAGATCCATCCCTGACCAAAATTGATCTTCAAATTCTGAGCGGATTTTTTTCGCTTGTTTAATCACTCGGATGCGTTGAAAAATGACGATCCAAGAAAATAAAGATGCCGCCAACAGTGTCAACATTACAAGCTGTACAACTAAACTAGCGCTGGCGATAAGTCCCCAAATTGACATCATTGACCTCTATTTCAAATCGGTTGGTAACTGATAATTAAAATGTTCATAAGCTCGTTTGGTCACCTGACGACCACGAGGTGTTCGAATAACAAAGCCTTGTTGAATTAGAAACGGCTCTATCACATCTTCAATCGTGTCCTTGTCCTCCCCAAGCGCGGCAGAAACACTATCCAAGCCTACTGGCCTACCGTCAAACTTTTCTATCATAGTCAATAACATACGTCTATCTAAATGATCGAATCCCTGACTGTCTACACTTAACATATCTAATGCCCGTTGAGCAACTTTTTGTCCGACTAGCTCAGCGCCTTCTACTTGTGCAACATCTCTTACTCGTCGTAATAATCGATTAGCAATACGCGGCGTTCCGCGAGAGCGGCGAGCCACTTCAAAGCTACCTGACTCATCCAGATCGACACCCATTTTACCTGCAGATCGGGTTACTATCGTTGTAAGAGATTCAACATCATAAAACTCAAGACGTTGCACAATACCAAAACGATCACGCAAAGGAGAGGTTAACAAACCCGCTCGCGTTGTAGCTCCGACAAGCGTAAAAGGCGGGAGTTCAATTTTTATTGAACGAGCCGCTGGCCCCTCTCCTATCATGATATCCAATTGGTAGTCTTCCATTGCGGGATAAAGTACTTCTTCAATGGCGGGGCTAAGACGATGAATTTCATCGATGAACAGAATATCGCCTTCATTTAAATTGGTTAACAGCGCCGCCAGATCTCCAGCCCTTTCTAAAACAGGCCCAGAGGTAGTTTTCACATCCGCTCCCATTTCATTGCCAATGATATGCGCTAAGGTCGTTTTACCTAATCCTGGAGGGCCGAACACCAAGGTGTGATCAAGGGGTTCACCTCGCTGACGAGCCGCTTGGATGAAAATTTCCATCTGCTCACGCACCACAGGCTGACCTATGTATTCGGCTAAAGCTTGTGGTCGTATTGCCCTATCAACTTGTCTATCACTGCCTTTTAATTCTGCCGAGATAATACGGTCTTGTTCGATCATACTATTTCCTCAACATCCCTTGAAGTGCCGCTTTGATGACCGTTTCACTGTCAGCACCATCCACCGGCACAGCTGCAATCGCTTTAGCAGCCTCTTGAGGTTTATAACCCAAGGCGATCAAAGCGGCCTCTGCTTCTTGACGAGGGTCAGCCTGCACTTGACGAAGAACCGTTGGCGCAGCAAACAAATCGGTTTTCGCTGCTTGTCCCAATTTATCTCGTAATTCCACTATCAGCCGTTCAGCCGTTTTCTTTCCAACACCAGGAATACGAGTTAATGCCGTAACGTCAGAATCCTGAACATTGGCGATCAATTCTTCTGACGACATACTTGAAAGGATAGCGAGCGCCATTTTGGGCCCTATGCCATTCACCTTAATCAAGATACGAAACAGAGCGCGCTCACTCTTATCTGAAAAACCGAACAAGGCATGAGAATCTTCTTTGACAATGAGATGGGTAAACAAAACGACTTGTTCACCAGTTTGAGGTAAATCGTAAATGGTGGTCATTGAGGCACTGATCTCGTAACCAACCCCCTGCACGTCAACTAACAGTTCTGGTGGGGCTTTTTCCACCAAGATTCCGACAATTCGACCTATCACATCATTTTCCTTACATCTTGTTCTGACCAGCGCTTGGCCGTTCTACCAGCACGTTTACCTGTGCCGTATTCCAAACCACCAGACGTGCGGGTATTGGCATGACAAAGCGCAATCGCCAGCGCATCTGCCGCATCGGCTTGCGGTTTTTCCGTCAAGTCTAATAATAATTGCACCATGCTTTGAACCTGTGCTTTGTCGGCATTACCGTTGCCGACAACAGACTGCTTCACTCGTCGTGCGGCATATTCATTCACCACTAATTCTTGCAGTGAGGCCGCAACAATGGCAGCTCCCCTTGCTTGACCAAGTTTCAATGCTGAGTTGGCATTCTTTGCCATAAAGACTTCTTCAATAGCAAATTCGGTTGGCTGAAATTCTTTTAACAAGGACTCCACACCATTAAAAATATGTTTCAACCTGACGGATAAATCTTCATCAGGCAAACGAATGCAGCCACTGTTTACATAATTTGGCTTGCCATTAATGATATCGATAATGCCAAAGCCCGTCACACGTGAACCTGGGTCAATGGCCATAATTCGAGTTTGCGCCATGGTTTTCTCATGCGTTATAAAATCACTGTATATTTCAACAGGGCTTCAGTAGAGATGCAATCTGTAAATACAAAAAAGGCCACATTTTTGCGGCCTTTTACGTTATTCTTTCGTTTCCCTAACAGCAAGCAACTGAAATCTATCGCTTACCATGCAATTCTTACTCTGCAACTGGCTTACGAACACGAATGCTCAGTTCTTTTAGTTGCTTCTCACTCACCTCACCTGGCGCTTGAGTTAACAAACAAGTGGCACTCTGAGTTTTCGGGAAAGCAATCACATCACGGATGGAGCTTGAGCCAGTCATCAGCATAACCAGACGGTCCAAACCGAAAGCCAAACCACCGTGTGGCGGCGCACCAAACTTCAATGCATCCAACAAGAAACCAAATTTCTCTTCTTGCTCTTCTTCACTGATATTGAGCAATTCAAATACCGCTTCCTGCATAGAAGCTTGGTGAATACGAATAGAACCACCACCAAGCTCAGTACCGTTAAGTACCATATCGTATGCTTGAGACAAAGCCGTTAATGGATTCGCTTTCAATTCTTCTGGAGAGCAAGAAGGCGCAGTGAATGGGTGGTGAATAGCTGTGATACCACCATCACTTGTTTCTTCAAACATTGGGAAGTCAACTACCCAAAGCGGCGCCCATTCGCACGTGTAAAGATCCATGTCTTCACCCAACTTACAACGCAATGCACCAAGGGCTTCGTTAACGATTTTCGCTGAGTCAGCACCAAAGAAAATCAAGTCGCCATCTTGCGCCTCTAAACGCTCTAGTAGAGCAGCACGTACTTCCACTGGTAAGAATTTGACAATAGGAGATTGCAAACCTTCTTCTAGGTTAGACTTATCGTTCACCTTGATGTAAGCCAAACCTTTCGCACCGTAAATACCAACAAACTTAGTGTAATCGTCGATTTGCTTACGCGTTAGACTATTACCGCCAGGCACTTTCAATGCAGCAACACGACCTTTCGGATCAGTTGCAGGACCAGAGAAGACCTTAAAGTCAACGTCAGCCATTAAGTCAGATACAGTGACTAGCGTTAATGGAATACGTAAATCTGGTTTGTCACTGCCGTAGCTTTCCATGGCTTCTGAGTAAGGCATACGTGGGAAAGCACCAAGATCAATATCCATCAATTCTTTGAACAAATTCACGATCATTTCTTCCGTCATGCTCATGATTTGTTCTTCAGACATGAAAGAAGTTTCAATGTCCACTTGGGTAAATTCTGGCTGACGATCTGCACGCAAATCTTCGTCACGGAAACATTTTGCGATTTGGTAATAACGATCAAAACCAGACACCATCAACAATTGCTTGAACAACTGTGGTGACTGTGGCAAAGCAAAGAAACTGCCTTGATGAGTACGACTAGGCACCAAGTAATCACGGGCGCCTTCAGGCGTGGCACGCGTCAAAATTGGCGTCTCAATATCCAAGAAACCATTGTCATCAAGGTAACGACGCAAAACAGACGTTACTTTTGAACGAAAACGCATTTTTTGCTGAATTTCGGGGCGACGCAAATCGATAAAACGATTTTTAAGACGAATGTCTTCACCAACCGCTTGGTGTTCGTCTAACTGGAAAGGCGGAGTTTGCGCTGCGTTTAGAATTTCTAGACTAGTGCCTAATACTTCGATTTCACCAGTACGCATGTTTGGATTGATGGTGCCCTCAGGACGAGCACGAACCAAACCAGTCAATTTAATAACGTATTCGTTACGTACGCTGTCGGCCAAAGCAAAGCTGTCAGCACGATCTGGGTCAAATACAACCTGAGTAATACCTTCACGATCACGCACGTCTAGAAAGATAACACCACCGTGATCACGGCGACGATGAACCCAACCGCATAAAGTAATTTCTTGTGAAATGTTAGAAGCATTTAATTCGCCGCAATAATGGCTGCGCATAATTTCTTTCCTATTACCGTCTCAGTAAGAGAGTCTAGTGTTCTTAGTATGTTTTCTGGCCAAACAGTCGCCATTAATGACGCGATTCTATCTAGTGCCAGTTTCACTGAATAATTTAAAGGTCACGCATTATATGCGAAGCTAAGCCGACTCTCTATAGGTAGAACAAAATTTGTGTCTTAGAAGTCATCATTTGATATTCACAATTTCAAATTCAATCTGTTGCCCTGCTTTTGGAATAAGCACTGTGTCACCTTCGCTCTTATTCATAAGCATTTGTCCTATTGGTGTACTAGGCGAAATCAAAACAAGATCCCCCAGTTTTTTACCCTTATCAAGCAATGGCAAATTTAATCCGCCAGCAATATTGCTCAATAAAAAATATTTTTCATCTGAGCCAGTTGCTGACGTTTGAAGATGTACCATATTCCATAAAGCAATAACCTCATCTTGATGATCAGATAGCCCCTTTGTTGCCATGATACGCTTAAAATTAAGCCAATCTTGCTCGCACTGATAAACACGCTCTGATTGGCCATGCGCCAAATAAGAAGCCTCAAGACCAAAAGTATCGTATTTGGTTTCAGCAACACTTTCTTCATTGGTCGCCGCTTCTTTAGCCTGTTGAGCGGCCTTCTTGGCGGTGACAAAACGTTGCTCAAGCGCTGCCAAAACCTCATTAAAGATAAAATTTTTATCTATCATTTGTATTTAAATCCTAATACAGAGAAAGATTGAATATTGCAAAAAAATAGATGTTTCGATTTCTTGCAATCTGTTGAGTTGACATAGTCAACCCATTTAAATATATTGGCAATCATTCTCAATTAATAGAGATTATTATTTATGAATGCATCCATCAGCGAAGCTTTACATGGCTTGGTTAGCAGCTATCGAGCAGCATTAAAAACAGCAGCAATGAATTCTGATATAGAATTGACTATTACACATATCAGAGCCATAAAATGCATCAGCAGGATCCCAGACTGCAGTGCAAGAGACATTGCTAAAAAGCTTCGCCTTGATAAATCTCAAATTGCCAGATTACTAAAAGACTTGCAGCAGCAAGATTATATTAGCAAAGATAAACACCCTACTAATCGCCGCTGTCAGTCACTTAAACTGACGGATAAAGGCCATGTCATTTTCGCTAAGATTCAGCACATCGACCAACAAAATCGTCAGATTATGTGTCATAACATTGACGAAGCTGAATTAGAGCAATTTATTGCCCTAGCCAATCGAATGAAACAGAACTTAACCTCATCCATACAATCACAAGGGTCGTTATCATGAGTAGAATGCAACCTCGTAATTTCACCGTTATTCGCAAACAATTAGTAACCCCAAATATGTTACGTGTGACTTTAGGCGGCAGCAACATGCACACCCTTCCGGCCGATCAAGAAAGTGGGTATGTAAAACTGATTTTTAACACTGACTCAAAGCCTCTGATTCGGACCTATACGATACGCCAGCAACGTCATAATGAATTCGACATTGATTTTATGCTGCATGAAGACGGCGGTCCTGCATCAAGCTGGGCTCGTAACTGCAAAGCGGGTGATGACATAAATATTGGCGGCCCTGGTCCTAAGAAAATGATTGCAGAATCAGGAGATTGGTTTTTATTAGTAGGCGACATGACAGCACTACCTGCCATCAGTGTTAATCTAGCGCAATTACCCGAAAATGCCAAAGGTCACGCGGTTATCGAAGTGGTTTCTGAAGAAGACATTCAACCTCTTGCTCACCCCGAAGGGATCACTCTGCATTGGGCCGTTAACGCAAACCCAGGCAAAAATGAAACATTTTTACTTGATCAAGTTAAAAACGTGGCATGGTTATCAGGCTTGCCCGCTGTTTGGGCTGCTTGCGAGTTCAGCAGTATGAAATTGTTACGAGATTTCTTTAAACAAGAAAAAGGCATAACAAAGCAAGAGCTTTATATTTCCAGTTATTGGAAACATGGCAGTAATGAAGATCAACACAAAGAAGTAAAACGACAAGACGCTGAATTGGCTTAAGTCGATTCAGTTAAAGCCTCCAAAAACAAAAGGCCAGCTATTTGTGCTGACCTTTGTTACATTCTTTATCCCGTCCTGAAATAGCCTTTATAAACGAATGCTGGCGATAATTTGCTCTACAACGTCATCCATGTTGCTGGTCGAAATCGTATAGTCCGCAACACTTTCATCGGAAACCAAAATAACCACTCCAGTTTCACGAAGCAATGCCGCCTCTTCAGCTGTTGCATTTACATTAGCGAAAGAAGTAATGCCTTGACGTAATAACAAACGCTCTAATGCGTCAGATTTTTCAAGCACATCAGAACTTAAAGCGATCACCGCAGGCTTTTGACCAAGACGAGCGGCACGATCTTCAGCAGTAACAAGCGACTCTTGATCCAGCTCCAATACAGCCTCTTCCACCATACCCGCGCCAACCGTTACATTGGTCAAACGATCAATAATGATTAAAGCGCCGGTTAAACGGCTATTTTGATACTCATCAAAAGCCACTGGCGCATCAAACTGCAGTACTGCATCACAGATACCATTCAGTTCAAGTTCATTGATATCACTTTTCTGAAGGGTATTTACATCCACTCTATGATTGAAGTGATGTACCTTACCTGGAACCGTTTGTGTGCCAAGTTTAAAATCATATAACTTGCCAGGTACCAAAGCCTGCTCGGCCATCCATACAATAGAGGCGCGTAAGGCAGAGGAAATGAGCGGCTCATGCTCAACATGAGACAACATATCGCCACGACTGATATCGATTTCATCCGTTAAGGTGATAGTCACGGCTTGACCGGCTTTAGCTACTTCCAGCTCACCATCAAATGTGACAATTTTATCCACGTTAGAGGTTTTACCTGATGGTAGCGCCACCACCTGGTCACCTGATTTGACTTGACCGGCTGCAATAGTGCCCGCGAAACCGCGAAAATCAAGATTTGGACGGTTAACATATTGAACAGGCAAGCGGAAAGCATCTTGCTTCACATCACGATCAATCTTCACCGACTCCAAAATGGCCATCAAGGTGTCACCTTGGTACCAAGGTGTGCTATCCGACAAATTCACCACATTGTCACCACGTAATGCTGACATAGGGACAAAATGGATATCAGCAGGCTTTCTATCACCAAGCTGATCGACAAACTTCAAATAGTCCGCTTGGATATCATTAAAAGTTTGCTCGGAAAAATCCACCAAATCCATTTTGTTAACGGCAACCACAACATGCTTGATACCCAACAAAGACGCAATATAGCTGTGACGACGAGTTTGTGTTTGAACACCATAACGGGCGTCAATCAAGATAATAGCCAGATCACACGTAGAGGCGCCGGTTGCCATATTACGAGTGTATTGTTCATGCCCAGGAGTATCAGCGATGATGAACTTACGTTTTTCAGTAGAGAAATAACGATAAGCCACATCAATGGTGATGCCTTGCTCACGCTCGGCTTGCAAACCATCAACAAGTAAAGCTAAATCCACCTCTTCACCTTGTGTGCCTGACTTTTTACTGTCTCGCTTTACCGCATCAAGATGGTCTTCATAAATAAGTTTTGAATCGTGTAATAAACGGCCAATTAAGGTACTTTTTCCATCATCCACATTACCGCAGGTAAGAAGACGCAACAGGTCTTTTTCTTCGTGCTGTTTCAGATAACCAAGTATGTCTTGGCTGATCAATTCTGACTGATGAGACATGCTCTTTTTACTCCAAACTTAGAAATAACCTTGTTTCTTCTTCTCTTCCATCGATCCTGCTGAATCGTGGTCAATCATTCGCCCTTGACGCTCAGAGCTCTTGGTCAACAACATTTCCTGAATGATTTCAGGCAAGGTATTGGCTTCTGATTCCACCGCGCCTGTCAACGGATAACAACCTAGAGTCCTAAAGCGAACCGATTTCATTTCTGGTTGTTCGCCATTGAGAGGCATACGGTCATCGTCGACCATAATCAAAGTACCATCTCGCTCAACCACAGGACGTTTCTCAGAGAAATACAAAGGCACAATTGGAATACTTTCTAAGTAGATGTACTGCCAAATATCTAACTCAGTCCAGTTTGACAATGGGAAAACACGAATGCTTTCGCCCTTGTTTACTTTGCCATTGTAGATATTCCACAACTCAGGACGTTGGTTTTTTGGATCCCAACGATGTTTATTATCACGGAAGGAATAAACTCGCTCTTTCGCACGAGATTTTTCTTCATCACGACGCGCTCCACCGAATGCGGCATCAAAACCGTATTTATCTAGAGCCTGTTTCAATGCCTGAGTCTTCATCACATCAGTGTGTTTGGCACTACCATGTGTGAAAGGCCCAATCCCCTGCTCTAAGCCTTCCTGGTTTTGATGAACGATCAACTCAAGTCCCAACTTGGCAACCATTTCATCACGAAATTTAATCATCTCTTTGAATTTCCAGCCGGTATCGACATGCATCAAAGGAAAAGGGGGTTTGCCCGGATAGAAGGCTTTCATTGCAAGATGCAGCATTACAGCTGAATCCTTACCAATAGAGTACAGCATTACCGGATTATCAAATTCAGCCGCGACTTCACGGATAATATGAATACTTTCCGCTTCCAGCTGTTTTAGGTGTGTTAGTCTTGCCTCTGTCATAACGTCCTACTCAAAATTTAAGGCTTTTACAATTGCGCCACTATAACATGCCTTTAGGTTATAAAAACCATTCCTTCTAGACTTTAGTAGAATATACATATTAAAAAAGCTATATAGAAATGACTTATATAAAGACACCAATAAAAAGGCCGATACGTCGCAGCATCAGCCTAGTGCAATAACAGACAATTGGTTTTTTATTGCGTGTTCAACTGCTGTTCTAACATCAGCTGATTAATTTGCTTACGCAAACGGATAATCTCAGTATTAACCTGAGATCTAAAAGCATCGTTGGACTGAATGGCTTCCTGTTGCTGTTTCAGTGTTTGCTGCATATTAATAATCTCAGCACTACCAACACTGGACGCCTTACTTTCCACTTGTTTCAATTGTTGTTGTAAGTTAGAAACACTTTGTGACAACTGATCAAGACTTATTGTTAGAGCCTCATCCTTACTGGCTTGAGCAGTAAGGTTTTGTTCTGCTGAAGCAATTTGCGCAGCTTGGCTTTGTAGATTAACTTGTTGGGCTTTAAGTTGGTCTGACGCAGTTTTTGAGTCCTTATCCAACTGAGCAACGCTAGCCAGCAATTTATTGTAAGCGGCTTCAAGGTCATTGAAAGCGTCATTCTGATGAGCAATGAGCTTAGTTTGGGTGGATATGTCAGTTTTAAGGGAAGCAATTTCTTGCTTTAAGGCTTCCACCCCTTCCGAATTTTTCGCGATACTCTTGCGATTTCGATCGTAAGCCACCCCCCATAATTTGCGAATTTCGCTATCATGAGTTTTAAGTGTTTGTTCTATCGTTTGACCCTGTTCATTAGCGGATACGTCGGCAGCGATGAGCTGATGATCCAAGTTATCGATTTCACTCTTGGCACCATACAGTTCATCACGCAATTGTTGATTTTGTTGCCACAACCAGAACCCAGCGCCAGCAGACATCAGTAACACAATCAGCAATAAGAGGTATACTCCTAGCAAATTTTGCTTCTTGTGAACGACAGTCGGTGCGTGAGCAGGTTGTGCAGGAGAAGGTGCAGGCCGTGCTTTAGTCGCGTCCATTGCTCTTCTTTCAGTCACTTCATCTTGATCCAGAGTCATACTCGGGATCTCTACATCATCATCTCTTCGCATGGAATTCTAATCAATTCTAATATATTGGTTATTAACAAAAATTATGGAAAAACCTTACAGAACAATTCTAAATAATATTATCCTAGTTCCATCGGTGCTACTATATAAGCACCATTAACTGCTTGATAACAAGCAATTTAGTTAATTAAAAGCAAGGAGAATCGTAATGTCTTTTGAATTGCCCGCTCTTCCATACGCAAAAGATGCGTTAGAGCCTCACATGTCTGTTGAGACGCTGGAATATCATTATGGTAAACACCACAATACTTACGTTGTTAAGTTAAATGGTCTAGTGCCAGGCTCTGAGTATGAAGGCAAGAGCCTAGAGGAGATCATTCAGTCAGCTCCTGCAGGCCCAGTTTTCAACAATGCGGCTCAAATTTGGAACCACACTTTCTTCTGGAACAGCCTAGCACCAAACGGTGGCGGCCAACCTACTGGTGCTTTGGCTGATGCCATCAACGCAAAATGGGGTTCTTTCGAGAAGTTCCAAGAAGCGTTTAACGACAAAGCCGTTAACAACTTTGGTTCAAGCTGGACTTGGTTGGTTAAAACTGCTGCTGGTGAGCTAGACATCATCAATACAAGTAATGCAGGCACTCCTCTTACAGATGGTCAAACTCCACTGATCACTGTTGATCTATGGGAACACGCTTACTACATCGATTACCGTAATGTTCGTCCTGATTACCTAAAAGGTTTCTGGGCGCTTGCAAACTGGGAATTTGCAGCAGCGAACTTCGCGGCCTAAGCCACTCTACTCAATTATTGAGTCCAGTCATAAAAAACGCGGTCACAGCCGCGTTTTTTATTTATTTAACCAAAGCCAAAGCTAACGGCAAAATAGCAAATCATCATGTTTCACATAAGTTGCTAATAGACTTTTACTTCAGCGTCAGTTAACTTAAACCACTTCAAACACACTTAAGAGCGCAATTCTTGCTGCACTGCCAACTTGGCCTGAATAAATTCCGAATGGGGCATAAAAAGCAACTCACTGATGCGGCGAATTCTATGATCTTCTTGAGCGTCAATGTTGCCATCCGATAACGCCACATGCCACAAGGCTTTCAACAGATCCATTTTTTGAGACAGCGAGGCCTTTTCATTAATGACCTTAGTGAATTGATACAAATCATGTGCTTTCTCTACTCCAGAACGAGCATCAATATAAAGCTGATCAATATCTTCACCAAGATCCGTCACTTCTTTAAGTAGACGCTTAATTGCTTGCTCTTCTTGTGGCGCTACTTGAAAGTCTGCCAACATAACTTCCATTAGCAAAGAAGCGACGGCTTTTTGATAGGAAATTTGTTCTTCCTCTTCGTCAGGAAGACGAAACAAATTTTTTAACAGATTTAACATTTAAAACGACTCCGACATAACGTCTTTCAACTCGCTCACAAGCGCATTTGGAAACTGACGATAATCCAAATAAGGACACCAGACATGATTAGCTTGGTGCCAACACTCATAGCTCAACTTAGTATTTTCTTTTGAAACCGGTAATTCTGTGCGTAATTTACCACCAACGATAAAAACCCATGTATGCTTTGATAGATTCTTAAGCTGCTTAAAGGATGCCACATCAAAGGTAACAGCAAGCTGTTCAAATAGCGTGTGGTCTCTATGATCACGCCAATTACCCTCTTTTGATACGGTCAATTTTGCCATTATGGTCAAAATTTTGCGCCAGTGATTTCCATTAAGCTCAATCAAATCCATCACATCTGGTTGAGAAAAATCCATTTCATTAGGCCATTTGGGCAGATTCGGTAAAATAAAAATATACTTTGATTGATACGGGTTTTGACCCAACCATATTGAATTCACACTTATTTCCACTATTGCATACAAACAATATTAGGCAAAACTAATGTTTATACATTAGAATAACCTAATATTTATTTAGGAGTATATTATGGAGCAACTATTTTACCCCCTAATTGGGGGCTTACTTATCGGTGTTACCACAACATTCTACCTACTCACCATGGGCCGTGTTGTTGGCATCAGCGGTATTTTATCACAGCTTCTTTTCAATAAGGGACGACGCTTACCATTGCTTTTCATTATCGGCCTTATTATTGGTGGCAGTGCCTACGGGACACTCACTCAACCCAGTATTCCGTTGCCAGAGTTAAGGAGTCCTTGGTTATTGATTCTGTCAGGTTTATTGGTTGGCTATGGCACACGTTTAGGTGGAGGCTGTACTAGTGGACATGGTGTATGTGGTATTTCTCGCCTATCCATTCGATCTATTATTGCTACTCTGGTCTTTATGGCAACAGCCATCGTCACTGTCGCAGTCACCAAATAATAGGAGTCGCTTATGTACGCATTCATCACCTTTTTAACTGGCTTATTATTTGGGTTGGGCCTGGCTATTTCGGAAATGACAAACCCCGCTGTCGTAATAGGTTTTTTAGATATTTTTGGTCAATGGAACCCTTCCCTCATCGCCGTCATGGGAGGCGCGGTAGCCATTGGCATACTTGGCTATTGGATCAAAAACAAACGCCTTAACCCCATGGTCGCCAAAGAATGGCAAGTACCCAACTTAAAGCAAATCGACAGTAAATTACTTGTTGGTGCCAGTCTATTTGGGATTGGTTGGGGATTAAGTGGCTACTGCCCGGGCCCAGGCTTGACAGCGTTAACCAATAATCCAATGGAAGGGATTTATTTCATTGCAGCTTTGATTGTTGGCAGCGCGATTTACCAAATTCAGACGGTTTTTCTGCATAAATAGAAGTCAGGAAAAATACAAAAAATTTATAGGGGCTTTGTTGCCCCTTTTTTAGCTCCCCCTCAAAAAACACTTGACGAGCAGCCTATTCAGCCTTAAATTTCGCCCCGCGTCATTGCTGAACATAATCCGCACCGCTTCAACTGCTGCGCTCGTCGCTTAAGGCCATAGAGCCGGATAAGTAACAGCCATAAGTAGGACGGGAGAAGCTAAAGGCGTTTACTTAACTATCGGTTTATGTTTGTTAAACAGGAGTATGTCCATGTCTATTGACGTTAATGCATTCTACACACCTGAACGCTTTGCACGTATCAAATCTTTTTCAGAAAGCAAAGAAACCCCATTTGTCGTAATTGATACTGAAATCATCGATGAAGCCTATTCAGAGCTTAGTAAAGGTTTTCCTGTTGCCGATATTTTTTACGCTATTAAGGCCAATCCAGCACCAGAAATCTTAACCCTGTTACGTGATCGTGGTGCTAACTTCGATGTCGCCTCTCGATACGAGCTGGACAAATTATTCGGTATTGGCGATGTATCTCCAGATCGTGTGAGCTACGGCAACACCATTAAAAAAGCCAAAGACGTACGCTACTTTTATGAAAAAGGTGTGCGTATGTTTGCCACAGATTCAGAGGCAGACTTACGCAACATAGCAAAAGCTGCACCGGGGTCTAACGTTTATGTACGTATCCTCACAGAAGGCACAGTAACAGCGGATTGGCCATTGTCTCGTAAATTTGGCTGCCGTCCTGACATGGCGATGGATTTGCTGATTCTGGCGAAAGAGCTAGGACTAGTCCCTTACGGTGTGTCTTTCCACGTGGGTTCTCAACAACGTGATATTGGTGCATGGGATGCCGCCATTGCGAGTGTTAAAGTCATTTTCGAGCGCCTAAAAGAAGAAGACGGTATCGTATTACAAATGATCAATATGGGGGGTGGTTTTCCTGCTAACTACCTTTCTAAAACCAATGAATTGGCCGTATACGCAGAAGAGATTACCCGCTTTCTAGAAGAAGATTTCGGAACCGACATACCTCGCATTATTCTTGAGCCTGGCCGCTCTTTGATTTCGAATGCGGGTGTTTTGGTCAGTGAAGTGGTCTTGATTTCCCGTAAATCCCATACCGCTTTGAATCGCTGGGTATATACTGATGTCGGTAAATTCTCTGGCTTAATCGAAACCCTAGACGAATCCATAAAGTATCCGATTCATGTTGAGAAAGGCGGTGAATTAGAAGAAGTCATCATTGCTGGTCCAACCTGCGACAGTGCCGACATCATGTACGAAAACTACAAATACGGTTTACCACTGAACTTGGCAATTGGTGACCGCATGTATTGGTTGTCTACAGGAGCTTATACAACCACTTATAGCGCCATCGAGTTTAATGGCTTCCCTCCATTAAAATCGTATTACCTATAAGTTAAATCACAGAGTAACGAAAACCTCGGGCGCTTCGGCACCGAGGTTTTTTTATGCTTCTTTCACGAACTCAAAAAATACATAATAATGCGATGTCAAAACAGGAGTTGTTATGTCTTTTTTGCTCAGTGAACTTGCGGTTTATCCAATAAAATCGATTCATTCTATCCACCCTTACCAAACCAAGGTGCAATTTTCAGGTTTAGCCAACGATCGACGTTATATGCTGGTAAAACCAGACGGAGAATTCATTACGGGACGCAAATATCCGCAACTTACCCAAATACACGGCAAATTATTGCCCAATGATTGCCTAGAACTCAGTCACCCCGGTAATGAACATAAGTTGATTCTAGACCCAGTGGATTTTTCTGATAACTATAAAGATGTGACTATTTGGGGGCAAACCTTATCTGCACAATCGGTTAGCCTGGAAGCCAACCAATGGTTTCAATCTATCCTAGACCTCGAAGCTGAGCTGGTTTTCTTTGGCGAATCATCACAACGTTACACCAGTCGCCGCCCAAACTCACCTGTTGGTTTTGCTGATGGTTATCCATTTTTATTAACCACCGAAGCCTCTCTTGAGGAATTGAATAGCAGCTGCCCTGAGAGTATTCAGATGGCGCAATTCCGTCCTAACCTTGTTGTCAAAGGCAACCAAGCTTTCGCAGAGGACAGCTGGAAACGCATCCGCATTGGGGCAGTAGAATTTGAATATGTAAAACCCTGTGTACGCTGTATTTTCACAACCATAAATCCTGATGATGCTAAGCGCAGTAAAAAAGGCGAACCGCTGAAAACCCTAGCTAAATTCCGCAAATTGAAAAATGAGGGAATTACCTTTGGTGTCAATTTGATTGCTTTAAACGAAGGCATTATCCAACAAGGGGATGAAGTGGAAATATTAGAATATCAACAAGCCGATACATACCAAGATAGACGCTAACTCGTTTTAAAAGTTACAAAAAAAGAGAAATCCGTGGATTTCCCTTTTTACAAGGCATTATCGAGAATGAGTAATTAACCTTCCATTTTGGCTAGGTATTCGTCATAAGTGCCATGAAAATCCACAATACCATCGGCCGTTACTTCCACAATGCGTGTCGCCAAAGAGGATACAAACTCACGGTCATGACTGACAAACATCAAAGTGCCAGGGTAATGTTCAAGGGCCAAGTTTAACGACTCAATGGATTCCATATCCATGTGATTGGTCGGTTCGTCCATTACCAATACATTTGGCTTTTGCAGCATCAACTTACCAAACAACATACGACCTTGTTCACCACCCGATAAGACTTTAACGGATTTTTTAATGTCATTTTGCGAGAACAACAAGCGCCCAAGGGTACCGCGAATGACTTGCTCATCGTCACCCTCTTGACCCCACTGCCCCATCCATTGCAACAGATCCATGTCTTTCTCAAATTCATGAGCATGGTCTTGAGCATAGTAGCCAATATTGGCATTATCAGACCAATTCACCTCACCTTTGGTCAGCTCAGTATCACCGACTAAACATTTCAACAGAGTTGATTTACCAATACCATTTGGGCCTATCACTGCAATGCGCTCACCCACTTCGACCATCATATTGAGATCACTGAAAATCTTTTCATCATAAGATTTCGCTACATTCTCAACCTGCAATGCCAAACGGTGCAGTTTCTTCTCTTGTTCAAAACGAATGAACGGATTTTGACGACTAGAAGGCTTTACTTCCTCGAGTTGAATCTTGTCAATTTGCTTAGCACGAGAAGTCGCCTGCTTAGATTTCGACGCGTTTGCTGAGAAGCGACTGACAAAAGACTTCAACTCGTTAATTTGTGCTTTCTTCTTGGCGTTGTCTGCCAACAAACGCTCACGAGCTTGCGTGGCAGCCGTCATGTACTCATCATAGTTACCTGAGAACAAACGCAGCTCACCATAGTCCAAATCGGCCATATTGGTGCACACTGAGTTCAAAAAGTGGCGGTCGTGGGAAATGATAATCATGGTACAAGTACGCTCTACCAACACCCCTTCCAACCAACGAATGGTATTAATGTCCAGGTTGTTGGTTGGCTCGTCTAGTAACAAGATATCTGGATCGGAAAACAAAGCTTGTGCCAACAAAACGCGTAATTTAAGACCTGGAGCGACTTCACTCATCAAGCCATAATGCTGCTCAGTCGGAATGCCTACACCCAATAAAAGCTCTCCGGCACGCGCATCAGCAGTGTAACCATCCATTTCGGCAAATTCAGCTTCTAGGTCACCAGCGCGCAAACCATCTTCTTCGGTCATTTCAGCCTTAGCATAAATGGCGTCTTTTTCAGACTTAATGGCCCAAAGCTCGGTATGCCCCATGATGACCGTATCAATTACAGAGTATTCTTCATAAGCAAATTGATCTTGTTTCAACTTACCTAAACGTTCATTAAGATCTTTTGAAACATTACCCGCACTTGGTTCTAAATCGCCGCCAAGTATTTTCATAAAAGTGGATTTACCACAACCATTTGCACCGATGAGCCCGTAACGTTTTCCTTCGCCAAATTTGACTGATACATTTTCAAATAAAGGTTTTGCACCAAATTGCATGGTGATGTTGGCTGTAGTTAACAAAGTATTCTTCCACTCTTGATCAGAAAATAATAAAAATTGCTATAAGCAGCAAAAAGTTGGCCCCATTATCGCATACAAGTTACTCAAGGTGCGACTTTACGTAGAATAAGTTCCACACAAGGTCACTGACGCTTACAAAGCCGCATAATGTGTTACTTGAAAAACAAAAGTGTTACCAGTTCAAACAAAAAGCCCTTAGTGATATCTGGGGGCAGTGTCGATAATACCTAATAGGAAATCGGCTATTCAGTTTTGTTTGAAGTGGTCGAAGAGATATAAGAGAGAGAAAATTGACGGGAGGACATTATGCATACCGTCTTAGCAACTGAGTCTGAATACGATATTTCACCTGCAGAGCTAAAAAAAGGCTCAATCTTTGGCGCTTTATCTGAAACGGGCATCCAATATTTATTAGACAATGGCATCATTCATCAAGTCTTGCAAGGAGAAGAAATTTTTTCTTATGGTGGCAAAGGTAATAGTTTTCACACCGTGTTACACGGCTCTTTAGACTTTTACAAACAGCATAATGAAAAAAGGACACGCACTCGCACTGTTCAATTTGGCGAAGCCATAGGTTTTGTCTCTATGATTGCTCTACACGAACGAGCTGGCAGCTTATACGCATTAGAAGACAGCTTGTTATTAGAAATATCTTGTCAGCTGTTCAGCGACTTCCACGATAATCACCCTTTCGACTTCGGCATTTTATTAATGAACCTGTCTCGTGATATGGCACGAACCATTCGTGTATTAAGCAATGCTTTGGTCGAAAATGATGTCATCGTGAAACGCGATTAAGAAAACTGTGAATCCTAGATTACTTTTCTGAAGCAATAACGGATACTTCAACCAGCAACTCAGGACGAGCCATTCTTGCCTCAACACATGCGCGAGCAGGAGCATGACCTTCTGGCACCCATGCATCCCAAACGGCATTCATCGCCGCAAAATCTTTCATATCACGAATGTAAAGAGTGGCAGAAAGAATATGCTCTTTGTCCGATCCTGCCTGAGCCAACAAGGCTTCGACTTTATCTAGCATAGTTTGCGTTTGCTCTGTGATCCCTGCATTCGCATCGGCCGCAACCTGACCACACAAATAAATGGTGCCATTGTGTTTCACTATGCGACTCATACGTTGACCCACTTCTAAACGTTCGATAGAAGACATATCTCACCTCAAATAATCCGTCTAATAAAAAGAAGCAAATCATACCAGTCCATTAAAAGTATATTCATCTAAAATATACAATTTTTGCAGGCCAAATCGCTAAATAAAACTAAAACTCCAACCCTTTCTGTGCCTTAATGCCACGTTTAAAAGCATGTTTCACTTCTTTTATTTCGCTAACCGTATCAGCAAGCTCAACAAGAGCATCAGAAGCCCCACGCCCTGTGACGACTAAATGTTGATTCTCTGGTCGCTCCATCAAAGCCTCCAAAACTTTCCCTTCATCCAGATACTCATAGTGTAAAAGGTAGGTTAATTCGTCTAAGACGATGAGATCGAAGCTATCATCTTGTAGCATTTCTTCAGCTTGAGACCAAGCTTGCTCAGAGGACTGAATGTCGGCGTCACGATTTTGGGTTTCCCAGGTAAAACCCGACGGCATAATTTCCCAACGCACCTTGTCTTGTTTACGGAAAAAGTCAATTTCCCCCGTATTCCATTCTCCTTTAAGAAACTGCACGACACCCACTTTCATACCATGACCTAAGGCGCGTGCCACCATGCCTAAAGCCGAGCTGGATTTGCCTTTACCATTTCCGGTTAGGAGTACAAAGGTACCCTTGTCCTCTTGCGCTTTGGCAATCCGCTTATCAACGTGTTTTTTAATCGCTTGCATGCGATTCTTATGTTGTTCAGAGTCCTTAATAACTTTTGCCATAATGTCTCTCTATTGATTGGCTGACTTTACACTCGGTCGTCTTCTGGGTCGTATCCTAAGTTTGGTGCTAACCATCGCTCAGCCTCATCTTTGCTCATGCCTTTACGCTCTGCATATTCCTCAACCTGATCTGGGCCAATTTTGCCGACCCCAAAATAGGTTGCGTCTGGATGCGCAAAGTACCAACCACTCACCGCGGCTGTTGGCAGCATAGCAAAGCTTTCGGTAAGCTCCATGCCAATACGTTCTTGCGCCGCCAACAGATCCCATAATTTCGTTTTTTCGGTATGATCAGGGCACGCTGGGTAGCCTGGCGCTGGTCGAATGCCTTGGTATTTTTCCTTAATCAGTTCTTCATTGCTCAAGGTTTCTTCTGGCGCATAACCCCACAGCTCTTTTCGTACTTTCTCGTGTAAATACTCAGCAGTGGCTTCAGCCAAACGGTCTGCAACCGCTTTGATCATGATGGAGTTGTAATCATCGTGATCCGCTTCATATTGCTCAACCAAAGGCTCAATACCAAACCCAGCAGCGCAAGCAAACGCCCCCATATAATCGGCCACACCCGATTCTTTTGGCGCAACAAAATCCGCTAAGCTATGGTTGTATTTGCCCGGCGCGGTTAATTCATTTTGGATGCGCAAGAAAGACAAGGTTTCTACTACCTCACTACGCGATTCATCAGTATAAATTTCAATATCATCATGATTCACTTGGTTTGCAGGAAATAACCCCACCACGGCTCTAGCTTGTAGACTGGCTTCGGCAATCACTTTATCCAGCATCACCAAGGCATCTTGATACACGCGCGTGGCTTCTTCGCCCACCACTTTATCTGTCAAAATGCGTGGATAAGCACCAGCTAACTCCCATGTTTGGAAGAATGGCGTCCAATCTATGTAGTCTTTTACTACAGCAAGATCGATATCTTGCTCACTGAGCACAGTCACACCAAGCTGATTCGGTTTTACAACTTCTGCATTAAAAGTAATTGGCGGTTTGTTTTGTCGTGCTTTATCGATCCCCACACGGCGTCCAGCTTTCGCTCTGTCTTTGTAGCGAATACGGGTTTTCTCGTAGTCAGTTTTAATCTCATCAACAAACTTCTGACGACGCTCTGTATCTTTGCTTAACAAAGCACTGGCGACACCAACACTGCGAGAGGCATTGGTAACGTGGACGACTTGATTACGTTTGTAGTTTTGTTCAATTTTCACCGCTGTATGAGCTTTTGACGTGGTTGCGCCGCCTATCATGACTGGCAAATCAAACCCTTGGCGTTCCATCTCTTTGGCCACGTGAACCATTTCATCTAAAGAAGGGGTAATCAATCCAGACAAACCTATCATGTCTGCACCCTCTTCTTTCGCAGTACGCAATATGGTTTCCGACGGCACCATGACACCTAAATCAATCACTTCAAAGTTGTTACATTGCAACACCACACCAACAATGTTTTTACCAATATCATGCACGTCGCCTTTTACGGTCGCCATAACGATCTTGCCATTACTAGACGAAGCCGTGTCCATGTTTCGCGCTTTCTCCTCTTCAATGAAAGGCATCAAGTAAGCCACCGCTTTTTTCATCACACGTGCCGACTTCACTACCTGCGGCAAAAACATTTTACCTGAGCCAAATAGGTCCCCAACAATACCCATGCCATCCATTAAAGGCCCTTCAATCACTTCTAAAGGCCGATTGTAAGACAAGCGTGCTTCTTCTGTGTCTTCGTCAATAAATTCAGTAATGCCTTTTACCAATGCATGAGACAAACGTTCCGCCACAGGTAAGCCACGCCATTCTTGCGTTTCTTTTTCGGCAGCTTCTCCGGTACCTGCGAACTCACCGGCAATAGCCAATAAGTTATCCGTGGCATCCGGTGTACGATTCAATACCGCATCTTCCACTGCATCACGCAGTTTCAAAGGAATATCTTCATACAAGGCTAGTTGGCCCGCATTGACGATACCCATGGTCATTCCTTGTTTTATGGCATGGTAAAGAAAGACCGCATGAATAGCTTCACGAACAGGGTTGTTACCACGAAATGAGAAAGACACGTTCGACACACCACCAGATACTTTGGCATAAGGCAATTCACGTGTGATGTCGCCGGTGGCTTCAATAAAGTCCAAGGCATAACGATTGTGTTCTTCAATACCGGTTGCAATGGCAAAGATATTCGGGTCAAAAATAATGTCTTCTGGTGGAAAGCCCACTTCATCCACCAAGATACGATAGGAGCGACGACAAATTTCGATCTTACGTTCACGAGTATCCGCTTGGCCAACTTCGTCAAACGCCATAACAATCACCGCGGCGCCATATTTCATCAGCTTACGAGCTTGTTCTTTAAACTTCTCTTCTCCTTCCTTGATGCTGATGGAATTCACTACGCCTTTGCCTTGAATCCATTTTAAACCCGCTTCAAGAATCTCCCATTTGGAAGAGTCCAACATGATGGGCACACGAGAAATGTCTGGCTCAGACGCAATCAGCTTCAAAAAGCGCTCCATGGCCGCTTGCGAATCCAGCATGCCTTCGTCCATGTTGATGTCGATTATCTGCGCACCATTCTCAACTTGCTGACGCGCCACATCCAAGGCGGTATCAAAATCCCCTTCTTTGATTAAGCGTTTGAACATGGCGGAACCCGTAACATTGGTTCGCTCACCTACGTTGACAAACAAGGTATCAGCACCAATATTGAACGGCTCCAAGCCAGACAAGCGACACTCTTTAACAACCTCAGGAATAAGGCGTGGTTTTGCCTCAGCGAAGGCTTTGGCAAAGGTCTCTATGTGCTCAGGTGCTGTACCACAGCAACCACCAATGATGTTTAAGAAACCAGACTCTACCCAGCCTTGAATCTCTTCTAGCATTTCTTCAGGCGATTCATCGTATTCACCAAAGGCGTTTGGAAAACCCGCATTAGGGTGAGCGGAAACATGAGTGTCTGCAATTCGCGACATCTCTTCCACATATTGACGTAAGTCTTTCGGCCCCAGAGCACAATTAAGACCAACAGAAATGGGTTTGGCGTGAGCAATGGAATTCCAAAAAGCCTCTGTCGTTTGACCTGATAAGGTTCGGCCAGACGCATCCGTGATGGTTCCTGAGATCATGATGGGATAACGCACACCAGTTTTCTCAAAATAATCCAACACAGCATAAATAGCCGCTTTCGCATTCAGAGTATCGAATATGGTTTCGATTAAAAGAATGTCGACACCACCTTTAATCAAGCCATCTACGGCAGTGGTATAAGCTTCCACCAATTCATCAAAATGAATGTTACGAAAACCAGGATCATTGACGTCTGGGGAAATAGTACAAGTTCGGCTGGTTGGGCCTACTGCTCCCGCTACAAAACGCGGTTTGGCAGGATTTTTTGCCGTAAATTCATCGGCCGCTGCGCGGGCTAATCGTGCGGATTCAAAATTTAATTCGTAGCTTAATGCTTCCATGTGGTAATCCAGCATGGAAATTGAGTTGGCATTAAAAGTATTAGTTTCTATGATGTCGGCACCCGCGTCGAGATATTTGGCGTGTATCTCTTTAATGATCGCGGGCTGAGTGATTGACAATAAATCGTTATTGCCTTTTAGGTCACTCTGCCAATCAGCAAAGCGTTCGCCTCGGTAATCCTGTTCCTCAAGCTTATAAGCTTGGATCATGGTTCCCATAGCACCATCTAGGATCAATACATTTTCAGATAGACGCTGCTCAAGAACAGAATACGACACCGATTTAGACACCCTTACTACCTCACAAAAATTTAAGCGAGGTTACTATAGCAAAAGTGCCTATATTTTCATTGAAAAAAAATAATGAACAAATGAATAATTCATAAGATCAGTTGGTTAAATTCCGCTTCATGATGAAGTCAAAATATTGATATAAAGCGAACAACTCATCCTTTTTAAAGCCTAGTTAGAAAGAAAACGAGCCTTGTCGTTTGCAAACATTTCATAATCGTATTTTTTTCATATTCCCGAAATGCCTGATGGGAAAACCATAAGAGGTCGCTGATAATTGAGTTTGAAAGTGAAATAAACTGTATCTGCAGAGTAATTTGTCAATGTATGCTGACACTTTGGTTGTCAAAATAATGTAAGCATTAGAGTAGATTACCTCCTTCTCATGTATAAAAGTCGGCCTAACTGCCTTTTATTTGTCAGAATGAGCAGATTATGTGGCCATAAACAGACACTCCTGCCCTATCGAAAAACTGGTCATAAAAACATCACAGAACTGTCATCAAAGCATTTAATCATTCGACTCCAGGGACGATTCTCGCCGAAAGCGGTTCATTAAGTACCCACATCAAATGGGGCGAATCGCATTTTTTGGCTATTTCACTATTAGATTGAAAACTCAATGTACGACGTAAAGTACGAAAGGAGAGATCTCTGATGAAACGCGTATTTGCTAGTTTGGTTGCGTGTGCAGCCATAAACCTCATGACAGCAACCTCAGCCTTCGCTGCCGATCACATTACGGGGGCTGGTGCCACTTTTCCCTATCCAGTGTATTCCAAATGGGCTCAAGCCTATCAAAAAGAAAATGGCTCACAGCTTAATTATCAAGCAATTGGTTCCGGTGGAGGCATAAAACAAATCAAAGCCAAAACAGTCGATTTTGGGGCCTCGGACAAACCACTAACGGCAACAGAACTTAATAAAAGTGGCCTAATGCAATTCCCAACCGTGATGGGCGGTATCGTACCGATTCTTAATGTAAAAGGCATTAAGCCAGGTCAATTAGTCTTAGATGGTAAAACCTTAGCTGACATATACCTTGGCAAAGTGACGCACTGGAATGACAGTGAAATTAGAGCACTTAATCCCAAACTTAACTTGCCCAGCAACACCATTTCTGTGGTGCACCGATCCGATGGTTCTGGGACCACTTTTAACTTCACGTATTATCTTTCAGATGTCGCTCAGGAATGGCAAAACAAAGTAGGAGTAGATGCTTCAGTACAATGGCCAGTGGGTACAGGTGGTAAAGGTAATCAGGGCGTTGCAAACTATGTTTCACGTATCAAAAATTCCATTGGTTATGTTGAGTATGCTTATGCCCTACAAAACAAACTGACCTTTGCCAAAATGAAAAACAGAGACGGCAACGTAGTGTCTCCAACCATGAAAACCTTCCAAGCCGCCGCGGCCGATGCGGACTGGCAACATGCCAAGGGCTTTTATCTCATTCTGGCTAACCAACCTGGCGCCAAAAGTTGGCCGATGACGGCCGCTACTTTTATCCTATTACACAAGAAAGTAGAAGATCCTACAGCCACTAAAGCAGTACTTAAGTTCTTTGATTGGGCTTATAAACATGGTGACCAAGCAGCTGCCAATCTCGATTATGTCCCTTTTCCTGATAGTGTAAAAACTATGGTGCGTACTGCCTGGAAACACGACTTAAAAACCCGGAACGGCCAATCCGTTTACATGGGTTCATAAGTGTATTGATGAGTTCCCCCATGACGCACAATAATGATCAAACAAAAGCGCATGCAGAGGTCGCTGGTTCATTCCAGCGGTCTCCGCGTTTTTTAAATGGCACAGCCGTTGATCATACCTTCAAATGGCTATCTATCGGAGCCGCCTTTTTTGTATTGCTAATCTTAGGTGGTTTTTTCATCTCTTTAACTCTGGGCGCCTGGCCTGCTATAAAACAATTTGGGTTGGCCTTTGTCTGGAGTACGAGCTGGAACCCTGTTACAGAGCAGTTTGGCGCCTTAGCGGCGATTGCTGGTACCTTAATAACGTCTGGCATTGCCATGCTATTAGCGGTTCCTTTGTCCTTCGCAATTGCCATTTTCATTACTCAGCTGGCGCCCAGATGGTTACGTCATCCACTCGGTATGGCCATTGAATTACTTGCTGCTATTCCCAGTATTATCTATGGCATGTGGGGGTTATTTTACTTCGCTCCATTCTTTGCCGATTACATAGAAAGCCCGATTGTCGATTTATTCAAGAATGTGCCTATTTTTTCTTGTATTTTCAAAGGACCAGCCATTGGCCTTGGTATGGCAACTGCTGGCATTGTTTTAGCCATTATGATTTTACCCTTTGTTGCTTCTGTGATGCGTGATGTAATCAATACCGTCCCCAAACGCCTCAAGGAAAGTGGTTATGCAATTGGTGCCACTGATTGGGAAGTCATGCGCGACATTATTATTCCTCATTGTCGAACTGGTTTAGCAGGTGCTGTGTTTTTAGGATTAGGCAGAGCGTTAGGCGAAACCATGGCAGTCACCTTTATTATTGGTAATGCTAATCGTATTACAGCCGCCATCTTTGCTCCTGGGAATACCATTGCTTCAACCATTGCCAATGAGTTTCAGGAAGCTTATACCCCCATACATTCTTCAGCATTAATTGCACTTGGCTTATTGCTCTTTGTTATTACCTTCATCGTCCTCGCCATTGCGCGTTTGATGCTTAACCGTATTTCTTCTTAGGAGTCTTATGTGAGCCCAATTGTTAAACGTCGTTATCTTACCAACCATATCGTGCGAATCTTAATCATAGTGGCGACCTTATTTGTCCTAACTATTTTAATATGGATTTGTTCCGTCTTATTATATGAAGGTTTTTCTGCCTTCTCGCCTTCCTTATTCATTGAAACCACACCACCTCCGGGTGAATCAGGTGGTTTATCAAACGCAATTATTGGTAGTTTACTCTTGGTTGCTGTAGCCATGTTAATCGCCACTCCGGTAGGGGTATTAGCCGGAACCTATCTAAATGAATATGGCCGTGGCAGCAGATTGGCGACAGTGGTTAGTTTTATCAATGATGTGTTATTAGCCAAACCTTCTATTCTGGCAGGTTTGTTTATTTACGAGATCCTAGTAGCGCCAACAAACGGATTTTCGGGTTGGGCAGGCTCGGCTGCTTTAGCCATCATTGCGATTCCTGTCATGATACGTACGACAGAAGATATGCTAAATCTGGTACCTAACAATATGCGCGAAGCAGCCTATGCTTTAGGTGCAAGTCGCTCTTGGGTCATCTTGAGCGTCAGTTACCGTGCTGCAAAAGTTGGCATTACCACAGGCATTTTATTAGCTGTGGCAAGGATTGCAGGGGAAACCGCGCCCTTGCTATTTACGGCATTGAATAACCAATTTTGGTCCACGAATATGTCCGAACCCATCGCCAACTTGCCTGTCATGATTTTCCAGTTTGCCATGAACCCTTATCCAGATTGGCAAGCCCTTGCTTGGGCGGGCGCTTTACTCATTACCTTATCTACACTCGGTTTATCTATTTTCTCCCGAGTCATTTTACGCCAATCTAATACACACGATTAATTTGGAGTCGATCATGTCATCCACCGCAAACACTACTGCAGACTTTATCGTTAACAGCAATCATATTGTAAAACAGCAGCTGTCAACTCAAGCCGAACCAATCGATATTGCCATTCGCAATCTGGACTTTTATTACCACAATACACATGCCTTAAAGAACATTAACCTGAATATCCAGCGACATAAAACAACTGCGATTATAGGTCCGTCAGGCTGTGGAAAATCGACCTTATTACGCATTCTGAATAGAATTTACACCCTTTACCCAGGACAAAAAGCGAAAGGCCAAGTCATTATTAACGATAAAAATATCTTAGACCCTAAGTTCAACGTACCCGCTTTACGAGCCCAGGTTGGAATGGTGTTTCAATCTCCCACTCCTTTCCCTATGTCCGTTTATGACAATATTGCCTACGGCATTCGCTTATACGAAAAAACCACTCGCCGAGAAATGGATGAACGGGTTGAGTTAGCGTTACGTAGCTCAGCCCTGTGGGACGAAGTCAAAGATAAACTAAATCAAAATGGACAAAGCCTTTCTGGCGGCCAACAACAACGCCTTTGTATTGCTCGAACTATCGCCTTAAAGCCACAAATATTATTGTTAGATGAACCAACCTCGGCCCTTGATCCAGTATCAACCACTAAAATTGAAAACTTAATGGACAGCCTGCGTGAAGAATTTACTATTATCATGGTCACTCATAATATGCAGCAAGCATCGCGGGTGTCGCAACAAACTATTTTTATGTATCTTGGCGAAGTGATAGAAGCTTCTGATACCAGTGAAATGTTCCTGCGCCCTAAAGCAGAACGTACACAAAATTACATCACTGGACGATTTGGCTAATAAAAATTCAGTAAGAGACACTGCCTGCCTTTTTGTTGATATTTTTTTAGAGAGACGATGAATCCCGGTATTAAAACGCGCTTTGTATACCAGGCTAGCGTATGTTGCTAAGTCAACTTATCTCATTCACAGAAGTGAACTCAAAGAAGTTAACGCATTAGGAAATAATTACGAACAAAATAAAACCGTTAACGCCATACTAAATTTGTTTTTTCTCTGGCCAAGCATATCCCAATGTCTTACTGGTGGATAATTGTAAGCCGATAAAACTATCTGCAAAGCTAATGGCAATGCGCACCCCATCTAAAACCGGCAAGCCCAAGTCCTGCTGTAAAGCGTCCACCCAATGGCTCATTCCACCACAGCCTAGTACTAAAGCATCGGCATTTCTCTCCTGTAACATCTTCTGTGCCGCTTGCTTCACGATATAATAACTGTTCGTATCCGCTTCAAGAGACAAAACCGGCAAACCAGATGCCGCAACCCCAGCACATTTCACCATTAGGCCATAGCGATTAAGATTACCTTCCAGTATGGTAACCGACCTTTGTAAGGTCGTCATAACCAAAAAATTCTGACTCAAAAAACTTGCTGCATGCATCGCGGCTTCACCAATACCAATCACAGGAGAGGCGGTAATTTCTCGCGCAGCATCTAAGCCAGTATCATCAAAACAAGCAATAACATAGGCTTTAGGTGGCGTGACAGAATTCTCAAGTTGCCGAATTTTTTCCAGCAAATGATACGCTGCGTTTATGCCATCACTGTGTCCTTCTATACTGACCGGACTTTTCTCACATTCCAACCATAAAGTCTCATTATGTAATGTCAGATTTGAGCAAGATACCTGCATTTGCTTGGTCATGATATGGGAGGCATTGGGGTTAATAATTGCAATTGTCATCGGATCATCCTTAGCCTATTTAGCCGTTTAATCCATGCGAAAAACGCGTTTAAATTGACTACTCAAAGTCTGCAAAAATGGCAGCAAGCGGCACCAGCTATATTATTTCTTTGAGGTCGAACTCAGCCGCTTTACTAATATTAAGGTTAATAAGATAACCCCGAATGACACCAAGGTCGTCACGGTGCCCAAAGCATACAATACGGGCGACGTTACGTTGGTGGTCATGGCAAACAATTCCAGTGGTAAAGTATTTAAGCTGCCCGACGTCATCAGAGTTCGAGCGAACTCATCATAACTTAAGGTGAAACCAAATAAGCCTATGCCTATCAGGCTTGGTGCCAGCAAGGGTAACAAAATGAATCGAAAGGTTTGCCAAGACGTGGCACCCAAGTCCGCAGAAGCCATCTCATAATTGGGGTTAAAACGATTAAACACGGCAAACATAATGAGCAAACCAAAAGGCAAGGTCCAAGTAAGATGCGCCCCAAAGCCAGAAGTAAACCAGTCAGGCGTTAAGCCCAAGCGATCAAACATGAGACCAATACCAAGACTCACCAAAATAGAAGGTAGTATCAAACTGGCAAGGGTAAGATAAAAAATAACACGGCTGCCAGCAAATCGCTTGCGAAAAGCAAGACCGGCCAGCAAGGAAAAGATTACCGTACACACCATCACCATGGCCCCCAGACTAAGAGATCGCACTAAAGCACTGGCAAAGTCACCAACCGCCTGACGTTCTAATAACTGAGCAAACCAATGCAAAGACACGCCACGCATTGGGAAGGTCAGACCACCATCGGCTCCTTGAAAAGACAAAATAGCAATGGTGATATTTGGCCCATAGAGAAACAACATAAAAAGGCCAAAGAAGGCGGCCAAAAAGTAGAAGCTCAAAGGTCGTTTATTCATTCTAAAGCTCCTTACGAACATCCACTAAACGAAATAGAATCATCAACATCATTAACACAGTAATAAGCAAGACAATGGCACCCGCGGCAGCAGCTGGATACTGCAGTAAAGAAATTTCGTTATAAATCAAAGTAGCCACATTGGCTTTAATCCCTCCTCCCATAATTTTGACGGTAATAAAATCGCCCATTACCAAAGTAAACACAAAAATACTACCGACCATGATGCCGGACTTAGATAGAGGCACAATAATGTCTTTCATTATTTGCCAAGGGGCTGCCCCAGCATCCAGAGCGGCCTCAACAAGATGACGATCAATGCGCATCATGCTGTTGAATATGGGCACCACCATAAACATGGTATAGAGATGGACATAGGCAAGAATAATGGCAAAGTCACTATAAAGTAGCCAATCCACTGGCTGATCAATCAAACCGCCTGTCTGCAATGCCGAATTCACTAGGCCATTTCGACCAAGTAGCGGAATCCAAGAAATCATACGAATAATATTTGACGTAAAAAATGGCACAGTACACAACAAAAACAATAGCGTTTGCATTTTTTGTGTACGGACATGAAAGGCTAAAAAATAGGCCAGAATAAAACCAATACCAAAGGTACATAGCCAAGTTAAAAAAGCATACTTAACGGTTTGTAAATAAGCTTTTAATGTCACACTTGAGGTTAAAAGAAACTCATAATTGTCTAAAATAAAATCCGGTATTAGAGAATACTCATTATAATCCCAAAAACTGACCACTAGCATCACGCCAATGGGAAAAACCAGAAAGCCTAAAAGTACCAAACTAAGGGGCAAAGACTGCCAGTAACTGTGATTGTTTCTTGATAACGCCATGTAATATTAAACCTTCATCAAAAAAGAGGGCTTCCTGCCCTCTTATCCAAGGACAGATTAAGAAACGATGAACTCATTCCATTTTCTGACCATATACTTATTTTCATCCATTACTGAGTTCCAGCAAGCGACAGCCCCCATACGATCCCAGTAAGAACCGCCATCACGAACCGCACCCGCTTTTTCCATGACCTTACCATCCGGGTTTAAAATATCGCCCTTAGCGGCTTTGCCTTCTATCCAGAAGCCCCATTCATCTGGTGTCATATAATTCTTAGAGGTTTCAGGCGCAGCACTGTAGTAACCTTGACGATTCAAGTAAGCACCGACCCAACCTGATAGATACCAGTCAATATATTCATAGGCAGCTTCCAACTCTAAGCCGGACAAATGAGACGCTAAGCCTAAACCGCCACCCCACGCTCGATAGCCTTCTTTCAAGGGTTGATACACACATGGAATACCGCGACTGCGAACTGCCGTTACCGCAGGAGACCACATACTCTGAATCACCACTTCACCGGATGCCATCAGGTTGATTGATTCGTCAAATGATTTCCAAAATGCACGAAATTGCCCCTGATTTTTCGCAGCGATCAAAATATCGATGGTTTTATCGATTTCCGCTTTGCTCATATTGCCTTTGTCAGCGTATTTAATTTCCCCCATCGCTTCACAAATCATGGCGGCGTCCATGATGCCGATGGATGGAATGTTTAGTATTGAGGTTTTACCTTTATAGGCCGGATCCATAATGTCTGCCCAAGTGGTGATCGGACGACCCACTAAATCAGGGCGAATACCCAATGTATCGGCATTGTAGATAGTTGGAATCAAGGTCATCCAGTTGGTTTGCTCTGTGGCAAATTTTGTAGAGCCTTTTGATTCAACGAAACCCACTGTGTGAGGCGCAGTACCCTGTGCAATCTCAGCATCCGGTGTCAACTTACCATTAATAAAGAGCGGTGATATTTTGCTAAAGTTCTTTAATTTACTGGTATCCAATGGTTGCATCACACCCGCTGGGAACACCTTTTTACATATCCAGTATTCGATATCGGCAATATCGTATGATTTGGGTTGCGTCACCGCGCGCTGAGTGACACTGTCAGAATCCAATGAAGTTAGTTGTAAGTTAAATCCAAGGTCTTCCTTGCACTTATCTGCAATGGCATTAAGATTCGACACCCCAGTACCAAACTGACGCAAGGTTACATTTTTGATATTTTGTGCCCATATCATCGGGAAGCCTGATATGGCACCCGCGGCGACACCCGCTTTTGCGGCCCCTTTCAATAACGAACGACGACTGAAAGACGGAGTATTTGCTTGCGTCTCAGTAGCAGCAGTATCCGCCTGATGTGTTGGATCAATTATCGCTTTCTCTTTCATTTGTTGTCTCCGTTTGGGTTGACTAACAGTGAAACGCATTGATCCGCTCAGGGGACCAATACAGGTTAATAGACTTACCTATCTTCATCCGTTCGGCATCGAATTTATCTTCCGGTAAATAACAAATTACCGGTTGTCCGTCCTCTAATTTGGCTTCCAGAAGATAGAATTGCGCCTGAAATTCGACGTCTATAATGTGTACTGTCACAACAACATCATTAGCAGACGTGGCTGAGGTTTGAATATGATCGGCTCGCACCGAAAAAGTGTTGGTAACATCTTGGATGGGAAGCGCAGCAGATACAGTGAGTACATTGTGTCCGCCAATAAAGTTTGCCACAAACTCCGTTTTAGGGGATTCAAATATGCTTCTTGGGGAGCCTGCTTGTTCAATTTTACCGGCCGACATGACAATGGCTTGATCGGCCAAAGCAAAGGCTTCTTCTTGCGAGTGAGTAACATGAATAAAGGTTAAGCCAAGCTGTTGCTGTAACTGTTTTAATTCCTTACGCATTTGAATGCGTAAAAAAGGATCGAGTGCCGACAGAGGTTCATCCAGCAACACCACATCCGGCTTACAAATAAGAGCTCGAGCCAAAGCAATACGCTGTTGTTGTCCACCAGAAAGTTGCCCCGGTAGTTTATGCGCATGCTCAGTCATATTCACCAGCGATAACATGTCATTCGCCTTGGCATAGCGCTCGGCTTTACTGACACCGCTGACTTTTAAACCATAAGCAATATTGTCCAGACAACTCATATGAGGAAATAAGGCGTAGTTCTGAAACATCATTGCCGTGCCACGTTGTCGAGGCGTCAAATTCGTCACATTTCGATCATTCAGTAGAATGTCTCCTTCCGTGACGTTTTCATGACCCGCAATCATTCTAAGAGTGGTGCTTTTACCACAGCCACTTGGACCAAGCAGGCAGCAGTAGCTTCCCTTTTCTACCTTGACATTTATCGCATCCACCACCGCAACCTGATCATAGATTTTGGTCGTCTGAATCAACTCCACTGAACCCGACATACATTAACATCCAAAATTGTTAGCAATCATATATTTTGATACTGCAATACTGGTGCCATATTGAGTAAATGCTTATATAAACTACTTTTATTCGAGACGAAGATGTTTTGAACTGACCAGATAAAACAGGTTATTTTGGTGCGGTTTTACGCATAAAGTACTCAATTAGTGCAAAATTGTCGTTTGATTTCGGGAATGAGCGAGGGTAAATTAAAAACATCATATTGTTAACAATCTGCTATTCATTATGTCTCTTAACAAAGAATCTGAAATCCAGCGTCTTGTCCATGTCATCAGTAATGCCGTTGCAGAGCAACGCTTACCACCAGGAACACGTTTGATAGAAGCCGAATTAGTCATTCGATTAAAAGCCAACCGAAATCACGTTCGCTCCGCATTAAAAAGACTAGAACTTAACCGTATTGTGACCATAGTGCCAAATAAAGGCGCCAGTATTTCTCAACCTTCCGTAGAGGAAGCGCGAGAAGTCTTTACGGCAAGATCCATTGTTGAACGAGGCATCATTGAGACCCTGAGTGAAAAATGTCGACAAATGGACATTGCCATCTTAAAAAAGCAATTGAAAACAGAATTAGACGCCATCAAGTTAAATAAACGTGGTCAAATCATCAAAGAATCCGGTGAGTTCCATTTACTTTTAGCAAGATTGGCAGGCAATTCTGTACTGGCGGATATGTTGCAAAACCTCATCACCAGAAGTTCATTGATCATATCCCTCTATCAAATAGAAGCCGGAGATCTATGTGGTTGTAACGATCATAAGGACATAGTGGATGCCCTTGAACGAAGTGATGTGAAGGCCGCTGTTCATTGCATGAAAATCCACTTAAAAGAGATTGAAAGCCACCTCAATTTGGATTTCTGGGAAAATAAAAAAGTCGATATGGAAAAAGTCTTTGAGGACAGTTAAATAAGAAACTTTTCATAATCACACATTATCTATACAAATCACACTGTGCATAATCCCTGCACATTTAGTCAGTTAAATCATCTTATCAATTAGCATTAGTCATACTGTCATATTTTTTTAAGTCATTTTATTCGTGGGCCAAACCTATTATGAAAAATTCACTTTTTGCTTTGGCACAAAATAAGCCTGAACCACTCCCGAAAACCGCATCCTCTTCAAACTTAAGGCCTTGGAAAATACTCTTAATCGATGACGAAAAAGATGTCATTTCAATATCCAAAATGGCACTAAAGGGACTCTCTTTTGAAGGTGCTCCTATTGAGATTTATGAAGCAAATTCTGCAAGTGAAGCCAAAACATTATTAAAGCTTCACAGTGATTTTGCTTTGGCTTTTGTTGATGTTGTGATGGAGACGGATCATGCGGGCCTTGATCTTATTAAATGGATACGACAAGAGCAGCAAAACCCTCACATTCGCTTAGTATTAAGAACTGGGCAGCCAGGCCAAGCACCGGAAGACAGAATTATCCATGAGTATGAAATTAATGATTACAAGCACAAAACAGAATTGTCTTCATCCCATTTAAAAACAACCACTCTTACTTCATTGCGCTCGTACCGTGATATTAAAGCCATTTCAAGCAATCGTGAGAAAGTTCAACAAATGCTTTCTTCCTGTAGTGAAGTGTTAAAGTTTTCTTCACTTGATGATTTCTTATTAACCGCCTTAAATGAGCTTAAGGCTTTTCTTAAGCAAGATGAGCTTAGCTTGGGAGTCAGCTATCATTCCTATGTTCCCTATGCAGAAGCTAATATCAGCCAATTTTATGTTAAAGATGGCAAGTTAGAACAAAATGCTTTCATTGAGCCGGTATCCAAAGCGCTAGAAAATTTTAAACAACAACATAATCCACATATTCAACAAACTTTATTTCACGCTGAACCATTAGAGATAACTCATCAAGTGTCGACTGATGAGTTTAGTCATGTAACGATACAATTATCATTAAAGGCACCTTTGACAAAAAATAAACTTAAATTATTACCTCTGTTTACTGCCAATTTAGCGCTGGCTTTGGAAAAGCTCTGTGCCAAACAGGAAGTAGAAAAGGTTCAAGAAGAACTCATGTTAATGCTCAGTGAGGCGATCGAAGAAAGATCAAAAGAAACGGGTGCACATGTGCGCCGTGTCGCACATATTTGTGAATACATTGGTAGTTTGCTTGAACTGCCCGAAAAACATATTTATATGATTAAACATGCAGCACCTATGCATGATTTAGGTAAAATTGGCGTACCTGAAAGCATACTGCATAAACCTGGCAAATTAACCGATGAAGAATGGGATATCATGCGTTCTCATCCTATGATTGGCTATAATCTGTTAAGCAGATCAAAACACGGTTTACCAAGAATGGGGGCAATGGTTTCCATAGCACATCATGAAAAATGGGACGGTTCAGGTTATCCAAACGGCACCTCCGGTGAAAACATTCCTCTAGAAGGTCGCATTATGGCGATTGCAGATGTAATCGATGCATTAGGTTCTAATCGTTCTTATAAAAAAGCCTGGAGTCATAAGCAGATTTTGAATTTGTTAGCAGAACAAAAAGGCAAGCACTTTGATCCTAAAATCTGTGATCTAGTTATCAAAAATTTTGATCACATCATGGACATTCGCGAGCAATTTCCAGACGAAGAGGAATCCCATCTAATATGAAATACCAGAAGTACATAACTGCGCTTTTATCGGATCCTGTGATTGATACAGGCAATCTTTATAACGCATCACAGTCGGTATTAAACAGTTATGTCAAAGCAGCCTTCCTCAAAGATGCCAGTATTTGGTTATTGGATGAAAATGGCTCAATGACCTGTTCATTCATGCTGGATTTGCACAACAACACAAGCAGTCCCTTTTCACCAATGGATGAACAACAAGTGGAAGGATTCATCAGAGAGCTAGACAGTAACTCTTTTCTGCTATTAAATTCAAGCCACGCCACAACGACTTCATGGCTATCAAATGTTAACTTAAACAAGCACTTTTTAGTCATTGCTCCTATTTATCATAAAGGAAAAGTTGTTGGTTTCTTACAAGGCAGAAGGCAGAATCATCAATCTCGATTTGATGACAACACATTACAATTCTCTTGTGCGCTTGCCGACGTTTTTGGACGCGTTATTCTTGCTACTCAAAACAATAAACTACAACAAGCGCTAACTCATACCAATTTAGAACTAGAGCAAAAAATCCTTATACGCAACGCCGAATTAAAAAAGACGCTTGAAGATTTAAAAACTGCACAATCCTATTTGGTTGAATCGGAAAAAATGGCGGCTTTAGGAGAGTTAGTCAGTGGTGTCGCTCATGAGGTCAATACTCCATTAGGAGTTGCCATTACCTCTCATTCTATAATTGGTGAAGAAATCTATAAATTAAGGGATGCCTACGAAAAGGGCACCCTAGACGAATCTATTTTTGTTAATTTTATAGGTGCAACCCTTCCAGCACATGACATTGCCAAGGTAAATCTACGTCGTGCAGCGAACTTGGTACAGGAATTTAAACAAACCGCAGCCAACCAAAGTCATAAAGTACTGGTTAAATTCGACCTTAATTCCCTTATTCATACCATCATAAATAGTCTTGAACCCATGTACGCTCCTTACGAGGTAGAATTTACCTTAGACATTCCAAATAATTTAACCATTGTGACCTACTCAGAGTCCATTGATCAGATATTATCCAACCTAATTAACAACAGCTGTATTCATGGCTTCCAACCTTCCGATAACGACCATAATCAGATTTATATTAAGGTGTTTATTCAGCAAAACGACTTTATCATTGACTACCAAGACAATGGTGTGGGCATAAAAGATGAAGTAGCAAAAAACATTTTCACCCCCTTCTTTACGACCAACCGATCTGGGGGAGGAACGGGGTTAGGACTATCTACAATATACAATCTGATATCACAAAGATTGCAAGGTGACATCCGTTCTATAAAACAAGATGCCTCCTTAGGGGCGCATTTTCAGATTCGTCTGCCCTTACGTCTTTCTATCCCTTATCAAGAAGAATGATTTTGTGAATCTCACTCGACAAAACAAATACTTTAGATGCCTTACCTGCTCCACAGTAAAAACTCACTCCCAGTATTTTGCCAACCAATCGACCAGCATAGGGTGATAACGGGTTAAGCCTTTATATTCAACCAACTCTGGTGGCAAGGTTTTCATGACATGATAAAGCCTTTTTGCCCAAACTGGATTGGTCACCAGATCCTGCATACTCATTAAATAAGTTCGAATGTTCATCATTAACGCATTACTGCGTGGCATGCGATCAAACACCTGCAACTCGACCCTTAGAAAAACTTTTTCACCAATATTATCAGGCGTTACCGTCAAGCGATCTGGCCCCCATTCAGGGTAGGTTTCAGGTGAAACATCCATTCTTGGGTTAACGGTTAAGGTCCAATTCAAACGTCGTGTTGCCTGACCTTGAGGAATGGACATTAAAAATTTAAGCGCCCGATCAATAATGCCTTCACTGTGCACAAAAGGAACTGGGCCGTGCCATTCGGCAAATGCCATGCCCACATCAAAGGCCAATGACCAATCTGCTGGACAGGTCAAAATACCCGCATCAAGATAAAGGTTTTGCTCACGCTGATCCATGAGCACCAAATCCCCTTGTACTTGTCTACCTATGTATTCCATGGGTGGCAAAGGTAAGCTTGAAGAATCGCCAAACACAAACTCATCCTTAATGTTTAACAACTTATTTTCCCAACACCACTTATCAGCATTTTTACTCAAAGCAAAATACTCAGGATAATCTTTAGCAAGATGCGTCATGGAAACATCAATCAAGTCCCAACAAGCCAAGTCCATATGAGGCAACATCAAACAACTAGCAGGACGTTTGTTCAAGACAAGATCACGCTCCGCCATTTCAGACAAATAATGCTCATCCACATCATAAAAAAACTCATAAGCCGAGCCCTTACCTTCTTTTGGCAGATGAGGTTCTATATTGACCGAATATCGATAAGTGTCATCAGGAAAAGGGAAAGGGAAACGCTTTATCGCAGCAGCACTGTTGGTATAAGAAAAGTCATCACGAAAGGTTTGAATGGGTTTTGGAGCAACTCGCATACTTCATTTCCTTTATAAATCAAGCACAAGTGTATCGCTGATCGCGCGAGACACACATGGCATCATACAATCTTGACGGGATTTCTCTGGCGACGATAAAAATTCATCTCTGTGTTCTACTTGGCCCTGTAAGACTCGTGTAAAACAACGTCCACAGACCCCACCACGGCATGAGCTTTGAATTTCCACATCTGCCGCTTCCAATGCATCTAATAGACTCTCATCGTCTGCAACCTTGATGCGTTTACCATTACTTAATTCCGCGACAAAAGGCTTACCCGGTGCAGGTGCCGTAAAAGCTTCATAGTGAATGGCGCTTTGCGGCCATCCCATGTCAGCGGCAATGTTTTTCACCATTTCCAACAGACTTTGTGGACCACAAATATAAAGATGCGTCCCCAAAGGCTGCTCAGCCATCACTTCAGCAACAGAACAACGATTATTTTGATTGGAATCGTAGCAATGTAATTTGTCATCCAGCATGTCAGATAACACTGCTTGATAGGCTCCCGTCACAGAACCATCAAACATATAGTGCAATTCAACCTCCGCATGACGTCGCCGCATCTCAGGCAAAAAAGACATAAATGGCGTAATACCAACACCACCAGCCAACATTAAATGCTTTTTGGCACGCCAATAAGGTGCAAATAAATTCGCCGGCGCGGAAATACTCAGTTGATCACCTACATTGACTTTATTGTGCATATACACAGAACCACCACGTGATTGATCCTGAAGACGTACCGCAATTTTATATTGCAAAGGGTGGCTCGGATCACTGAGTAAAGAATAGGGATTACGCCATTTTTTAGCCCCATCTTGCATAGTGACCACCACATGAGAACCCGGTGAAAATGGCAATAACGTTGGGGTATCATCGCAGGCTTCTAAAACAAATTCACGAATGCTCGGAGCAACTTGATGGATATTGACCACTCGAACCGTTAATTGTCCATTATTCATTTTAATGCCTCCCTTTCTGGTAACTCAGCTTTATCCTCAGCATTAATGTTTAAACCAACATAAGCCCCTAACCGTCGCGAAAAATGGTCTCTTACTAACAAGGGTAAACCGCATCCAGAACACACCACAGGCGTATGCAAAACATTCTCCATTTGGTTATAACAATGTGTACAAAAAACGCGACGAGCAGGCGTGGTCGGTTGGCTAAGTATAATCTGTTCAGCTAACAGACCTGCCTGTACCGCCAATTTATGGACATCCCACAAGAACGCTTCCGATCCACTGACATACAATTGCGCAGACATAGGCAGGTTAGCAAAAACAACGGACAACGCATCTGGACATACTGTCCGCTCAAACCCCTTCAATGAATCATCAGATAGCTCATCGAGGGACAAGGTCATAATGGCTTTTTGCGTGTTACAAGATTGATATAACGTCTCTAAATGTGAATCCTGACTGGCTTCTGCTTCTATTACAAACAAAGAAAAATCCGCCTTATCATTAATGCTAACAGCTTGATACAGTGGACGACTCTTAATACTCGAATCAAAGTCGGCTTCCATAAATTCTCCTCGCAATTAGCCTTTAGCGGTGCGTTTTTTCTTTTCCGGATCATCAAATGGCAAACTATGCGCCACAGCAGCCACTTCAATACTGCCCCTGACTTGAAGCGGCTTGTCCTGCACGGCATACGCCACTTCATAACGGGCGATGGCCATGGATTTTTTGGTCAACCGTGAATACATGGCACACGTAATGACACCTACCTGCTGACCATCCACCCAAAGAGTATCCCCTTCCGCCGCTGCTTGATCGCCTTCTAACAAGACACCAAATATTTTAAATCTTTCTTTATTTTCCAAACGAAAATGTTCAATCGAACCTCGAAAGTGACGCTTATCTTTTGAGACGGTGAAATCCAGCCCTAGCTCCCACAATGTGTCTCCAGCGGCTTCGTCAGGAAATGGGTACATTTCCGAATTGTCATAAGGATAAAAGAGCAGATAGCTCTCCACCCGCAACATATCCAAGGCAGTAAAAGCACAGGGAATAATGCCAAGCGATTGGCCTTTCTCTAAAATAGTGTCCCAAAGCAATCCCACATCAGCCGCTTTACAAAAAATCTCGTATCCCCGCTCACCGGTATAACCCGTTCTAGAGATCATCACAGGACAACCAAATAAACGAGTTTGCATATGATGGAAATAAGCTAACTCTCGAATGCCTGGCACATGGTCTTCAAGAAAATCAACGGCTAACGGACCTTGTAACGATATATCATGCAGATCATCATCAAATAACACGGCGACCTGGCGTCCAAGTGCACTACGAGCTAACATTTCATCGCCCTTGCCGGCACCATGCACCACCATAAAGGCATTGGGTCCAGTTCGATAGACAATACAATCGTCCACAAACTTACCCTCATCATTAAGCATACAGGCATACACCGACTTACCTGGATACAGCTTGGACATATCACGAGTGGTTGCGTAATCCAATAAGCTTTCCGCATGAGGCCCAACGTAATGCACCTTTTTTAAGCCAGACACATCCATCAAGCCCGCTTTGCTACGAATGGCTTCGTGTGCCAATGCTAGGTCACTCTCATAGGTCCATGGGGTCCCCATGCCATTCCAATCTTCAAGCGCTGAACCGAGCGCCCGGTGACGATCAGATAAAGCAGATATACGCCAAGAATTAGCCATTTTCACCTCTCTAACTATCCAAAATACCCAATTTGATCATTTAAACCTGTGGGAAGCCTTACAAAACAACACCCTAGGGAATATTTATTTCCTTACAGGAAAGCAAAACCTTTGCCAATCCAAGCTTGTGTGATCAAATTTTCGTCATCAATCGATTTAGCCCCTTGATATCAATGAAGTTTTCTCTCTAATGCAGGCCAAATAAAAGTAAAGCTAAATAAATTCGAATAATGAAAACGGACATTTTTGCAGCACAAAACCCTCTATTGCACTAAAAAGGCCTTTTTCCCTGATGCCCTAATAGCCGACCAAAAGAGAATGAATAGGTATGCAAAAGCAAAGCACTGTAGACAAAGCACTTTAGGAAAAAATGAAGAAGTTAATCTGACAAGAGATCTAATGAAGCATAACCCCACTTCCCTGTGGGCTTGAATAACAATGTAGAAGGAGATTGACTAAGATAAAGAGGAAGCCGCTTTACCCTCTTGTTTAGAAATAACAGCCGGAGCCGTCTCCTTCAAAAATAGTGACAAAATCACCACAGTAAAGGAAGTGCCTGCCCCGATCCACATAACCACATCCAATCCATATTTATCCGCCAGCACACCTGCTATGATAGGGGTAATAAAACCACCAACCAGTTCTCCTACCCCCATAATCAAACCCAGAGCAGTCGCTACTTGTCGAGGTGATACCGTTTCCGCAGGAATGGTCGCCATAAATAAAGTGAAACAGCCTAGGCCCGTATAGGTAATGAAAGCAAGGGGTAAAATCATGTCTGTTTCCGCAAAAATCAACACCAGTGGGAAGCCCGTTGTCACCAGAGTAAAAAAGATCATAGCGGGTTTACGTCCAATACGATCAGACACAAAAGAGACAACGAAACCCCATAGCATCCAGGCAATCCCTAATGCCCCCATTATGCCACTCATCACATCCGGTGAGAGTTCTCGCGCGTTAATCAGGTAAGTTGGTGTGAAGGTAATAATGGTGACAAACCAAGACACATAGACACAGGAAATGATGGTGCACAGCACAATATTTCGATGTTTAAGTAAATCCTTTATGCTGGTTTTATTGTTATTCTCCATCACAGGTTCGGTATTTGGGTGCTCATATTTGTTTTTCACAAACAACATAATTAAAGCGGCGACCACCAAACCTGGAATAATGGTTGCGTAAAAAGCCGAACGCCAACCGTACTCAGTTGCTATCCATACCAACACCACAGGGGCAATAACAGCACCAATCAAGCCAGGCGCACTGGCATTGATCAAGCCCATGTTTAACCCCCGTCGCTTCGGATTAGAAGCCGAGGCCATTAAGGATTGAACAATAGGCAAAACAGGGCCTTCAGCCACCCCCATCAAAGAACGGAAAAACAACAAACTAACAAAGCTGGTGACAATACCAGAGAGGACAGAACACAAGGTGAAAGCAATAACCGACACCACTAGAATCAGTTTTTTCGAGTCTTTCTTATCCGCAATGTGACCCAAGGTCATGCCAGACAACGCCCAAGTAACCGATAAAGCGGAAGATAGAATTCCCAAATGACTGTTTGTCAGTTGCAAATCTTGCGCAATAAAAGGAAATAAATAGGACAAAGCCAGTCGATCAAAGAAGACAAAGCCAAAACAAAGGAACAGAATCGACAAAAGACGATTTTCATAAGTATTAATTTTCATTTAAACACCATTTTGTTTTTATTGTGAGTTCAGAATCAAACATCTCAGAAAGGTACGACCAATATAGGCTGACTCATGCACCAACCTCTAGGTTGACATAGCATCAGTAGGCGAAAGGTTGGCGCTTTTGCTTTAGCCAAAAAATTTGTTCGTCACTTCCTTCGAAATAACCGATAAAAGCCAACGGCTAAGGATTTATATCCGTTACCCTGGGCTTTTCGTCGCATTGACTTCGTATGGAAATGTCTAAATCTGGATGAGAGAATTGTGGTGTGATTCGATGACTTTTAAACAGAAGAGCGTTCTGCCAAAACACATCATTAAACAAGCTAGATATCATGCTTTACCCTTATTTTTATTTTTCGTTATAAGTCATGTTGTGTTCGTTCAGATCCGCTCACATAAGGAACGGCGAAACACAGACTTACTATGGCAAGGACCATGCCATCCTTTGAAAATAAATAAGCGATTGATACTTAAGGGGTTTTAAAAAATTCCGTAAACCCTTCTAGGAGAGCATTTGCGCATATAATCATATTGAATAGTGATTTTTAGGAGGGGTTAATGATTTCATCAATGCCAATCACTTTTATAAGCCATGCAAACAAACCCAACTAAGGCATTGTTAATAGAAGAACTAAAGCATGTGATGGAGGGGAATGTCTTCAAATCTATCTAAAATGCTTCTTACCTTCCTTAATAATAGGAAATACTCATAGTAAATTGATCATAGAAGAATGCTGTTTGATCTAATGCCTACTCATACTGTTTAAAAATTTAGACGAACAGAAACATACAAATGCGTCATATCATCCTCAGCGATATTGGTCATGTCGTACCCTAGGCCTATTGAAAAATCAGTCGTCACATAATTTCTCAATGCCAGCGCATAACTTTTACTGCTTTTCTCATAGACATCTTCATAATATATTTTACCAGCCAGTTCCGTACGACTTGAAATACTGGAGCGCACACCAAGGGACAAACGCAATCCCCTTTTATCCGTATTTCCCAAATCCACAACAATCAATTGTAAAAGGCCATATAAATCCGTCGCACGACCAAAATCGGTGTAAGAGCCAATACCAAATCCGGTTAAATCAATATCGTACTCATCACGCTTGTAATACTCGTTGGCCTCAAAAGCAAAAAATGTCTGATTTTGTATCGTAAAGGCACCAGAAAATGATTCGTAGTCCCCATTGGATTTTGTATGCTCCAAGTCACTCATACCAAGTGCATAATCAATGTATTGATAATCATTGGCACCCTTGGCTGAAATGGAAAAGCAAAATAAAATACAAAAGCTTATTACGGATCCGATATTCATTACCTTTCCTTAAAACAACGCAAGGAAAGATTAAAGACGCTTTCCTCATCACTTAGCTTAACCATTTCCTTTAGCGTCATACCTTATGCGATGCAAACATATCATTCAGTCAATGCTAAGCGAACACCTAACCCAACCAAAATCGTCCCTAGCACTCTATCCATCCAAACAGCAATGTTATGTTGGCTTCTTAGAAACGCCGTCGCTTTTTCAGCCAATAAAATAAGGATAAACTCAAGCACGACGCCAACCAAAATTACAATCGTTCCAAGCATGATTAATTGCAATGCGACACTGCTTTCCGTTGGTCGGACAAATTGTGGTAAAAAGGCCATAAAAAAGATGGCGACTTTGGGATTCAAAACATCAATTAACATGCCTTGCTTAAATGCGCTCCAAAACGAGATAGAAAGGTTTTCCGCTGAAGCTGGTTGGAAGCTTTCACCCGCTGAACGCAACGCTTTATAACCCAGATACAACAAGTAAGCAGCCCCTATGTACTTGACAACAGAAAATGCCGTAGCAGACGTGGCAAGCACTGCTGAAATCCCCAACGCCGCGGCCACAACATGAAAGAAAGCACCACTGCATACTCCCAAAGAAGAAGCTACGCCTATTTTTCTTCCATGGGTCACCGTTCGCGATATAACATACAATAAATCTGGCCCGGGTGAGAGCGTCAGCATTACTGTCGCAGTTAAAAACAAAATCCAATAATTTACATCCATTTCGAGACCGCCTTTTCAAAGGAGTATTGATTAGCCTTCCGCTTTGTGACAAACCGCTTCAATATTATGGCCGTCCGGATCGATAACAAACGCCCCATAGTAGTTTTCATGATAACGCCTTCTCAACCCTGGCTTGCCATTATCTTTAGCACCCGCGGCTACCGCTGCCTTATAAAAGACATCCACTTGTTCTCTGCTTTCAGCAAGAAACGCAATGTGCATCGGATGCTGAACCTTTTCATCCAACCCTATCCAGAATTCACCTTTTCCATCTCTACCAAAACCGCCCCAGCTGTTTTTAATTTCCGCAACGAGAACAATATCAAGCGGCGCTAACACCTTGGTATAAAAAAGTTTACTTCTTTCATAATCCGAAATCGCAAGACCAATGTGGTCTATCAGCATATTGTATTTCCTTGATATATATTAAATTGCGGCGAAGCATCAACCATTGTTCGACATCATAACCTAGCCTTTTGAAGATAATAACCTTGTTACGGAACTTGTTCGGAACACCCGCTAAAGTTAGCGCTATTAATATGCCCAAGCGCCCCTATATTGATCAACTCACTTCCCCAGACAGCTGCATAAAATTGAACAGGCTCCAAGCTGACGAGAGTCAAACCGGACATATTCATAATCCAGCAAAGATTAAGCGACATTAATTAAATGATTATTGCTGTATTATGGCCGTACTCAGTGTATCATCGCTTCGCAAATGAGTCAGAATTCTTTCAAGATGCAAATTCCTATATGTCACATCCTATGACAACAGCACTGCAGCACCCAAAAATACTCAAGCGTAACCATTTCAATTCTTAGGTTGTAGAAAATGAATCGTATTTTAACAGGAAAATTGGCGACAATTTTGCTAATAGTTCTTATATAGAAAATGATCGAGATCGTCATTTTCTCGGAACCGAAGAGGTAATAGACAGAAGCCTTATAAAACATTGATGTGGATCTGAATCATCATACTCACATCAAAAACAAAGCAACCTTGATGAAATGACAAATCGTTTCGTCTATTCGATGTCTGATCTGTTGTCTGAATCGAGGAGCGAACGATGACACGTCTTGCAAATGATAGGGCTTGTTCAATTTCAAAAACGTTGCTTCTTCTAAGAAGTGTACAATAACCAAAAATGGAGAAGGGTAATTTCATGAAAATTAAACACTCAGCAATCGTCGGTCTTATTTCTCTTGGCCTGACGGCACCTGTGGCCATGGCGCAGGAATTTATTTCAATTGGTACAGGCGGCGTAACCGGGGTCTATTATCCTACCGGTGGCGCGATTTGTCGTCTGGTGAATAAGGAACGTAAAGAACATGGCATTCGTTGTTCGGTCGAATCGACTGGTGGTTCGGTTTACAACATCAATACAGTGAGAGGTGGCGAACTCGAGTTTGGTGTGGCGCAATCAGACTGGCAGTATCATGCATATAACGGAACGTCTAAATTTAAAGACCAAGGGCCGTTCAAAAAAGAACGTGCTGTCTTCTCTGTCCATCCAGAGCCCTTTACCTTGATCGTACGCAAAGGTTCAGGTATCGAAAAATTTGAAGATCTTAAGGGTAAAAAAGTGAACGTCGGTAACCCTGGATCGGGTCAACGTGCGACCACGGAAGTTGTGATGGGCGCATTTGGTATAACGATGAAAGACTTCGCTCTCGCATCGGAACTGAAAGGGTCGGAAATGGCGCAAGCACTTTGTGACGGTAAAATCGATGCTATGATTTATACTATCGGTCACCCTGCCGCGGCGATTACAGAAGCGGCGACCACCTGTGATATTGAGCTTGTTAACGTAAAAGGTGCTCCAATCGATAAGCTCATTGCAGATAATCCCTATTATCGTGTAGCGACCGTGCCAGGCGGAATGTATAAAGGTAACCCAGACGATGTCATGACATTTGGTGTTGGTGCTACCCTGATTTCTTCAGCAGACGTGTCCGAAAAGGCGGTTTACGTCTTGGTTAAAGCCGTCTTCGACAACTTTAGCGACTTCAAAAAACTGCACCCAGCGTTTGCCAATCTGAAAGAAGAACAAATGATCAAAGACGGATTGTCAGCACCTCTTCATCCTGGTGCGATTAAGTACTACAAAGAACGTGGTTGGATGTAATCGGCATACTAATGCTGACCAAAACCAATAAAGAAGATCACCGCTTAGGTGATCTTCTTATTTTTTGATTGAATTAAGGAAAATACGAATAAGTCTCCTGTGTGTAGGCCTTAGAGAGAAAAAGTGGTCAACCAAGTGCGCTTGGAAGCAAGATAACCTCCCAGCACACTTAACGTAGAAGAGAGCTTGTCACTAAAAGACTTAGGCTGTGATCTAACATAATCATGCATTTTTTATTCGTCGTTAAGTCCCTCGTCAATATGCTCTACATAGACATTCGAAACTTTGGCTTAGAATAATAAAGATCTTGTCTAACTAAAAAGTGTCCATTGACGCCAGAGAAGCTGTTCGCACCTTCCTTAATAAACAAATAGCAAAGCCCTGTTATCTGATCAGATAGATAGGGCCTTGGTCTTTTTTATCGCATGGATTTATAAGGGGAATCCTATGTCACCCACAGAAACGGATCAGAACAAGCGTTCAGAGGTTGATGTTGACGCCATGGTCGCAGAGGTTGAAAGTGGTGCGCGCAACGCGGCAGGCTTCGCGGGAAAATTCATACTGGGTCTGGCCTTTATTTGGTCGGCTTTTCAACTGTATATTGCGTCTGATTTGCCTTTTGTACTGACTCAACTAACAGGCATTACACTGGTCTTTAACAACCAAGAAGCGCGGCAAATTCATTTGGCCTTCGCAATTGCCCTCGCAATGCTGGCGTTTCCATTGTTTAAATCATCCCCTAATGATCGAGTGCCCGCTTACGATTGGCTACTTGCCATTGTTGCGGCTATGTCTTGTCTTTACTTACTGATATTTAAAGAAGACATTGCCAACCGGGCTGGTCTGCCCAATATGGCAGACCTGATTTTTTCAACCATTGGTATGATCAGTCTTGGTATTGCTGTGTTCAGAGCACTGGGACTGCCATTGGTCATCGTTGCGTCTGTCTTTGTCTTTTATGTGTTCTTTGGGCATCTTTCATTCATGCCAGACGTGATTCAATGGAAAGGCGCGTCATACGGCAAGGCCATGTGGCATTATTGGATGCAAACCGAAGGGGTATTTGGGGTGGCATTAGGTGTGTCCGCTTCCATGATTTTTTTGTTTGTCCTGTTTGGTGCGCTGTTGGAAAAAGCCGGTGCTGGGAATTACTTTATAAAATTATCGTTTGCGCTCTTGGGGCACTTACGAGGTGGGCCAGCGAAAGCGGCCGTGGTGGCCTCAGCACTCTCTGGATTGTATTCAGGGTCGTCTATTGCCAACGTGGTGACCACAGGTACCTTTACCATTCCGCTTATGAAGCGTACCGGCTTTAAGCCAGAAAAAGCGGGTGCCGTCGAAGTGGCGTCATCGACCAATGGGCAGCTAACACCGCCAGTGATGGGTGCTGCGGCTTTCTTAATTTCAGAATTCACCGGAGTATCCTACCCTGATTTAATAAAACATGCTTTTTTACCTGCCGTCATTTCTTACATCGCGCTGGTTTATATTGTCCACCTTGAAGCTCTGAAATTGGGACTGAAAGGCATGCAAAAACCCTCTGTAACCGCGACTTTGGCGTCACGCTTATCAGGCGTTATGTTTGGTTTTATTGGCATGTGCGTGCTGGCTGCGGTTGTTTATTACGGACTCGGATGGGTCAAAGTGGTCTTCCCTCAAATGACCTTTTGGATGGCCGCCCTTATTTTCCTTGGCCTGTACTTCGCCTTGATCTCGTTAGCGGCCCGCCACCCTGATTTGCAAGTGGATGAGCCAGATGCCCCAATCGACGTACTGCCAAGACCTTGGGATGTGGCAGTAACAGGCCTGTACTATTTACTGCCTATTGTCATTTTAATCTGGTGCATCTTAATTGAACGTTTGTCACCCACAACATCGGCATACTGGGCGACCATGGCGATGATCTTTATTGTGTTCACTCAAAAGCCGCTAAAGACATTGCTCCGTTCCAGCAGCGAGCTTAAGCCTGCCTTCAAAGAAGGCTGGCAGGATTTTGTTGAGGGAATGATTGCTGGTGCGCGCAGCATGATCGCCATTGGGGTTGCAACCGGTGCGGCCGGCATCATTGTCGGGACGGTCTCGCTAACGGGTGCGCATCAGGTTATCGGCGAACTGGTGGAATTTCTGTCAGGTGGTAACCTCATGGTAATGTTGCTGCTGGTAGCGGTAATGAGCTTGATTCTTGGAATGGGATTGCCCACTACGGCAAATTACATTGTTGTGTCCTCCCTAATGGCGCCCGTTGTGGTCACCGTAGGAGCGCAATCTGGCTTAATCGTCCCCTTGATCGCAGTGCATTTGTTTGTCTTCTATTTCGGAATATTAGCGGATGACACGCCCCCTGTTGGCCTGGCGGCCTTTGCCGCTGCAGCAATATCCGGCGGAGATCCTATTAAAACCGGGGTTCAAGGATTTGCTTACGACATTCGAACCGCCCTTTTGCCCTTCTTATTTATTTTTAATACCGAGTTGCTGTTGATCGATGTCACTTGGATGAAGGCGATCTTTATCTTCTTTGTGGCGATGATCGCTATGATGCTGTTTGCCGCCGCCACACAAGGGTATTTTATTGCTCGAAGCAAACTCTGGGAAACCCTTGCGTTATTGCTGGTGGCCTTCACCCTATTTCGTCCAGGTTTTTGGTTAAATTACATTCAGGCACCGTACGATGTTTATGCAGGCAAAGAGGTCATTGCCACCGCGGAAGCGGCACCAGAGAATGGATTAATTCGTTTGGTTATATCGGGGCCAGATTTTGATAACCCAGACGATATTAAAAACCTGACACTGGTGGTCGATTTAGGTGACAAAGCGAGCGGGGCTGCAAGGTTGCAGAGAGCCGGCTTAGTTACAATGACTGACGGCGATGATATGTTGCTCGAAGAGCCCTTTCCTGGAACGCAATATTTCGGTCAATTGCAGGATTTCGATTTTTATGGTGATGAGAGTGTGAAGATCAGCAGAGTCGAAGTCGATGCTAAGCGCATACCAAAAGAAGTACTGTATATTCCTGCTGTTCTATTGCTCTTACTGATTATTTATTCTCAGAGAAGAAGACAAACTGTGCCAGCGTTCTAATCAGTTCAACCATGCCATGCGCGATGTTATGGATGGCTTTTCTCATAGTTTTTTCTCATTTTCTGAGAGAGCACTTCGAGAGAGTCGTCCAATCCCCCGCTCCAAAAATGGGCATCCGCATGCAGAGTGGTCTTGATAATTGGTTTTTCAGAACAAATAAAAAGGCTCAATCTCTGGATTGAGCCTTTTTATAAAAAAATCTCACTTATTCAAAAGATTATTTTTTGGCACAAGCTTAAAAAGAATAAACAATCCTACTAACTAATGGGATTGTTTCCTGCAAGGCATATTCCTTTATAAAGGTTAAAACTCATAGCCTGCTGCTATCACCACGGCAATTGGATCAAGTGTGATATCAAAATTATTATTGTTTTGCGTTTTAATTGTGGTATCCACGTCCAAATACCAGAGAGAAGCATTCACAAACCACTGATTCGATACGGTTACATCAACCCCAACATGCGCCGCTAAGCCAAAGGAAGCATCCACAGAAACCGTATCTGAGGCTAAACTCCCTTCGGTTTTTTCATCAAAAAACACTGCGTAATTAACGCCACCGCCCACATAAGGTCGAATATCACTCGTCGCTTCGCCAAAATAATATTGCGCCATAAAAGAAAAAGGCAATTGAGAAACCTCTGCAATTTTGCCTAAACCTGCGGTACTTACATTATGAACAAAGGGCAAAGCAACAATCGTCTCAAAGCCAACATGATCCGTATACATATAACTAATGGTGCCAGTCGGCTGAGTATCATTACTGACCTCAAACTCACCTGATCCCAATACATCACCACTGCTTTCCTGTGGCATAACACTGCCGACACCACCTCGAACTAACCAAGTTCCCGCCTCATGAGCTCGCGCTTGAGTGGACAAGATTGCTGTGATCAACACAAAACTTACCATACTGGCATTTACGATATTCATATAAATCCTTCTTTTCCTTAAACATGAGTCCTAAAACTGCCTGTTACTTGACACATAAATGATACAAGCTGAAACAGTGATTACTCCATTTAAAATACAACATCTAGGAGGTCTTAAATCGCCTCCCGAGACGAGAATAACAGGATACGACAATTTAGTTAAGGAAGGTACGAACAAGTCCACTGACTACCACAACTTGTTCCTGCATGGCCCGAATGCCCTACATCCATGTCAATCTTAAACATCTATTTCACCACGTCTAATTCATCCGAATTAAATACCATCAGACAAGAATATACATGCTCTTGCTGGTTGCTGACCTTTTATCCAGCTCAACTAATGGCCTATCTTTAGGCCATAAAAAGCACAGACATAGTCAGGTAATAAGAACGTAAGCATATGCCTTTTAATCGTTTTATAAGATATGTCATTTAATGACCTTAGAGCTCTTAAATATTTTACTGCGAAATATTATTGCTTGAGATAGCTTACTGAGGATTTTCGTCTATAGTTTCTATTGTTTACCTTCCCTAGAGAAAGATTTGAGGTTAATAGAGGAATCAAAATGATACACAAAAAATGTACTTTTTCAGTTTTAGACGTTACCAAACATAATTTTTAGGCGCGATAACGGCATCTATGCGGAAAGTTCACAATAAAAGTTAGGGAGAAACGTTATGAGTTGCTTGGATGGCAGAGTTGCCTTAAACGCAAATAGATTAAAAGAGCTGAGAATGCGATCTGGCCTAAGTCAAGAACAGCTCGCAACACAATGTTTAAACAATGGCATTCTCGTTTCCATATCGTCAATAAAAAGAGCTGAACTTGGTATGAACGTTCTCTACCGGACAGCAAAAAACTTGGCCATTTTTTATCAAATTAGCATTGACGAACTCTTACAATACTAGTCAAAACCAACATGAATTTTTCTGAGATTGCTCAAAAAAGCAAGGGTAGTGAATACTGCATTATACTCACTACCCTTTATTAGGCTTTACGAGTACTGTGCTCTCCTTTTAGCCCCAAGGTAACAAATCGATCTTTATTAGGGCTGCAATTTTGTCACCTGAAAAGACTGTCGCCTTTGCCAAAAAGGCTGATCCGACCAACGCTTCTCTCGCCTGTAAATATCACTTTTAATCGATTTATATTCTTGATAGATATATCTCAAGTCTTGTTGGTATAGATGCATCGCATCCGACGAACCACTCATAAGAGACCCTACCCCATTACAAGCACTGCTAAGAGCAAAGCCAATCCCCATAGAGGAAACAGGATCAAAAGATAAGGCTGCGTCACCAACAGCAATAAACTTATCAGGAAAGGAGGAATGACAGTACTGACTTGTGGCGGGTTTAATCCATAGTTTAGGATGAGCACTTTCACATCCTGCTAAGAATTCTGCAATTGACGACATATTAGCTAAATGCTGATTCCAAGCAGCCTTATGATTGAGGTGTCTCTGTTGCAAAATATCCGAGTCCGTAAAGCAAGCAACTACAGCCAATTCAGGAGATAGACCAGCATAGTACCACCAGCCATATTCACAACTTTCGATTCTTTGATGTTGCTCAAAAATACTGTTTGGATGATGCAGGAAAGTTCCGACTCCGACCAAGCTATCTTCCGCGACACGCTCCATTCCCAAGGAACGTCCAACTTTACTCTGTCGACCAGATGCTTCAATAAGATAGTCACTGTGAAACACCAAAGCGCCTTCCTCTGGATGCTTACATTGCACTTCCCAACCTGTGTCGAGAAATGTGATATGCAGATTGGTACAACGAGGAATGACAACACCACCATTGTCGACAAAGTGGAGTAACAAAGTTTCATCAAACGTGTCTCGATTCAATTGATAAGTCGCACCTTGAGAGGTAAACATACTGTGGTGCTGACTCTCTATCGTGCTGCCCCAAACACTGGTTTTACCAAAGTTTGGCGTAAAACAAAGATCGCCAAATTTTTCGACTGGCACTTCCAGAAAGTCTAAAAAGTCAAACACACTATGAGAAACTTGCTCTCCAATTCGCTGTTGCGTGAAATCCCCTCTCTCTAAAATCAGCACCCTTTTGCCATAATGTTGTTGAAGTGATATAGCGGAAGCGGCCCCAGCAGGACCACCTCCAATCACGATAGCGTCAAATGACTCCATCATTAACCTCTCATACGAGTACCAGAACGAGGCAAGACGTTTCTAGAATACACTTTTCGGAAAGCTCTCTGTTCTAGATAGGTCGCCATTTTAATACCTTTTAGTGTGCCCTTACTTTCTAAAGATTCTTTACTATCATTAATAAAGAACACAGGGATGCTGGTTTCATTGTCTACGCTATTCCCTGTGATTTGGCCAACACCCACTTCTTTGAAATCAAACAACTCATGGTTACGCTCCGTTTCAGTAAAGAAAGGAAAACCCTTGTTCTCAGGGTTTGAGTTACGATCTCGAATAAAAGCCAAGGCAGACCAATGTTCTACCATCTGGCTGTAGCTGTTGATACCACGCGCAAAATTGGTTTGTTGACCTGCGGGTAAGTTACTCAAGAACTGACCTTCGGCATCTAGCTCACCGGTTAATACGTCCCAAGGACTTTGTGGTGGCCACCAGTAACTGTAGTAGGCGGGTGTTAATGGCACTTTTTTATCCACATTCTTCGTCGTACTAGAGGCACTTTGAGAACCCACGTACCCTACTCCGTCAGGCAGATTACTCCAAGTGGCCGTTGTGTTACTTCCAACCTCTTCGGTACGCTCTGCTTTATTCACCTTAGGTTCGGAGAAATTCACCACTTGCAATGTACAATTAAAGAAATCAGCTTGCCAAGGACAAGCCATACGCTTAGTTAAATCGCCCGGTTCACAACCATCACCCGCTTCGCATTCATCTCGATCAGGCGACAGTCCATTCGCAGCAAAATACGCAGCATTTTTGTAGTGTTTGATTTGATAAGCGTCAGAATAGATAACGGGATTCTGCAGACTCCAAGTCACTTCAATACCGGGACACATAGGCAAACCGACACAATTACCAATGCTTGCTGCATCAATTGGATTGACTAAGGGGATGACCTTATCCGTATTGAACTTACCTTCCGCCCATTGTTTGAGTAAGAAAAGTTGAGTGGCATCCAGCGCCAAGAATTTCTCCACCACATTGTTCAAGTTTTCAACGGGATCACCGCTAGCATTGCGAAAATCGCCAAAGTCACTCAGGTTGGCACTGTTGACCGAGTTACTACCAGAGTTCATCGGCATCATAGGAAGAATGTCGCCTTCTGTTTCGCTACTCATGAGTACCTGTTGAGGCTGATCATAAAGACCCACCACTTTCTTATCAATTTGACGGAAATAATCGTAGTACTTCATGCGATTCGGCTTGTTCGCATCACTATTGTCGCGGTAATCAAAATGAAAACTGAAAAAGCCACTCATAGACTGAACATTGGAGACCCATTGGTATTCGCGAATACGCTCAATGATAGGCAGAATATCGCGATCAAAGTTGGCGATATAATCTGCATTGTATTCATTCCCTGAGTACATATCAGGGACAAGGTTAAAGTGACGCACACCCACATCAAAACACGTGTCACTAAGTGTTGAGATATTGACTATCTCAGGTGCAAAGTCAGGAGAACCAACCACTATCCAAGCCTGCATGGTGTCATCAGGCGTGTCATCTTGATAAGTCACCACACAATTGATCGAACCATCGGATATATCATCATACCATTCATCACCGCCACCATAGCCGCTTAGATCAGTATTCCCTCCGGCAAAGCCGTAGCCTCCTACTACAATGAGACGTCCTTCATTGTCCGTCATTACGGTTCCTAAACTTTTGAAGTACGACGACCCTTGTTTAAACCCTCCTTCGGGATTGGGATAAGATGCCGGATAATCGGAAGGGATAGTTGGGATGCTAATTTCCTGACTTTGCAAAGTACCACTAACGGTACGGGGTCCTAGATCAATGATCAGCTTATTACGTCTTTCATCAAGGTCTTTGACACCTTCATTACGCCAAGGAATCCCACGATTTTGATAGCTATTTGCCTCACCATACAACAAGTTACCGTTTAACTCTTGGAATTGGTACCAAGCGGGCTTTTTATTAGCCAGATGCACCGTCCATTCAATGTTTTTCACATTGGCAGAATTAAGGGTTATTTCACTTCCATTACTGTCGAATACTTTAAAAACTTGTCCTTGACGAAGAATACAGCCTGACTTGTCTTTAAAATGAGTTACTTGGTTAGTGGGTTGACGATTATCATCTGACTCGTAAGGCAATCCACCAATTTTCGTTGGATTTAACAAAAATTTATCTTCAATAGAATTTCCTAATCGAGCAACACCAATAGATGGGTGAATAGAAAGTGGCATAACTAACTCCTTTTTCGAACTAAAATCCGTAGCGATTGCAATGGGGGAGTTATTGAGTAAAGCAGATAGAAGAAGGCGGTTCAGTATCAGTTCGGTATCAGTTCGGTATCAGTTCGGTATCACATGCCGTGGATAAAAAACTATAAGATGAATTTTGTTTAGACACACCTGTTAAGAAGCTTGATAACACTGACGTCTTAAGTGGCTAATGTGCCTTCTCTATTAGGCTATTAATTTACGCTTTAAAGAGAAATTCAACCACTATATTAGCCTATACTAATATTAATACATTAACATAAAGTGTGAGATGAGGAGCCCCCATGAACAAGTCTATATATACCGTCAGTTTGGTGTTAATCATTACAGTATTGAATGTCGCTAATGCAAGTGACACAAGATTTGGCGCTGCAGCAGCGAAGCAAAATACATCGCCGTCAATTCAACAAATGTTGAAATATGCGATACAAGATGAATATCTAGCGCGCTCTGAATATGAACTGATTATGAAGAAGTATGGTGAGCAACGTCCTTTTAGTAACATTATTCAATCTGAAGAAACACATATTAAATGGCTAAAAGACATTTATCATCATCATGGATTTACCCTACCCAAAGATGATTCTGCACACTATGTAACACTGCCAGAGTCGCTTAAAGATGCCTTTGCAACGGGTGTGCAAGCCGAGATTGATAATATTGCTATGTATGAATCTTTCTTAAAGAACCCCTTGCTCAATCAAGCTGAATATGACGACATTTACAGCACCTTTAAAAAACTGATGAACGCCTCTAAAAATCATTTATCCGCCTTTGAAAAAGGCTTAAGTCGGTATCAATAATAGGTAGCAAATAAAACGCCTTGGTAGCAGCGCTGGCAACCTTGGTCGTGGCGGCCGCTAGGTTAACTTTGAAGAAAGCCAAATCACTTTTCGGCAGCTTGCCTTCAAACACTTTTTACTTGGCCTCTTCGTACGCGGCTTTGGTATCTTTTACCGCGTCTTTGGCTTGGTCTAAGGCTCGTACCGCAAGCTAGGTGTCCGCATAAGCATTTTCCCCCCACGATGAGGCTTTTTGTGACGACAGCATAAACAAAACCGCTGCCTGTCGTTCTAAAGAAAGAGACATGCCAAGCATGTCTCTTAGTAGGATTGTTATGACATCAAAACCGCATTAATTGACACCACAGTTACCGTTCGAGACTTTTAGGCCTTTTTGCGAACCTGCACTGTTCATTACTATGTTCTTCACACAATTCGCATCATCTAACTGATAAGAGTAAGGAATACTAATTGACGTCGTAGACACAGGGTTAGGCCCGGCTGGAAATTCATCACTAGCAGGTGTCCAAGTTACGTCTTGGAAAATGTTGCCACTGATGTCCCAATAACCCATTTCATCGGTATAGAAGGTACCGATAGGATTATTTGCACGTTCAAAGTGGTTATTTTCCGCCTTGATAGCCCCACCAATACGTGGATTCATACCCGATTTAGCGATGTCATTGTAGTAGTTATTGTACGCGTGAGCGGTACCATGTCGTAACAACGGCATACGAGAATCAATCGTGTCATACCAGTTATGATGAAAAGTAACAAAAGTATTTTGATCATCACTGTCGCTTGATCCCATCAAGCCACCCCGTCCAGAAAGATAAAAGTGGTTATAGGAAACAGTCACATACTTAACGTTATTTTTCAGATCAATCAGAGAATCGTAACCGGAGTTTTCGCCACCAGAAGCTTCTAAAAAATTATGATCTACCCAGACGTTATAAACGTCTTTTTCCATGCCAATCGCATCACCGCCATTAGAGGTTGGACTTCCAGATTTTTTAACATTACGAATATGTAGATTTTGTAGAATAATGTTGGATGTTTCACGCAAATGGATGCCAATCTCATCAAATAGAGCGCCATCATTGGTACCAATTAAAGAGATATTTTTTACCCTTTTGAATTGAATTTCATCATCTCTAGTATCACAACTTCCCCTCACTTTTTCGGTATTTCCGTGATTGATCACCCCAGTCACATAAATGATAAGAGGCGTATCATCATCGGCACGCTCACACATGGCTTCGTTTATTTCCGTCCCTGTGCTGGCATAAACGACATTACCGCCAGCACCACCAGTAGTATTGCCATTGAGTGTCGCATAACCTTCTAAGCCTGCCGCATAGAGAGGTGAGAATGCCAAAGTTAAAGACACAAGTCCTGTGGCTTTTAACGTTTTTTTAGTTAAGCTGATATACATAATTAAGTCCTTATTTTTTTTGACGTTATGTGCTAACAACTAAGAGTAAAAGATCTATCCAAAAACTAATTTTCCTCTTTAAAGTGACTTGCCATCATTGGACTCATCACTTACGAGTGAGATTCGTTACATTTAGCTACAACGAAGCAGCAACTCATTAAACACTAATGAGTAAACTTAAAAATAAAACGTGTTTTTAATTTTATCAAGAAATTGTTTTTATTTTATAAAGAAATGAAAAAAGCCAATAAGACTGCTGATGACAGAGACCCAGAGATGCTATTTATCTTGTTAAGACTTGTCATCCTCCTGAAAAATAATTGGCTTTAAGTAGAGAGTTTTATGATCAAAGAATTAGGAGCACTCTATGCAAAAATCACGTCTACCGAAAGCCAAATCCTGGCGATTGTAAAGCAACACGAAGCAAGAATGTCGATTGCTGACTTAGCCCGAGAACACAGCATCAGTACCACCTCTATCTATCAGTAGCGAGCGAAATACGGCGATATGGTGGCCTCCATGATGAAGCCTTTAAAAGAGTTAAAGGCCGAAAACCCTCACCTTAAGAATGAACCTAAGGTTGTCCTGTTAAAGTTCAGGAGTCCTGTTAACTTTCTGTTGCCATTTTTGTCACTTAGCTCACCAAAAAGCCTCTTAGAATTTAATTGTTTTTAAAACAAGCAGTAAGCACAAATAAGGCAAAACACACTATCAAAGAAAGCATTATCGATAAAAATTATAAATGACTCTAATTCTCATTCTTAACTAGAGTTTACTAATGAGGAATGTCGTTTTAAAAAAAATAAATTTTCATTTCTTTAAATTTCCTCAAGCAATTCAAAAAGAGATACTTAGGTTTGAAATAAGCAAATACATTTCAGCCTAAGCAATTTAAGGATTAAATTGAAGGAATATAACCATGAATAAAATGATGAAAATAATTAGCTTGTCAGCACTACTGGCGACCAGCTCCAACTTAGTTTGGGCTGACAGTGTTTCGCTCGGTGGTATAGCAGGAAGCAACCAAGTTGACCTATATTGGAGCAATTCTGGTGAAACCAGTGCTGCTTATCAGGTCTACTATGACACCGATAGTAATCCAAGCGGCAGGGTAAGGCTGGATAGCGTGTCCTCCTCCACGTTCAACTATACCGCTACAGGATTAAACAACGGTACAACCTACTGGTTCTGGATTAAGTTTCTGGACAGCGACACAGGAGAATATGCCAACTCCAATGCATTTAACACCACGCCAAAAAGCGCAAATAATGTCACATTAAGCGGTTCAGGCAGTGGTGATCAGGTTACCTTGCAATGGAACAGTTCAAATACTAACTCCAATTATCAAATCTATTACGATACAGACAGTAATCCAAGTGGCCGCACAAGAATCACCACTGTGTCATCCTCAGTTACCCAATATACAGTGCAGAATTTAGACGCCGGTGTTCCCTACTGGTTCTGGATCAAATACACCAACAGTGATAATGAGACTAGCAACTCTAATGCTTTTAACATTACTCTAGACGGTTCCGGCACAACGAACCCGCCTTCTGGCAATGGCCCTACTGCAAGCAATAACACAGTGGTGGACTCAGAAAGCGAAATACTTTCTGCTATTAGTAATGCTTCTTCCAGCAAAGCCATTTATGTCCGCAGTGGGACCTACTACTTCGACTCTCCAATTCGTTTGTCAAAATCTGGCTCATCGTCTAATAAAATCATCCTAAGAAACTATCCGGGTGACAGCCATCCCGTGTTCAACTTCTCTTCTATGTCCGAATCCAGCAGTAATAGAGGCATGGAGTTAAGCGGTAACCATTGGCACATGTATGGCATTCATGTCACAAGAGCAGGCGATAACGGTCTGCACATAACTGGAGATGACAATATCATTGAATTCTCTAGTTTTTATCGTAATGCGGATACTGGCGTGCAACTGGATAATGGGGCGAGTAATAACAGGATTGAAAATGTCGACTCCTACTACAACGCCGATTCTTCACTGGAAAATGCTGATGGTTTTGCAGCAAAACTGACAGTAGGCAATGGTAATTATTTTTATGGTTGTCGAGCATGGAATAACCTAGACGATGGTGTGGACGGTTATCTTCGTGGTGCCAATAACATCACCACCACGTATGAAAATACCTGGGTCATTCGTAATGGTTACTTAGAAAATGGCAATCGTGGTGATGGAGATGGTAATGGCTTCAAAACCGGTGGTAGTGATGACAAAGACCTAAAACACAACGCTATTTTCATCAATACCATTGCAGCAGGAAATGCCGTTGATGGTTATGATCACAATAGTAACCGAGGCCGAGTCACTATCTATAACTCGATTGCCTATCAAAATGGTCGTAACATTTCCTTCAGCAATACTAACCGAGCGGAATACTTAGAAATCAAAAATACCATTTCTTATGACCCTGAAGACTCTAGTGATCAATTCAATGCCAGCAGTACCAGTATATCCAATAATAGTTGGCAAAATGGTATCTCTGTGTCATCAAGTGACTTTGAAGGTTTAAATATCAACGACTTACTACGACCTCGTAAGTCAGACGGTAGCTTGCCGGATGTGGACTTTTTCAAGTTAAAAAGTGGCAGTGACTTAATTGATGCTGGGACGAATGTGGGTGAAAGCTACAATGGCTCTGCACCAGACATAGGTGCCTTTGAATATTAAGTCTCCCCATTAAAATGATGTAATAACGACACTAAGCCAGTCAGCTCACCCTGACTGGCTTTTCTACATTTAAAGACAAAAGAATTTTCAGAAAAATGACGGGGCACACTAAGAACTCAACGTCATCACACAAAACACGGTTACATTCTCCTTTCTTCAATGGAAAATCCAGCCACGGTGACAATGACAAGGCCGATGGTGGCCTTGGTGGTTTGGGCTTATTCAAGAGAAACAAAAAAGCTCAATCACAGGATTGAGCCTCGAAAGAAGTTAAAGGATTTTCTAACTTATTGAAAATATTAAGAACTTAAGGTGGGTGTCTTGCTAAATTTGTTGTAAACACTGAGTTCTTAAGGTGCCTGTCCTAATAAGAAGATTTAAGAGAGCAATTCTATTCCATTTTGGAGGGCTAACAATGGAGTTGACCCACTAAGAAAGGTGAAGAGCCAATTATATACAGTACATTTAAATATCCTCAAGAAAACGCTAGAAGCTTTGTAAACACTGAGTTCTTAAGGTGCCTGTCTTAATAAGAAGTAAGGTTAGAGTCATGGAGGGCTGGCTGATCGTTACCGCTGAGTAGATACAACAACAAAGCCCGCAACAGCAGGCTTTGCTCAACTACCATTTATGAATGGTAACTTTGTTGAGAAGATGACTATCTTCTGATTGAGGGTCTTCTGAAAGCTCATTGCCGCCCCAGCTTGGAGTCATTAAGTGTTCATGGCTCACTTTCCCCTTAATTTGGGAAATAATCGAACGCAAATTTTCCAACCCAGCATCATCACAATGGATATTTAACTCATCACCATCTTTGGATATTTCAAAGCTCAACAAAAAATTATTAGTTGTCATTTAGCTTATCTCCCAGTGGGTATTTTTTCTTCGATAATTTAGAACCGTTTGTACGGTTCACATCCACATGCGGATACTCAGTACCTTTTTTGTATTTACCACCAGGATCGATATGGTAAGAACGGCCTGTTTTAGGATTTACATAACCACCTTTACCATTCAAAGGATCAGGCCCTCTAGGTTGGAAACTTTTATCTTTGAACATCTTGTCTATCTGTTCAGGCGTTTTGCCTTTAAATGGTTTTTTGGGTGGTTTTTTAGGTGTTGTTTTAAACAAAACAGGTATAAATCTTGACATAAAGTCACCCTGCTCTTTATCAAGAGTATTATATACTTTCGTATTCGCCAAGACTAATGATGTATTATTCCCAACATGGCTATTCGTAGTCGCCATCCCATCATCATAACCATTGATGTCTAAGGCTAAATTCGTATAGTCCGCTAAGTTGCTACCAAAATTATTGGCGTAGGCTTCGTTATCGCTTTGACTGTAATGATTGCCATCCTGCGCATCCATTTCATGAGCCGATTCATGACCAGCGGCATTAACAAGCACTTCCGTTGAGTCTATATTAACGT
>NZ_JBSWYU010000013.1:0-114842 GCF_056161265.1 Marinomonas sp. ABL3_031
GCAGAAACTAAAAGGCCTGAGTCCGATAGAGTATCGGAATCAGGCCTTGAAAGCCGCTTAGAACAGAGTCCAACTTTATGGGGTCAGTTCACATTAGACGCTCGAAATTAAACAGGAAAAGGCCGCTATGGCCTTTTTTTATGACATAAAATAAACAAGAATAAGTTGCATTAATTACGAGTATAGTTTGCAACCAATAGGACTTGAGACTTTTTTTCGTTAGTATACTTGCAAAATTTTACCCACTATCCACGGGTAGAATAGCAATGGCGGCGAAAAGTCATCTTAGATTCAATGGGCATAACGCCTGAAATGTTAGGGGAACTACATGTCAAAACAAACCATTTACTACACCTTGACCGATGAAGCACCAGCGTTGGCGACATCTTCTTTATTGCCAATCTTCAGTACTTTTGCAAAAGAGGCCGATATCGAGCTTGAGCTGACCGATATCTCCCTTGCTGGTCGTGTTATCTCAGCTTTTTCTGATGTGTTACCTGCTGACAAGCAAGCGGAAGATGGCCTTAAGTTTCTAGGGGAACTTACCCTTTCTCCAGAAGCCAACATCGTAAAATTGCCTAACATCAGTGCTTCTTTGCCTCAGCTCAATGCAGCAATCAAAGAGTTGAACGAACAAGGTTATAACCTTCCTGACTACCCAGAAAATCCAACCACAGACGCGGAAAAAGACGCGCAAGCGCGTTATGCCAAAGTACTGGGCAGTGCGGTAAACCCTGTATTACGTCAAGGTAACTCAGACCGTCGTGCCCCGGCTGCGGTAAAAAGCTTTGCTCGTAAATACCCTCACTCTATGGGTAAGTGGAAAAAAACCTCTACTTCACACGCTGACTACATGCGTGGCGGTGACTTCTTCTCTTCTGAGCAGTCTGTCACAATGGAAAAAGACCAGACCGTACGTATTGAATTTGTTGCTAAAGACGGTTCCGTTGAAGTAAAAAAATCTCTGCCTTTGATTGCTGGCGAAGTATTAGACAGCATGAACATGAGCAGCAAGAAATTACGCGCTTTCTTTGAAGACACACTACAAGATGCAAAAGACAATGACATCATGTGGTCTCTTCACGTAAAAGCCACCATGATGAAAGTGTCTCACCCAATCGTTTTCGGTCACGCGGTAACGGTTTTCTACAAAGACGTATTTGAAAAATACGGTGAGCTTTTCAAAGAAATCGGCGTGAATCCAAACAACGGCTTAGGCAGTGTTTACGATAAAATCAAAACACTTCCAGAAGCTCAGCAAGAAGAAATCAAACAAGCCATTCAAGACGTTTACAACACTCGTCCAGAATTGGCCATGGTAGATTCAGACAAAGGCATTACTAACCTACACGTACCAAGTGACGTAATCGTTGACGCCTCCATGCCGGCAATGATACGTAACTCAGGCAAAATGTGGGGCCGTGACGGTAAAGCACACGATGCCAAAGCCGTTATGCCAGAAAGTACTTACGCTCGCATTTACCAAGAAGTCATCAACTTCTGTAAAACCAATGGTGCATTCGACCCTGCTACTATGGGCACCGTACCAAACGTTGGTTTGATGGCTCAAAAAGCGGAAGAATACGGTTCTCACGACAAGACTTTCGAAATGGCTGCTGACGGCACCATGCGTATTGTGGATGAGCAAGGCAATGTGTTGATGCAACACGAAGTCGAAAAAGGCGATATCTGGCGCGCATGTCAAACCAAAGATGCACCGATTCGTGACTGGGTGAAATTGGGTGTAACGCGTGCTCGTCAATCGAACACACCAGCCGTATTTTGGTTGGAAGAAGAACGTGCTCACGATGCACAACTGCGTAAGAAAGTTGAGAAATACCTACAAGAACACGATCTTGAAGGTCTAGACATTCGCATCATGCCTTACAACGAAGCGATTCGATTCTCTATGGAACGCATCATTCGTGGCCTAGACACGATTTCCGTTTCCGGTAACGTGCTACGTGACTACCTAACTGACTTATTCCCAATCATGGAGCTAGGTACCTCTGCGAAAATGCTGTCTATCGTGCCTATGCTAAACGGCGGTGGCATGTACGAAACTGGTGCTGGCGGTTCGGCACCGAAACACGTTCAGCAACTTCTAGAAGAAAACCACCTTCGTTGGGACTCTCTAGGCGAATTCCTAGCGGTCGCCGTGTCTTTCGAAGAGCTTGGCATTAAGCAAAACAACGAGAAAGCAAAAGTTTTGGCAAGTTGCCTAGATAAAGCGACAGGCAAACTCTTGGATACCAACAAGTCACCTTCTCGTAAAACGGGCGAAATCGACAACCGTGGTAGCCACTTCTACTTAGCTATGTACTGGGCACAAGAATTGGCCGCACAATCTGACGATGCCGCTTTGGCTGCGAAATTCGCACCATTGGCGAAGCAACTCACTGACAACGAAGCGAAAATTGTGGCTGAGTTAACAGAAGTTCAAGGCAAAGCAGCGAACTTGGCGGGTTACTACCACATGAACTTGGAAGAAGTGGCTAAAATCATGCGCCCTAGCGCAACCTTCAACCAAGCCTTAGCGTCTCTATAAGCGATTTAGTAAACCACTAAATCAACTCCAAGCCCAGATAGCGAATCAAAACGTCTATCTGGGCTTTTTTATATCAAAGCCTTCTTCTTATCCCTGTATTACCCTGTCTGTTTTGCCTATAATAGCCGCTCCCTGAAAACCATGTTCGAGGCGTTATCTCAATGGAATTAACTAGCTTAAACGCGATTTCCCCTATCGACGGTCGTTACGGATCGAAAACCAACGTACTGCGTCGCTCTGTGAGCGAGTTCGGTTTACTACGTATGCGTGTCATCGTTGAAGTTCGCTGGCTACAAGCTCTTGCTAACCACCCACAAATTACTGAAGTTCCAGCCCTTAGCGAACAAGCCAATAGCTTGTTGAACCAACTGGCAGACAACTTCAGTGAAGCTGATGCTCAAGCCATCAAAGACATTGAGAAAACCACCAACCATGATGTTAAAGCGGTTGAGTATTTCATTAAGAACAAAATGGCGGATAACGCAGAACTGGCCGCTATCTCTGAGTTCGTTCACTTTGCTTGTACTTCAGAGGACATCAACAACTTATCTCACGCTCTGATGTTGCGTGAAGCACTGGCGGAAGGCATTACACCAGAGCTGAAAAAGGTCATCACGGCGATTGAAAATTTGGCCATTGAACACGCGGCACAACCTATGTTGTCTCGTACCCATGGACAAACCGCTTCCCCATCGACTGTTGGTAAAGAAATGGCCAACGTGGCAGCACGCCTACAACGCCAGCTAAAACAAATCGAACAAGTGGAATTTCTAGGCAAAATTAACGGTGCAGTCGGTAACTATAACGCTCACTTATCTGCCTACCCTGATGTCGATTGGCAAGCCCATGCCGAAGCATTTGTGACTTCGCTTGGTCTGACTTGGAATCCCTACACTACACAAATCGAACCACACGATTATATTGCAGAACTGTACGATGCCATCAGTCGTTTCAATACCATCTTGATCGACTTTGACCGGGATGTGTGGGGCTACATTTCTATGGGCTTCTTTAAGCAAAAAACCATTGCGGGTGAGATTGGTTCTTCTACCATGCCTCACAAGGTTAACCCAATCGATTTCGAAAACTCCGAAGGTAACTTGGGCATCGCCAACGCCATCATGAATCATCTAAGTGCCAAGCTGCCTATTTCTCGTTGGCAGCGCGACCTAACCGATTCCACAGTGTTGCGTAATCTTGGTGTGGGTTTAGCACACAGTTTAATCGCCTACCAAGCCACCCTAAAAGGCATCAGCAAATTGGAAATCAATGCCGTACGCTTAGAAGAAGATTTGAACGCAGCTTGGGAAGTATTGGCTGAACCCATTCAAACAGTGATGCGTCGCTATGGTATCGAGTCGCCTTATGAAAAACTCAAAGAGCTAACTCGTGGTCGTACTATTGATCAAGCAACGATTGAAGCTTTTGTCGATAACTTGGAACTACCAGAGCAAGCTAAGCAAGAGCTTAAAGCTTTAACGCCAAGCAGCTACATAGGTAATGCAGTGGCACAAGCAAACGCCATTAAAGGCTAAAACTGTAAACAATACGGATAAAAAAGAGCCGATTTATCGGCTCTTTTTTATCCACTCAACTTATTTCATTTTCTTTTTTATTGAGCACACTATGTTTGATATCCACACCCCTCTTTCCATTCTTGGCGGTATGACAGCAGACACTTTCCTAAACGAATATTGGCAGAAGAAACCTCTATTGATTCGAGCAGGATTAACGGACTTTGAAGTGCCATTGGATGCCAATGAATTGGCTGGCATAGCAATGGAAGAAGAAGTGGAATCTCGTATTGTGATAGAAAAAGGCAATACTCCTTGGCAATTGTTACAAGGGCCATTCAGTGAAGACACCTACGCGAATCTTCCCGCACAAGAATGGACGCTATTAGTACAAGCAGTGGACCATTGGATGCCGGAAGTTCAAGCCTTAAAAGAGCGTTTCCAATTCTTACCCAGCTGGCGACTAGACGATGTCATGATCAGCTATGCCACCACAGGCGGCAGCGTTGGGCCTCATTATGATCAATACGATGTGTTTCTAGTACAGGTTGCTGGCAAGCGCCGCTGGCAAGTATTAGCGCCGGAAGATTATCAAGACTCCGCCATTGCTGGAATCGATCTACATATATTGGACAATTTTAATGCTAAATCGGACATGGATTGGACTTTAGAAGAAGGCGACATTCTGTATTTACCGCCCAACTATGCCCACAATGGTCGTGCGGTAAACGACGATTGTATGACCTATTCTATTGGTTTCAGAGCACCAAGCTTACAAGCTGCCTTGACCGGTGTGCGTGACAAACTCTGTGAGCAGATCAATGAAAAACAGCGCTTTGCCGCTCCTGAAACGGAAAAAAGAGAACACAACGCCGAAATTCATGCTGACGACATTGCTTACTTGCAAAAGCAATTGAGTCAAATGCTGGAACAGCCTGACTTGTTAGCAGAGTGGCTGGGGCAAACCATGAGTGAAAGCAAATACCCTGAATACCTATCACCTCTCAATAAAGCTGAAGTGAATCATGCTTTCCAACAGGCCATTCGGGGCCATACTTTTATCCGCCCCGGGGATGCGCGTATTTGTTATTACCAGCAACACATTAACCCGGAGCAAATTACAGTATTCTGTAACGGAGAATACATTGTCGTCGAGAAAGAATTAATAAGCTTTGTGCAAGCCATTTGCGATCAAAGCGAATTTGACTTTTCTGGTTTAGACTTAAACTTACACTCCGACCTAACGCCGCTGATGCGTTTTTTCATTAGCCAGCAAGGTCTCATAGAAGTGACCGCCAATGAAACGGATGAGGACACAGAATGAATGTCTTAACGTCAGATTGGAATAGCAGTAGAGATCAGCTTAAATTCGTACGCACGCAAGTCTTTATCATAGAGCAAGGCATAGAAGCCCAAGATGAATGGGACACGGAAGATGAAAACGCGGTACACTTTTTGTCCTTTGGCACCACAGCCGTCCCCACTGGTACTTGTCGGTTAACAGAACAAGGGCAAATCGGTCGCCTGGCCGTTTTACCAGCCTATCGTCATCAAGGCTATGGTGAAAAACTCCTGCGCAAAGCCGTACAGGTGGCCAGAGAGATGGGGCACAGTGAGGTTTTCCTCAACGCCCAAGTAGACGTACAAAGCTTTTATGAAAAACAAGGTTTTCGCAGTGACGGTAAAGTCTTTCTTGAAGCCGGAAAGCTTCATGTACGAATGACGCGGGAGATTTAATGGCCAGCCATTGTTAAAATCTAGACACAAAAAAGCGAGCCTAGGCTCGCTTTTTTATTGCACTAACAGTCTTCTTAAACAATAGCGATCAATTCAACATCGAACTGAAGAACAGAATGAGGCTTAATCATAGCGCCAGCACCTTGCTCACCGTAGGCCAATTCAGCAGGAATGGTTAGACGGTATTTCGCGCCTTCTTTCATCAACTGCAGACCTTCTGTCCAACCGGCAATTACACCCGTTAGTGGGAACTCAATCGGCTCACCACGAGCAATTGAACTATCAAAAACTTGACCATCTGTTAAACGACCTTCGTAATGCACTCTTACTGTCGCGTCTGCACCCGGCATCTCACCTTTGCCTTCTTCTAGCACTTCATACTGCAAGCCAGAATCCGTCACTTGTACTCCATCTTTTGCCTTGTTTTCGGTAAGGAAAGCCTCACCAGCTTGGATGTTTTCAGCAGACGCTGCGCGACTTTTTTCTTCCATTTTTTGTTGCAGTTCAGCAAATGCCGCTTCCAACTCAGCACCAGGAACACGCATTTCAGCATTGTTCAACGCGTCTTCAATCGCAGCAAACAAATGAGTTAAAGACAACTCACCTAGATCACTACCGCGTAGCTGGTCACCAATTTGACGACCAATACCATATGCTATTTTTGCTTCATTTGAGTCGAACGACAGTTCTGACATAAATACACTCTCTATTTCAATTGCTTCAAAAATTCAGGCGCCATAATAACATAGCTAATAGATATGGGACATGTCGCAAACCAGAAAGGACACTGGTTAATTTTTATAATAGAAAAGATAGATTTTTTAAATGACATTGATTATCATTAACAAAATATTCACTCGATGCAAAAGGAAATCGTCATGAAGACAGGTGCTTTTGTTCCAGCCACCCAACCTAACAAATCAGACAAAAAAACCGCTGACTACTTGAGCATGCTCTTTATCAGCTTTGTGTTCATTGCCTCGATGAGCTGTTTTCTGTTTGCTAATCACGCCAATTAAACCTCGGCATCCAATACACGAAACGAAACTTTGCTTATCACTTCTCCATTAATTGATGCAGATCAGCACAGAAAAAGCGGACTGGACTAAGCTTAAAGCCTCTAAATAAGAAAAAGGATGTGGAGGCGCAGTTATGTTACCCAAACTCAATACCCTGCTTTATGCCTGTGATTTAGAAACTCAAACACAGTCCGCCATCGAACTGGTGTTCAGCCTAGCCCTGACGCATCAGGCTAAAATCATTTTTATGCATGTCATGGAGCCCTTGAATCCGCAAGCTGCCACCATGATACATAACTATATCAGTGATGAGGTATTGGAAAGCATGCGAAAAGAAGCGAAAGAGCAAGTCCAAGACCGTTTGGAAGATGCTCTACAAGGTTTTATTACGCAGCATCAAGATTCTGTAAAACAGCTGACGTATGCTCCTGAATCCCTCATTGTGAGTGGTTCACCCGCTGATTCCATTCAACAAATTGCCAAACAGCAACAAGCCGACCTCATCATTATGAACAGTCGAACACACAGTACCCTTGGTCAAATGCTATTAGGCTCCACCGCCAACAAGGTTATTCACTCAAGCGACATTCCTGTATTGGTTGTGCCCATCAAATAAATCAACTCTGGTGTTAATAAAAACACTTGGTTACACTTACTGTATATATAAACAGTAAGTGTGACCATGATTCTTTATATTGCCGAAAAACCCAGCTTAGCTCGCGCCATTGCAGCCGCCTTTCCTAGCCCTCAAAAAAAACAAGAAGGCTGTATCTGGTTAGCCAATGGCGATTGCATTAGCTGGTGTATCGGTCATTTGCTTGAACAAGCCGAACCTCATGTATACAACCCTGAGTTTAAATCTTGGCAATTGAATCACTTACCTATTATTCCTGTCGACTGGCAATGGCAAGAGAAAAGCAACACCAAAAAGCAGCTAAGCATTCTGAAAAAACTCATTAGACAAGCAGATCAATTGGTCCACGCGGGCGATCCAGACCGTGAAGGGCAATTATTGGTTGATGAAGTACTGCATTACTGCAAAGTGCCAGCGCACAAGCTACAAAGTACGCAACGCTTGCTGATCAGTGATCTTACGCCAAATGCGGTGAAAAAAGCACTCCAGCACCAGCGCGCCAATGGTGAGTTTTCGGCTTTGTCTCGCTCCGCATTAGCACGTGCCAGAGCCGATTGGCTATTTGGTCTTAACCTGACACGCGCTTATACCATTCGCGGTCGTCAGGCAGGTTATCAAGGGGTGTTATCCATAGGTCGAGTGCAAACACCAGTATTGGGGTTGGTTGCCAATCGTGACAAAGAAAGAGAAAACTTCATCCCCAAAGACTTTTACCAAGTATGGGCGCAACTAATTACACCAGAACAACAAGCTTTCCGTGCCAAATGGTTACCCAGTGACGCTTGTCGCCCATACATGGATGAAGAAGGCAGAGTATTAAATCGCGCCTTGGCAGAAAATGTGGCGACTCGCATTAGCAACCAACCCGCCATTGTCGATTCTGCAGATTACAAACAAAAGAAACAAGCAGCGCCATTGCCTTATAATTTATCCGCACTGCAAATTGACGCAGCAAAAATATATGGCATGTCAGCACAGCAGGTCTTAGACCTTTGTCAGACATTGTACGAAAGACATCAAATCATCACCTACCCAAGGTCTGATTGTCGATATCTGCCGAGCTCGCAGCACCAAGAAGCCAACAACATTATTCAAGCACTTTCTAGCGTCTCAGATGAATTAGCCAAAGGAGCCGCTGGTGCCAATTCAGCATTAAAAAGTAAAGCCTGGAATGATAAAAAGGTCACTGCTCACCATGCCATTATCCCAACCTCACAAGCTCACAAAGCCAGTACACTTAGTAAGGCTGAGGGACACATTTTCGGCTTGATTGCTCGTCAATATTTAATGCAGTTTTACCCTGAATACCAATACTTAGCGAGCCATATTCGTGTGCAAATTGCTGGAGGCATGTTCGAAGCCAAAGGCAGTACTCCTATTGCGGAGGGATGGCGCACGTTATTACCATGCAAAAAGAAAACAGATCAAGATGAAGAGCAAGATCAACTACCAAACTTGGCTAAGGGTGACGAACTTTGGTGCCAACAAGGCACTATTATTGATAAAGTCACCACACCGCCCGCCGCCTTTACCGACGCGACACTATTGGCTGCTATGACGGGCATCAATCGATTTGTCGCCAACAAAGACATTAAAGCCATTCTCAAAGACACGGATGGTCTCGGTACGGAAGCAACCAGAGCAGGCATTATAGAACTCTTATTCAAGCGCGGCTTTTTACAACGCCAAGGCAAGCAAATCCATGCCAGCGTGACAGGTCGAGCCTTTGCTGACGCCCTGCCTGAACAATTGATTACCCCTGACATGACGGCGAAATGGGAAGCAAAACTGAATGCCATGAGTGTAGGTGAGGCCAAATATCAGGACTTTATGACAGCGCTGACTGGCAATTTGTCTGAGCTGTTGACTCTGTCACAACAATTATCCAGCCAAGCACTGCAAAACCTACCTGCACCGAAAAAAAGCCCGTTTAAAAAACGCACTTACAAAACAAATTCAGGGAAGAGAAAAAGCGCCACAGGAGGGACAAAGGCCACATACTATAAAGGCAATAAAAACACCTCTAAAAGTCGCGCTAAGAGTTAGCTCATGGCCAACCAAACTCCTACTCCCATCATCAAACTGCCAGCAATACGATTCATGATTTGTACATTACCACTTTGCATGAGTAGGGATTTCAAGGTGCGCCCACCAGTAGCATAGATCAACAAGCAGCTAAACTCTAAGGTGAGAATAATACTGATAAGAATAACCAGTTGATGAGCTAGAGGTTGATTAGCGACTAAAAACGGCGGTAACAAGGCAACAAAAAACGCCCAGCCTTTTGGATTCGCAATGGCTGTGATATAGCCCTGAGAAATCAGCTCTTTACGCGATGCAGGGGCTCCAATATCTTCACTCTTGATCGCCATTTTGCCTTTGGATAGCCACATTTGAATGCCAATAAAGGCCAAGTAGGCACCACCAAGATATTTAAAAATGGTAAACACATCCGGGTAATTCAATAACAAGGCGGCCACACCAATTGCAGACAACACAGCAACGGTTCCCACGCCCACTAACTCACCCAGCATCATCCATAAAGCCCGTTTAACACCAACTGTCATGCCTAACGTCATGGCCAATGTCATGCACATACCTGGCGTAATAGAAACAAAGAAAAAAGTAGGAATAAAAGCCGACAAGAGAGCAAAATTCACAAAAACATCCTTTTAACAATTCATAAGGAAATATAATCGATTAGAACAAAATAAAAAGAAACCTTTAAAAGCGTTTTTTCTCCTGAAAAGTCGAACTTTCAATGAATTTATTCCATTCATCATCCAGTTCTTCTTCTTTTTCACTTTCCATACTTTTGATTAATTCTTCTTCCGCTTGCTGTAATTCAAGGTCTTGTTGAATTTCTTGTAGTAAATCCGTGTATTTTTGAATAATAGTCTGAGCTTCAATATCGTCCTGTATAGGATTTAATTGATTTATTGCTTCTTTGTAGAGGTCCATTGCACTTTCCATTTGACCACTCAAAAAAGCCCTTCTGGCTAAGTAAGCATGATAATCAGCGTTTACTTTATAATGATAGAAATCCATTAACTTACGATATCTGTGCACCACATCGGAATGGATTATTTTATCTTTTTGCGCCTGAATGAGAAAAGACTTGAAGGACTCAAACAAACGTTTAACTTCAATAATCTTCAGCTCATCGTTCATTGGTAACGCGCGACGTTTTTGCTTACTTTCTTGAAATTCCGTTAACTCTTCCGCAAGATGATTTCGACGTCGTTTTAAACTGGCGTCTGGCTGTAAAGAGATGAGTTGATCGTATATCGCCAACATTCTAGTAAATAACCAGATGCGCATGTCTTTGGATTGATATTGTGGCGGCATTTCATCAAGGTAACGACGTACTTGTCTTAACTGATTGTTTAACGACGCTACTTTGCGCAACTTCTCTAATCGCGCTTGCTCTTTTAATTGCAGCACAATAGCAAAAGTAATAAAGCCGCCAATTACTAACAACAGCACGGTAATGGTAACTGTACTCATATCAAACGTCGTTTGCTTAGTTAAATTTATATCAACCCTGACTAATTCTAGACGCAGGTTAACCAATTAAATAATTCTAATCGTTATTTTCACTCTTTTTTTTATCAAGTAACTCTTCTTCGACATCCAATATCATGTTCTGCAGTCGTGACGACTCTTTGCGTGCCAAACCAATAGCCCTGTGTCTATCCATAACAGACAGGGCCAAACGATATTTTTCCAGCGCTCGGCTACGCCTTTCATTTTCCAAATCTTGTTTGGCCTGACACACCAAAAAGTCTCGATATGCCAGTGAATGAGTGAAGCGCATCAAACCAATATGATGACGAACCATTACTCGGCCCATGCTATTCGATTCCAACAAGTTGCGTAATTCTTTCAGAATATACTGCAAGGCACCTTGCGTCTGATCAAACTCCACCTGGCTGCTTACTCTGCGTTTTTCCGAAACGTTTTTACCGGCTGCAATTTCTGAGTACAACTTGGTTAAGTTGTATTGTTGATAGGTAAATTCTGTATTTATTCCCGCCTGTTTCAACTGCTGGATTACAGACAATAAATACTCAATCAAAAACAGCTTGGTTTCTTTTAAAAAGTATCGCTCTGTTAACATGCTAAAAGCATGTAACAATTTTTCTCCGCGAGTTGATAATCGCTCCAACATGCGCTTTTTAAGTTCATTTTGCTTGTGCTTCCATTGGACAAAAAATACCACAGTACACAAGGCGATCATACTAAGAATGACGGATGCTACCAACAGACTTCTTCCCTTACCAAACACATTCCAAGAAAATTCAAAAATAAACTAAAATAAAACAATGCTTTATATACCACAGATACGGGTATTAAAACAGAAAAAGACCAGATTACTGGTCTTTACACTGCTATGTTAAAACAAACTTTTACCGCTTTCTTTTAAAACAAAATTACCAACAGCCTATAAGAATATTTCTCAACTAACCCAAATACTCCTCAAAGCCATTGATGAAAGCTCGAATAAGCTTGCTCTTATCTTCATTCAGCATTTGTGACGGAAAAACCCAATAACATGTAAAACAACAAGCCCGCTAGAATCGCTGACGCTGGTACTGTAATGACCCAGGCGGCGGCGATTTTCAACAAGGCTGAACGTTTAACAAGCTCCTTTTTCGTCGCTTTCTTCAGACCTTTACGCTCAGAAGAAGAAATTGGAGACATCGCTTTAGAAGCTTTCAGCTCTCTTAAAATCGCACGCTTTTCAGTCACATCCGCAGCATTAAAGCGTTCTACAAAAGCTTGTGTTTGTTCTGCATCATGGCCAGCGTCTTGCGAATGTTCGGTGATAGCAGAAAGTTTTTTATTATAAGACAGTTTTAAGTACTCACGCAAAAAACCCACACCGAAAATACCACCTACTGCAATATGTGTAGAACTCACAGGCAAACCAAGCTGTGAGGCAATAATGACAGTGATGGCTGCGGCCATTGCCACACAAAAGGCGCGCATTTTATCCAATTCTGTTATTTCAGAGCCAACAGTACGAATCAATTTAGGCCCAAACAATGCCAAACCAACTGCAATACCAACACCACCAATCAACATAACCCACAAAGGAATGGCCGCTTTACCAGAAACCGCTCCCGAAATAAGTGCATCGTTGATTGCCGCTAAAGGCCCAATTGCGTTTGCGACATCATTAGCGCCATGAGCAAAACTGAGCAATGCAGCGGAAACAATCAAAGGAATGGTAAATAAGCTGTTTACCGCATCCTTATTGTTTTTTAGACTTGCCGCCGCTTTATCCACCATTGGGCGAACTACGAAATAGACAGTTAGAGCAATGGCAAAGCCAATTAAACCCGCCGAAACGATATCCAGTTTCCAGATCTTTTTCAGACCTTTCAAAATCAAATAGGTCGAGAAAGCCCACACCATGATACCAACCAAAAGGGGTACCGCTTTCTTAGCCGCTTCGATCATGTCACTCTTGTAAGTCACAGTGCGCTTAATGTAGATAAGAAAAGTCGCTGCGATGACGCCCCCCAAAACAGGTGAGATCACCCAACTCGCCACGATGGCTATCATTTTGTCCCAATTGGCGATATCCCAACCACCAGCAGCAATACCAGCACCAAGTACACCACCAACAATAGAGTGCGTAGTGGAAACTGGCGCGCCTAGGTAAGTCGCCAAGTTCAACCAAATAGCACCGGCTAAGAGCGCGGCCATCATCACCCAAATGAAAGTTTCTGCATCGGCAATGGCGTTTGGATTAATAATACCTTTTTTGATAGTACCTACCACGGTACCACCGGCAATTAATGCCCCTGCTGCTTCAAATATCGCTGCAATTAAGATTGCACCTGTCATGGATAACGCCTTAGACCCTACCGCAGGACCTACATTGTTTGCCACATCATTGGCACCAATATTCACAGCCATGTAAGCACCGATCGCAGCAGCGATCGCCAGAATAGATAGATTAGAAGCTGCTACACCGTTCACAGAAGCGTAAAAACCACAACCTAGAATGAAAGCTAAAGCAACTAACACTCGAATAAAATCATTACCAACTAACGAATTGGATTCTTTCTTGGAATTGTATGTCAGATCCATAAGGCTCTACTTTGTAAAATTAATCTCTACCAAATTTTTGCTGTTATTTGGTGCTAAATCATTCAGTCACATTTCTGTAAGATTTAAAATGCGGCGCCATTCTACACTGGGACTTTTTAGATAAAAACCCTCTCCGTTAGAGAAAGTGGCGGCCAACATAATCAGCTGAAAAAAAAGCGCCCCGCAAGGCGCTTAAATTCAATACAATAGAATTTTATGACATTTTTATTACAAGCAATATTTTTGCAAAACTGTCATTAACACTCAATGACGTTGACAGCCAAACCTCCACGAGACGTTTCTTTGTATTTGTCATTCATATCACGTCCAGTATCTCTCATGGTGCGGATTACTTTATCCAAGGAGACATAATGAGAACCATCACCACGCAGTGCCATGGTGGCGGAATTGATGGCCTTCATTGACGCCATGGCATTGCGTTCAATACAAGGCACTTGAACCAACCCCCCAATCGGGTCACAAGTTAATCCCAAATTATGTTCCATTCCGATTTCCGCAGCATTTTCTATTTGTTCTGGCGTGCCACCTGTTGCTGCCGCCAATCCCGCTGCCGCCATGGCGCAAGCAGAGCCCACTTCCCCTTGGCAGCCTACTTCAGCACCTGAAATAGAGGCGTTTTCTTTGAACAACAAACCAATCGCAGCAGCAGTCAACATAAAGTCAATGACACCTTCTTCATTGGAACGTGGACAAAATTCCCAGTAGTAATGCAACACAGCAGGAATGATACCAGCAGCACCATTGGTGGGTGCTGTCACCACACGACCACCGGCTGCGTTTTCTTCATTCACAGCCAAAGCATAAAGGTTTACCCAATCCATGGCGCCAAGAGAAGGCGTAATCATGTCCATACGGGTTTTATTAAGTAAATCACGATGTAAACTGGCAGCTCGACGTTTTACCTTAAGACCTCCGGGTAAAATCCCCTCATTCTGAATACCCTGCTTAACGCATTCCTTCATCACGGACCAAATGTCTAGAATACCCTGTCGAATATCCGCCTCACTACGCCAAACTTGTTCGTTGGCCATCATGATCTCAGCAATGCTTTTGTTGTGCTTACGACACAATTCAAGCAGGGTATGAGCGTCGTGAAAGTCATAAGGTAACTCAGTTGTGTCCTCCACTAACTGCACATTACCTTGATCGTCTTCTTCAACAATAAAACCACCACCAACGGAATAATAGGTCGCCTTGTGTAAGCTTTTCTCATTTGCATCAAAGGCCTCTAATATCATGCCGTTAGCATGAAAATCCAATCGATCAACACGGTGATATATCAAATCCTCATTGACCAGCATGGTAATAGGATGCATTCCAAGCAACGCCATTTTTTGTTCGGCTTCGATTCGTTCTACTCGTTCAGTAACGCTATGTGTGTCAATACTTTCAGGGAGTTCTCCAGCCAACCCCATGAGTACAGCAACACCGGTGCCATGCCCTTTTCCTGTGGCGCCAAGAGAACCATATAAATCAATTTTTAAGCGCATCACATGTGACATAACAGCTTGTTTTTGCAGACGATATGCAAATTGATTGGCTGCCACCATAGGTCCAACGGTGTGTGAGCTAGAAGGACCTATGCCCACTTTAAAAAGGTCAAATAAACTGATTGCCATACATAAGCCTAGTAGAAAGACATCACTCAAAATTAACTTAGTGAAAATTATCACTTATGAAAGATAGTTTCCAATAGGAAACAAGAAAAGAATTCGATGAAAGGCAATAAAGTGGCGCAAACAGTCCTTTTGACATAAAAAAGCCCAGATACCAATGGCATCACTCAAGTTCTCTATTGGATAGAACATCACCTTGCGCAAACGCTAGACACCCAAAAATTGGCCAAAATGGCTTGTATGAGTCGCAGTCGTTTTTATCAGTGTTTTAAACAACAGCTTGGTTGTACACCACTTGAATATCAACACCAAAGACGTATGAGCCGGGCCTATCTGCTACTTCAACAACATCATTCTGTGACGCAAGTGAGTTATGATTTAGGCTATCAAAGTTTGAGTCAGTTCAGCCGCCGCTTCCATCAGCATTTCGGTATGCCACCGCGACAAGTGGCACAAGCCAAACTCAATTAAGACAAACACGCGGATCAAGAGTGAAATGCGGCTCCAAACTGAGTTCGGCAATAAACAAACACACTACATAAACTCACTAAGCCAACACTAAGCGCCAAGAAAGGTATGAACTGACCGAGTTGATAAAAAGACGCCATGATGACTGGCCCTAAAGCGGCTCCGAGCCCCTGCATTGAAGCATTCACACTGGCCAAGCGACTTTGTTGGTCGTCTTTCACCAACAGGGTTTGCGCTGTGATAATACCGGGAAAGAGAAAACCAAAACCAGCGCCAAATAAAGCCATGGCGACGAATACACCGAGTAACGATTGCCAGAACAAAAACACACATTGCGACAACAAACCAATCGCTACGCCAGAGAAAATCAAAGTCACCACGCCCAACCGAAAGCGTGGAACCAATATTATTTGAACAAAAATATTAAAACACGACATAACCATCATTAAAAAACCAAGTTGATGGGTCGTCTGCACCACGTCTAACTGAAACCTATCTTGAATCAAAAAGCCCATAATTTGTTGTATGCCAGTCACCGACAATAGCGCCAAAGTGGACATGCATAAAAATGGCATAACTGGTTGGGTGAGCCAGTTAATACGAGCAGGCTTTTCAAATTGACGTACATGTGTTCCATCTTTCACATACAAGGCGACCAGCAAAGATGAAGATCCAGCCAAAATAGCAATGATGTAAAAAGGCACAGTCAAACCTAGATTACTGAGTAATGATGCGAAAGCTGGTCCTAGAATCATACCTATGCCAAATGATGCACCTATCAAAGCAATAGTAGCACTACGATGTTTTATATCTGTGTGGGCAATCAAATAGGTTTGAATGGAAGGCAATATACCGGCAATTCCCAGTGAAAAAATAATACGTAAACTAAATACCATCAAATAGGTTTGCTGTGCAGAAAGATGTCCTTGCAAAGCATTTTGCAAAACAAACCCAGTAGCACTTATCGTCAAAGCGTAACTGCCCATACCAAAAATAACGGAACGGACGCGACCAATCCGGTTGATGATTCCCCCCCAAAAAAGCGCAGCCACAACAAATGTCGCCGCACCTGCGGTAATGAGTGTACTAATTCGCACATCCGACAAACCGATTTCACGGCCAATCGGCGGCAAAGAGGTGAACACAAAAGATTGCCCTATCCCAACAATGACAAGACACGTTAATAATAACCATCGGGAGATCGCTTCATATCGAGAAGAATACGCATCGGAATGTATCACAGAATGTCCTTTTCTATCATTAACTTAGATTACACAGACTTGCATCCAGGCAAGCAATGAAAATACGGCCCGATATTATTACTTAATCTGAGCAACTCGACCCCAAAATAAAACGCTACTAAACAAAATTCACAATTCTTAAACTTTTGAACCGGCAACAAGAGACACAACTTATCCATAAAGCAAGCTAAAATAGCGTCACACCAGCTAAAGCTAACAGAGATATAACGTTGAATTCTAACCTACCCGCACTCTTTCAAAATAAAAACTTTCGTCATTATTGGATAGCACAAATCGCTTCTTCCTTTGCTTTTCAAATGCTCAGTGTGGGCATTGGTTGGCAGATGTACGACCTTACGGACAGTCCTCTCGCGCTGGGCTTAGTTGGCTTATATCAATTTTTGCCACAGCTATTACTCACCCTGGTAGTCGGTCACGTGGCAGACCGCTATAACCGTCGATTAATTTGCGTATGTACTCGCTTAATCATGGCATTTACGGTTGGCGTCATGGCTTATGGCAACCTGACCAACAGTATCTCAGCCAACATGATTTACGGCTGCGCCATATTGTTAGGAACCGCCAGAGCGTTTGAACTACCAGCCAATCAAGCCATCTTACCCAACTTAGTGCCTAGCGACTTACTCTCTCGAGCGGTAAGCGCCATGGCCTCCGCTCGTGAAATTTCAGTTATTGCAGGCCCAGCCTTGGGTGGCGTGATTTATCTACTTGGCCCAACCACCTTATTCGCTACCAGCATGAGCTGTTTTTTACTCTCTTGCCTAATACTGTTGTTTTTACACTATAACTTCGTGGTAAAGCACAAAACACCAATCGATTTAGAACATTTATTTGGTGGATTACGCTTCATCAAAGGCAATAAAGTCATTTTAGGTTCCGTGTCTTTAGACATGTTTGCCGTGTTACTCGGTGGTGCAACAGCGCTGTTACCTATAGTTGCCAAAGACATTCTTCAAACCGGCCCTTGGGGACTAGGTTTATTGCGTTGTTCCCCTGCGATTGGCGCTTTACTTATGTCTATTTATTTGGCTCGCCGCCCCTTACAACACAGCGTTGGTAAAATTATGTTTGCCGCGGTCGCTGTGTTTGGTGTGGCGACGATTATGTTTGGCCTATCCAGCCATCTCTTTTTGTCTATGTTGGCATTAGTTTTGTTGGGCGCTTCCGATATGATCAGCGTGGTGATTCGTTCCACTCTAGTGCAACTGGAAACACCGGATGAAATGCGTGGTCGAGTCAGTGCCGCCAACTCCATCTTTATCGGCAGTTCAAATCAGCTAGGGGAATTCGAATCTGGTGTAACAGCCGCCTGGTTTGGAGTGGTGCCAGCCATTATTATTGGTGGCGTTGGCACCTTAGCGGTAGTCGGTATATGGATGTACTTATTCCCTGTTTTGTTACACAGAAATCGCTTAGAAAGCGATCCTGAAAACAAAACCCATTAGATTCTCAGAGTATGTTACTTGCTCTCTAGCGCGCATCTACAAAGTGCCTTAGTGCTGTCTCTGCTTTGTTAATAATGACCATGAACAATGTAAGTAACACTAAGGCATAAAAGAGTAAACTGATACTCAAAACGGTTAAACCAAACAACTCACCTAATAAGCCACTGAGAAAAGGTAAGCTCATCGCACCGCTCACTGCCGCACTCATCTGAAAACCAATGGCATGAGCGGCAAATGCTTTACCTACTCTTTGTGCGGTTTGCGAAATCATGCAAGGAAAAATAGGCGCAGCGCAGAAGCCCATTAACATGAGGCCTAAGTAACTATAATAAGCATGATATGGCAGGCTAAAACTAAAGGTACCTAACACCATACCAATCAAACACAAGGCTATTAAACGGTCTACCGCAAAACGAGCCACCAAAAAACCAAAAATGGCTCGACCAAAGGCCAACGCTCCCCAAAAAATTGCAACCCAAATGCCTGCGGTGCTGATGGCAATGCCTCGGGAATCCGTCATAACGGTAAATGCCCATTGACCTACTGCCACTTCTAGACCGGTGTAAACGAGAAAAAAGACAATTTGTAGTCGCACCAGAGGATGTCGCAATGCCTGCCACTGGCTCACGTTTGCTGGCACGGCCTGCGTTACTTCTGTCTTGATTGCATCCGGTTGCGACCCCGTTGATTGAGAGGCATTACGCCAAAGATGACGACTCAGCACAAAAATCATCGTCATAAAGAGCAAGATAGTAGCGATAAGCCCATAGGCTAAACGCCAATTTTGCGAAAAATGTACCAAAACACTGGTAACGATAATAGGGCCAGCGGTCGCGCCAATACCAAAGGCGGCATGTAACCAGTTCATATGTTGTGTGGAGAAATATTCCGCTGCGTAGGCATTTAAGCCAGCATCAATGGCACCAGAACCAAGACCAATGACGACGGCAAACAACATGAAGGTGACAAAATTAAGACTTAGACAAAAGCCGAATAAACCGATACTAACCAACAAACTGCTTAGAATAAGCAACCAACCAACCCCGAAACGGGCCAACAAGTTACCAACAGAAAAACTGGACACTAAATAGCCTACACCACCACTGGCAATAACCAGTCCCAGCCAACCAGTTGGCACATGGTAGTCTGCGCGCACAAAGGGCCAATTTATACCATGGGCCGCATCCGGTAACCCCAAACTGATAAAACCTAAATAAGCCACCAGTAAAACCATACCAGAAGTTCGCATGACCACATCCTTTTCATCAATGGCGGATGTTCAACAATACAAATATGAAAGGGAGAGTCTAGCCTATTTATAACAGATGAATATCTTTATCTTTACTTAAACCACTTACGCTTTTCTTTTTCGATGGGTCTCCACTTCCAGCTCGGCGCTTCACCTTTCACATAACAAACAATCAATAACATTGTGGTACTTATCGCTACCCAAGCAAACCATTCTAGTAAAGCTTGTTTAGGATCAATCAATACAGAGATGAAAAAAGTCACCGCAAGATAAGCAATCAACACACTCCAGCCTTGCCATGTATTGGGTTTGCCCCAACCAAAACCGTTTTCTTTTGCTGGAAACCAGTATTTTTTATCCGACATTACTTTTTCTACTCACGAATTTTAACCATTGGATAGTAACAATCTGTTTATTCTGACATAAAAAAAGAGCCTACATGAGACTCTTTTTTGAATGGTCTACAAACAGAGATCCATTATTGAGCAAGAAACTCTCCACGGGTTTTATCACTTCGCTTAAACAAACCACCCAGGGCGGTGGTTTGTGTCGATGAGCTGGAATCCATAACACCGCGCGCTTTCACACAATAATGCACCGCACTTATGCTGACAGCAACATTATCGGTTTCTAACAATGACTGTAATGTCACCAAAATCTGTTGGGTTAAGCGTTCTTGAACTTGTGGACGCTGCGCAAAAAATCGCACGATACGATTAATTTTCGACAAACCAATGATCTTATCTTTTGGCAGATAAGCGACCTTAGCCATTCCATCAATGGTGACAAAGTGATGCTCACAAGTGCTGGTGAAGCTGATGTCACTTACCTTAACCATCTCATCCACTTTCATTTTGTTATCGATGGCGGTGATCTTAGGAAACTGGGTGTAATCTAAGCCTGAAAATATCTCTTTAACGTACATTTTCGCTATGCGATGAGGCGTTTCGGCCAGACTGTCGTCAGTCAAATCCAAACCTAAGGTGCTGACCACATCTTCAAATGCTGTTTTAATACGTTGGTATTTCTCTTCCGTGGTCAGACCATTATCAATCATAGGCGTTTCTAACCCACTTTTGATCAGTGCATCACGAACTTGCTTAGCCTCCTCAGAAAGAAAGGCATGATTAACCATCGAGTTTTCCACTATGTTAGCTTTCATATCTTTGTCCTACGTTACTGTCTCCCGCCTATGACAAGGAGGCTTTGCTATAAGAAGTCCCCATTTGGTTATACCAAATGTCTGCCTCCATCCAGAGACAAGGTCCGACCTGTCAAGTAGCCGCTTTCTAATACATACTTAACAGCGAGTACGCCCTCCTGCTCTCCTGGCTCCTTTCGTAACAGTGACTTATTTAAGGCTTTCTGCCGATAGTCTTCGTCGTCACTGTGATTAAACATGAGTAATGAAGGGGCAATGGAATTCACCTTAACTTGAGGCGAATAACGTTTTGCAAAGGAGCAGGTTAAATTGGCTAACCCCGCTTTGCTAGCAGCGTACGCAATGTGCTTATCACTGCCTTTTTCTGCGACATAATCTGTCATGTGAATAATGTCAGCAATGCCATCTTCTTTAAAACCTGCACATAATAATGCTTCGAAGGCAAGATTAATACGGTATGGAGCAAATACATGCACTTGCCACATTTTTTCCATTAAAAGCGTCGTATCTGAGCAAGTGTCTTCCGCTTGCCATTCGGATGCGTTGTGTATGACACCACCTAGAGCTTGATATTCGTCTAAAATTCGATCAATAAAATCATCCACTCCCTCGGCACTTGAAAAGTCCGCTTGCATACAACGAATACCTAAGGATTCAATGTCTGCGATGTCTTCTCTCTGACGACGGTAGGTAATGATTACCTGGTAACCTTCTTGCTGTAGTGCTTTTGCACATGCCAACCCCAGGCGCTGACCCCCTCCTGTAATAATGATAGGCGATTTGCGCGTCATTAGTATTCTTTCCTTCAACCAACTTCAGTAAGAATGACAATATTTTTCACAACTAACAATAGCCTAGATGGCAAGTTCAAAGGCAATTTTTAACGAACTTGTTGATCAGCCGCTTGCGGCCGAAGCGATTGGTTAAGCCAATCAAACATCTTTTTTGTTATACGCATGTAAACCAATTTTAGATCATGTTACGTATACAAATTGTGAGTAAATTTTTGATATTTTTTGTATAAAAAATGAACTTAACAAACAAAATTCAATCTAAATTATGCGTTTTAGTCTTTAAACATGGTGTTACGAAAGCGGGTACGATGGGCTCAAGCTTTTGATGGGCATAAGTAAATTCTTATTCGTACCTTCCCTATGAAGAAAAGAAGGAATTGTGATGAATCAAACAGCAGAAATAACCGCCCCTCTGAAGACGACCGATATTCCCCAAGAAGCTTTTGACTGGTATGACGAATATGCCCACGGCGACATAGACAGACGTACATTTTTGTCGCGATTGGGTACGTTAGGAGTAACTGGCTTATCTTTATCCGTCATCGCGAAATCTCTAACCCCAAACTATGCACAAGCAGAACAAGTGTCTTTTAACGACCCAGACATTACAGCTTCTTATATCGACTTTGCAGCCCCAAATGGTCATGGCAAAGCCCGCGGCTATTTGGTCATTCCCAAAAACGTCAATGCAGAAAACCCTGCCCCTGCGGTGCTTGTCGCTCATGAAAACCGCGGTTTAAACCCTTACATTAAAGACGTCGCTAGACGTTTGGCAAAAGCTGGCTTTGTCGCGCTGGCTCCCGACGCTCTGTTTCCTCTAGGTGGTTACCCTGGCAATGATGACGAGGGACGTGCCATGCAAAGAACCCTGGACAGAGACAAAATCGAGGGAGACTTTATGGACGCCGCTCGAGTACTTAAAAACCACAAACTAACCACTGGAAAAGTCGGAATGGTAGGCTTTTGCTTTGGTGGCTACCTTACCAACACATTGGCGGCCTATATGCCGGATGTGATCAATGCAGGAGCGCCCTACTATGGAACCCCTGCAAAAGATAAAATTGATCAGATAAAAGCCCCTCTTCAAATACATTTTGCTGAAATGGACAAACGCGTAAACGATACATGGCCTGCTTATGAAGCAGCATTAAAGGCGAATAATGTGGATTACATGGCCTACACTTATGAAAAAACCAATCATGGTTTCCACAATGACTCCACTGCAAGATATGATGAAAAGAATGCAGAACTGGCCTGGCAACGTACCTTGGCCTTCTTTAATAAGAACTTAACATCCTAATCCCTTTATTCTTTTAGAGGACATTTATTAAAGGAGAGATGCGCGACTGTTTAAACAGTCGCGCGTTTCATTGCGTTTTGATTGGAGGTTTTTTGAATATTTGGGTAGTGAAAACTGAGTTGTTTAAGGCTCGGGACTTGTAACCACAAACTTTGACATAAATCCATAACACTGGAATCATCATTTTCTTGCAACCATTTCACCACAGCCTTAGCCACATTAGGATAATCTATCTGTACCACACGGCTGGTCTCCAACCATTCTTTGATACACTCGGTATTCAGGGTTTCTGTGGTCATACCTATGCCTAAATACTCTAATGCAATGGCATTGGAATGTTGTTCAATTTGACCTTGCATGGGCTTAGCCAAGATACGGCGGCCTAAGTGCAAGGCTTCAGAGTTCAACTCAAAACCGGCGTTGCAAAGTACAGATTCACATTCACTAAGGTTTTTTTGAAATTGGGTACGACTAAAAGGAAACACTTCCACATTGCCATACACACCTGGTTCTATGTCTTTGCAATGCAATCTAAATTGATAATCTGGAATGGCTTCTAACCAATCCAAAACCGCTTCACTGTTTTCAAATGGCAAATACACTAACACCTGATTGGATTGCGGTGTATTCTCCAGCTCAAGATGGTGAATAAGCGGCGGTAAAATGGCATGACCAAAATGATGCCAATGAGCTCCTAATTGTGTACCAGCGGGTGCGAAATTCGCCATGATCCATTGGGCCAGCGGATTTTTTTTGTAACGCGGAATATCATACTTAAACGCGTATTGATGACCAAACCCCAAACAAGGCACGCCTTGACGTTTAGCAGCCCAAGCAACGATAGGTTCATAATCCGTGATCACCAAATCATATCCACGCGTCTCTAACGCTTTAATGTCACGATACAAACGCAAAAAATTCGCCTGACGAAAGGTAGCATAGAGATCTAACTTACCATCCCGTGCTGCAAAACTTAATCCTTCAAAGGTTCGATATTCACCGAACAACTCCATATCAAAATAGTCATTTTTATCCCGACCAGAAAATACAAAATCCACCTCTATGCCAGCCGCTTTCATTTCCGTTGCCATGGCTCTGGCACGAGTAATATGACCATTGCCTGTGCCTTGCACACCATAAAGGATTTTCATACTAAGACTCCAATCATCAAGCCCGCGCACACACTTCCCAATAAGGCGCCTATTACCGTATCGGTTGGAAAATGCACGCCCAGAAATATTCTTGATAAACCCACATTCATAGCCCAAAAATACAACATCAAATTGAGTCCTGGAAACCACTCACTCAAACAATAGGCCATGAAAAAAGCACCAGAGGTGTGCCCAGAAGGGAAAGAGAACTGATCAGAAGGAATAATAAAACTGTTAAAATTATCCAATGCGTCAGCAGGCCTATTTCGTTTAAATCCACGTTTTAAAATCAGATACAAAACTCGCTCTAAAGCAAAACCTGCAGCGATAATAATGACCAAAGTATGGTAACCATTCAACCACAAGAACGCTGCTAACATGGCGTATAAAGGACCGTCTGCGGTAAAGGATACCGCTCTGCCCATATTGGTTAGTTTGGCTCTGTGTTTACGCGCCATACACCATGAGAAAGTTTGTACATCAAATGCATGAATATTCTGCAGTATGTTCATAAGGCCACCTCACTTTTTTCTTATCCTTCAACATAAACGAGAAAAATGTCAGTTGGGTGGCGATTTGGTGACAACTTGATGACAGGGTCATCAGCAGATAAGAATAAATAAAGGCCTGTATTTCAAAACAAAAATGCCCCGACGAACGGGGCATTTATCAATCTTTTTTGTATGATCTATTTCATATCATTCATTTGGTGGAACTTAGCAATCATAGCGTCTGGACGCACTTTCTTATTGCTGCTGTTTAAAGCATAAACAACGGTTTCACCTTGTGGGCCAGCACCGATTTCTGTGTAGCGTAATGGTACTTCACCCACGATACGAGCCGTGTTCATTTCTTCTAAAGAACCAAAAACAAAGATACGGCCTTCTACGCGCATTTCACCGTAAAAGTCTTCTGCACCAGCCAAGTCACCATCGTACATTTCGATTGAAGCAATACCAGAGGTTTTCTTTTTGTCTTCATTGGTCAAACCAAATACGATGGTTTCACCTTTAGGACCTTCACCGATTCGCACTTTTCTAAAAGACGTTTCCCCTACAGCAAGAAAATCTTCATAAACATCACGATCGTCAAAAATGTAAATACGACCTTCATGGTGTACTTCATACATATCATTGTTGTTCAAAGCGGACGCTTCTGCCATTTTCTCGTCAGAACCGGACTTCGTCATTTGACCGCCACAAGCAGTAAGAAGAGTCAATGTCATTAAGCTGGTTGCGATAGGAATAAGTTTCATTGTTGTGCTCCTAGGTTAAATTACCAACTAGCTTAAAATCAAAAAATGACATCTCCATGACAATAAGATGACGAAAAGGTGTCAATCGTCAAAAAATAAGGACAACTATAACCAATTACTCAACATAATACCGATTCCCAGCGACTGAGTTTGGTGATTGTAATCAAGCAGTGATTGGCCATAACCGTTGAAATACTGAATATAGCCGCGTGTTTTTCCCCATAAAGGGAAGTTGAAACCCACTTGAATGGCACCACGGTTGTTTGACATGTCCAAATTGTTGCGTAGCATGACGTCGATACTGTAATCGTCAATCACATGTATCAGGCTAAATTCGCCATAGCCATAGTACTTTTCAATATCAGGGTTATCGTCCATGTCGGAACTTTCTGGAAAGCGATACCAAGGCTTAACCGAAAAGGCCGTATCGTCTGTTTCAAATAAAAATTCGATATAAAAACGGTTCCAAGAGCGTGATAAATCACCAGATTGGCCATTTGATTGATGATTCAAACCATAAGATATGTAACTTGGCTTAATGCCGAATAACCCCTTTTTGGGTTTAACCACAATAAAATGATTAGTATCACGAAATGGCGCAGAAATATTGCTGTTATAAGCTTGCCAATAGGCTTGTTGAGTATAAGCAAACCATAAGCTGCTGTTACGCCCAACAAGATTATAAGCCACTGGGAATTTCACACTGAGCTGAAATTTAAATTCGACACTTTGCAAACTTTCCGAATCACTCTTATCGCCTAAAAAAGCGCGATCATTTGGGTTTGACGTGTAAGCAATAGGTAAAAAATAGTTAGGTCGATGGGGAGTGATCACGAAAGGATTATTGACGGTCGCTTGCTCTCGCATTTCCCGCTGTTGAAAGAGGCCCTTTGCTTCCTTAGCTCGCTGACTAATGGATTCTGGCACTTTGGGTTCTTCTGCCTGAAAATAAGGTTCCGAAGTCGTGGATTCCGCCGACAAGATCTGCGTCTCTTCCGCTAACAAAAGACTCGGTAAGAACAGCAAAAAACACCATAGCTTTCATTAACAACAGCCTCATTAAGACGAAAGCACCACTTTTTTCGAATACGTATCCCTATCCATATCGCACACCTCCACGGTGAAACTGACGTCTTTGAGAGCAAAGGCCATTATGGCATCCAACACCAATTGCGAAAGCTTTTGCTTTTGTTGCTGTGTACGACCAGCAAGAATGCGTAAGGTAACATGAATGAAAGCATCCTCTGTTCCCGCGGTCAAAAAGTCTTTATATGGCAAACCTCTGAGCTTAATGTCTTCCTGAGTAAACAGCTGTGAGGCCATAGTAGCATCACGCACTGCTTCCAGTATGTCCATTGGCGGTACTTCTTGCGCCAGATTTTGACTAAATTCAACAATACAATGAGGCATACTTAGTCTCCGTTTTATTAGATTTATTAGTAGCCACGATGTACATCAACCGCAGCGGGTATTATGTTGTATTCTTGATATAAGCGGATATTCTCTGCCACTACTTCACATGCACTGTCAATATGAGTAGGGGCGGAAATATGAGGTAATATCGTCACATTTTCCATACGCCAATAAGCATTTTCTGTTGGCAGTGGCTCTTGCTGAAAAACATCCAATACAGCATGACGAATATCACCTTGCCGCAATTTTTTCTGCAAGGCAATGTCATCAATAATGGCTCCACGGGCGAAGTTTATCAAGGCAGCATCAGTTGGCAAATAAGCTAACATATCCTCATTAAGTAAACCTAAGGTCATCGAAGTTAAAGGCAATAAACACACCAAAATATCGGTTTGTGACAAGAGCTGCGTTAAGCCATCCTCTCCATGAAAGCAGGTCACGTCAGCGAACTGTTTTTCACTTCGACTCCAGCCCAACACTTTAAAGCCATTGGCTTTGAGTCGTTTGGCACTTGCGGTACCCAGTTCACCTAATCCCAAGATGCCTACACGGCGATCTTTGGCTCGCACCATAGGCCTTGGTTGCCATTGAGCGTGCGTTTGCTGTTGCGCATAATGCGGCATGTCTCGATGCAAATATAAGGTCCAAGCTAATACCGCTTCAGCCATAGTTTCCGCTAAGTGAGGATCGATCAATCGAACAATTTTAAACTTGGCGTCGGGAAGCTGGTTAACCATGCCCTCAACGCCAGCCCATAAACTTTGTACCCATACCAGGTTCGGCAAACTGGCCAACGCGTTCGGATCAGGATTGGCAACAATGGCCAACTCGCACTCTTTCCGTTGCCGATCTGATAACTCAGCCAAAGGCAGGAAAACTTGATTGGGTATATGCTTAGCCAGCCGCTGCAACCATTGAGCCTCTTCTTGTGGACTCAGACTCGTTACCAGTGGAATCATTGCGCGTATACCTGTGCCATGTTTTTGAAGCCTTTCAGTTCAATGGCATTGCCACTTGGGTCTTTAAAGAAAAGTGTCCATTGCTCACCCGCTTGACCTTCAAAACGCACACTTGGAGCAAGATCAAAAGCTACTTTTTCCGCTGTTAAACGATCCGCTATCTCGCGCCATTCTTCATAGGGTAAGAGCAAACCAAAATGCGGCATAGGTACAAGATGACCCCCTACTTTACCGGTATTTGTCGTGGGGGAAGGCGTGCCAAGGTGCAATGATAATTGATGGCCATAAAAATCAAAATCAACCCAGGTGTCCGTGCTGCGACCTTCCTGACACCCTAAGACATTGACATAAAACTCGCGAGTTTCCGTCAATGAAGTCACATGATAAGCATAATGAAATAACGCGCTCACATTCGTCCCCTTAAATAAACTTGCTAGCAACATACCTCAGTGACCACAAAATGCCCAGAGAGAGCCATTATCAAGGAGATAAATGATTATTGTAGAGACGATTCTTGATCACTTGGCGAATCATGGAGACGAATGTACTCTGCTTTCACTTCAGGTAAAGGATTCACCTCTGAGAACAAGTGGGATCGACTTTGGTTTTCTATGATACGCACATGCGAGCGGTTCAATTCCCTAGGCTCTTTTACGCCACAAGAATGGGCAATTAAGTCAATCCCATGCAATAATTCTTGAGCGTAATTCGCAACGCGTTCTGACTTTTCGCTGGCAACAAGACCTTTTTGCAGTTCAGGATTATGAGTAGTAATACCGGTTGGACAAGTATTTTTATTGCACTGCAAGGCTTGTATACAGCCCAAAGAAAACAAAAAGCCACGAGCAGAAACCACAAAGTCGGCTCCTGCACTCAGCGCCCAAGCGGCTTTACCAGGCACAATTAACTTACCCGATGCAATCACCTTAATATAAGGACGCAAGCCATGTGAGGTAATGGCGTTCACGACCAAAGGCAAGCTTTCACGCAACTGCATACCAACATAGTCCATTAAGGGTTGTGGTGCAGCCCCTGTACCACCGTCAGCACTGTCTATCGTGATGAAATCTGGACAATAATCCATGTCTTTTTGATGAATCAACTGACACATTTGATCGAAGAAGTGAACGTCTCCAACCACCATTTTAAAACCCACTGGTTTACCCGTCAGCTGACGTACATGGCGCACCATGCTAAGCAAGTCGTCGATCGATCTGATGTCAGTATGACCATTTGGACTGATCGAGTCTTGCCCTACAGGTATGCCTCGCGTGTGAGCAATTTCTTCGGTCACTTTTGCGCCTGGTAGCATACCACCTTTACCAGGCTTAGCCCCTTGACTCATTTTGATCTCAAACATACGCACAGTGTCATGTTCGGCGATGGCTTTTAATTTGTCGTCGCTCAAATGTCCATGAGCATCTCGAACACCATATTTCGCTGTACCAATTTGAAATACCAAATCACAACCACCTTCTAGGTGGTAGGGAGACAAACCTCCTTCCCCTGTGTTCATCCAGATCCCCGCTTTGCGAGCACCACGCGATAAAGCTTGAACAGCAGGCTTAGACAAAGCGCCAAAACTCATACCGGAAATATTCACAACTGAACGAGTGCGATAAGGTTGTTTTGCTGTACGCTCACCAATGCAAATTTCTTTGGGCTGAACAGCCTCTTCTTCCAAGGTCGGAAAAGCACAATTGAGAAAATAAATATCGCCCGAGGTGTCAAGGGAACGAGTGGAACCAAATGCAATAGTCGCATCCACTTTTTTGGCAGCGCGATAAGCCCAAGAGCGTTCCGCTCGATCAAAGGGGCGCTCCTCTCTGTCCATAGCGAAAAAATACTGACGAAAAAACTCGCCTAGATGCTCAAACAGATAACGAAACCGTCCCACAATGGGATAATTACGACGAATGGTATGAGTAGTTTGATGAGTATCTACCCAATACATCACCACTAACGCCACCACCAACGCAAAACACAAACCAACGAAAATCAACGCCGCCCAATGAATACTGACGGTCGCTACTGACCATAGAAATTCCATAACTTGCCCTACATCTACCAAAACTGACTCAGATCTCCCAAAATCTATGATAAATCATAATTTCACCGATAGGGCAATTTGAATCATGAACAAATGCAGCAATAAGTCATTGATAGCGACGAAACGACCAAAATAGTCGTCACCTTGGTATAAACTTCAATAGATCAAGTGGCTAAGGCTTCCATCCCTTTTACAAAGACATTAATTTTCTCTGCAATTGCCACAATTACCTCAAAATAAGATAAATACTTTTGATTAAAAAAACGCCTTGTGCGAAAAATAAAAAAGCCAGCATACTCTCATATGCTGGCTTGTTTTCATTTCTCGTTACTATGCTTAAACGATAGCACGACCATCTTCACGAGTGATGGCAATCACGCTGGACAACGGTGTACCACCTGTCGGCCAAGTACCACCTGGGTGCTGAATGCTGACAAACATTGTCGAGTAGTCAGAACTCCACGCCGCACCAGTGACTTCACACTTGGTTGGACCGACCATGAAACGTTTGATTTCGCCCGTTTCCGTATCGCCCACCAACATCTGGTTGTTACCTTGACCAGCAAAGTCCCCTTCGTTCGAGTAGTTACCATCGGTTTGAATCCACAACAAACCGTTACGGTCAAACTTCAAGCCATCTGGAGAGTTAAACATGTTGTCTTTGTTAACGTTCGCAGAACCCGCATAAGCATCATCAAAGACCGCTGGGTTACCCGCCATCACAAACAAATCCCACTTGAAATCTTTTGCGGTATGATCTTCGTTCATCGGTTCCCAACGTACGATCTGACCGAATTTGTTCTTCACTCGTGGGTTCGGACCTTCTGCTGGCGTCTCATCACCACCTGCATTTGGTTTCACGCCACGGTTTTTGTTGTTGGTTAGACAGCAGTAAGCTTCTACTTTGTTTGGATTGGCAGCGACCCACTCAGGACGGTCCATGGTAGTTGCACCAACTTTAGATGCCGCTTGACGCGTGTGAATTGCAATTTCCGCTTCCGTCATACCAGTGGTTTCTGGCGTAAGTGCCAACCACTCACCACGATTATTGTCATGGAATTTAGCAACGTACAAAGTACCTTCTGCAAGTAAGTCTGAGTTGTCAGCACCTACTTGGTATTTGCCTTTAGAAACAAAACGGTAAAGGAATTCGCCACGCTCGTCATCGCCTAGGTAAACAACAACATGACCATTTGCAGCAATGGCTACTTCAGCATTTTCGTGTTTGAAACGACCTAGTGCTGTGCGTTTTTTAGGACGAGAATTTGGATTCATTGGATCAATTTCAACCACATAACCAAAACGATTCGGCTCATTTGGCTCTTTTACAAGATCGAAACGATCGTCTGCCATTTCCCACTTGTAGCGACCTTCAGAAGTGCTCACACCGTAACGCTTAAGCTCATCAGGAAGTTGGTAGCTGTCATCAGAGGCAGAGAAGTAGCTGTTGAAGTTCTCTTCACATGTCAAATAAGTGCCCCAAGGTGTTTGACCTTGACCACAGTTATTCCAAGTACCTTTCGCTAGCACACCACGAGGATCGGCCGAGGTTTTCAATAAATCGTGACCACGAGCTGGACCAGTGATTTCCATTTCAGTATCCGCAGTGATGCGACGGTTGAACTTAGAGTCTTTGATGATGCTCCACTTACCATCGTACTGTGCAACCTCCATGATTGAGACACCGTGTGCCGCTTTGTTCTTACGCACATCGTCTGCGGTCATTGTTTTGCCATCTTCACGATTCGCATTCAGGGTTTTTGGATTGACGTATTCATTGTTAACCGCTAATACGAAAACACCATTATGATTAAAGAAGGCAAGGCCATCATTGTTGTCACCAAAAGCCATTTCTTGAGAAGCACCCGTTCCCCCAGTCGTTGTATCCAATGGCACACCTTTTGACCACAATGGATCTCCCCAAGAAGCAAGCACTTGCCAAGTGTAACCTTTTGGCAAAGTAATAGTGTCTGCTGTAGTCGCTTTAACCATATCAAAAGCCAAACGAGAAGGTTGATGATGAGCAGCCATAGCTTGCGCAGCACCAAAAGTCGATCCCATCACCAATGCACTGGCACCGACGGCGGCACCACCACTTAGAAAGCCACGACGCGATACCATTTTGTTTGCGACTTCTTCAAAATCCACCACTTCCGGTGCTGGACGCACTAATTCATCTAACTCATCAAAACTCAGTTCTTGCTTTTGATTAATGGTCATAATACTTGCCCTATTACTTGTTACTGGTCATTGGATATTGATCATGCAAGTCGCACTTCTTTCTGCGCAACACGATCTAATATATTGAGGTACAAAGAAAAAATGATTCCCCACACTTTCTCTCAACCCCACTCCTGCTTCAAATGAGGTTGTCAAATACTCTAGAGATATAAAGTTACACATACATGACAATTAAATGGCATTATTAAAGTTGTTATGTAAAAAGGATAAAAATTGTAAACAAACAGCTCTTTTCTTAAACATTAACCACATAATAGGGATAGTGAAGGCGCAAATAAGTCCATATTTTTCTGCTCAAAAAACTTATTCGCACCTTCTATATATAAAACGATAAGGAAGTAACTATGTTAAATCTCTTAAGAAAAATTCCAATAAAGCATAGGCTAATTGGCCTGGTAACGTTGTTTTCTATTGGCCTAGTACTTGTCATGTTGCTTGCTTTAAGTGAATACAAGTCCTCCTTACTTAATCAAAAATACGCGCAAACTAAACATGTAGTTGAAACGGCTACAGGCGTACTGACCCATTTCTATTCACTTGAACAAAATGGCGAATTATCCAAAAGCCAAGCTCAAAAATATGCCATGGAAACCATCAAGGGCATTCGCTATGCAGGCTCAGAGTATTTTTGGCTCAATGACTACAATGCCGTTGTAGTCATGCATTCTGTCAAACCCGAGCTGGATGGCAAAGATCTCGCCAATCTGGAAGATCCTAACGGTAAGAAATTGTTTTCAGAATTTGTCAAAGTAGTAAAAGCACAAGACGCGGGTTTTGTCGATTACTTGTGGCCTAAGCCCGGCAATGACCTGCCCGTTGCAAAAATTTCCTATGTTAAAGGGTTTGAACCTTGGGGCTGGATTTTAGGCTCTGGTATCTACCTAGACGATGTGGATAGTCAATTTCAAGCTGGAATGATTAAACTGGGTACCATCAGTTGTGTTGTCATTCTGCTGGCTCTACTCTTATCTGTGTTAATTCTTCGCTCTATATTACTGCCAATTCGTCAAGTTCAAACGGCTTTAGAAAACATTTCACACGGTTCAGGGGATTTAACCGCCCGCTTACCCGTTTCCGGTAATGACCAGCTAACGACAATTGCCACTTCATATAACACCTTTGTAGAACGACTGACGGACACATTGAACAAAGCTGTTAGCTTGAATAAACAAGTCGAAACCAAGAGCAAAGAACTTAAGGAAGTCGCCTTTAAAACCAAAGCCATTACGCAAGAACGCGAAGGTATGTTTCATCAAATGACGGATGCCATTCGTGAAGTAGATGGCTTTAAAAACGAGGTCATTAGCAACACGCAAAGCACCTTAGAATCAGCACAAGGTACCGTTGAGAAAACCCGTACTGGACAATCTTCGATTCGACAAACAGTACAATCTCTGGACAAGCTCTCCAATGAATTGGAAGCTGGTTTAAATACCGTGGTACAACTGGCAGAACAATCTCAAACCATTGGTAAAGTATTAGATGTAATAAGCGAAATAGCGGAGCAAACCAACCTACTTGCACTGAACGCGGCGATTGAGGCGGCCCGGGCTGGTGAACAGGGCCGCGGCTTTGCCGTCGTTGCCGATGAAGTTCGTGGTTTGGCCAGTCGCACTCAAGCGTCAACAGACGAAATACAAGCCATGATCAGCAAACTTCAAGAAGGTGCCAAACAAGCAGAGCTACGTATTACGGAGAGCCATCAGCAATCGCAGAAAACCAATGAAGAAATCAATCTCACGGCAAAATATCTGGAAGAAATTGCTAGCTCAGCAGAAGGAATCAATCATGCTAGCCACGCGGTTATTAACAGCGTAACGTCACAAAGTGATTTGGTAAAAACATTGAGCGATTTAAACGAGAAAGTGGCAGAACTTTCCGCACAAGCAAGTTTACAAGTTCAACAGAACAATGAAACTAGTGAAATCTTGGCGCAAACCTCAGAAGAAACACATCGCGTGATGTCGACCTTTAAACTCTAATAAGCGATGTTTCCGTCAATACACAAGATATAAACTCCTGGCCAATAGCATTCTCTATTGGCCGCTTTTTCTCATAGGCCATGATAAATCACAGTTGCGCCATGGCGTACTTCCAAGCCCTGACGCTGCACTTTGGTCATTCCTTTTACGACTAACGCATAGGAGTGATCGACCATTCGCTGGATTTCGCCCTCTGGCAAACTGCCTTCCAAGAAGATGGAATTCCAATGTCTTTTATTCATATGGTAAGCAGGAATAACTTCCTCAAACACATCTCGCAATTCTATCGCATGATCGGGACGACACTTCACATTCATCAAGGCTTTACCTTGATGACGCGATAATAAAGCAAACATTTTATTCTGCACTTTGAAGACAGCCGTTTTGTCATCAAAAGGATAATCTTCTTGCGCTTCAGGTTTGGCTAACAAGTAGGCTTTTAAAGCTGATAACTCCATCCTTTTCTCCTCAATTTATAAGCGGCTAATGGGTCACCCATTTATTCGAAAAACTGCTAAACTAGTTTCCTTCATCCTCATCCAACACTTGTCTCCAAGGGCTATCATGATCATCACCTTAACCACACCCGCCATGCTATTTCCAGCGGTATCACTCTTATTATTGGCTTATACCAATCGTTTTGTTACCTTGGCGTCCATCATACGTACTTTTGATCCAAAACAAGAAGATGAAAATAGTACAGAGCAAATTGCCAATTTACGCAAACGCATTTATCTGATTCGACGTATGCAAGAAGCGGGTGTCATTAGCTTTTTCTTATGTGTGATGTCCATGCTGGCGATTTATGGGGAATACCAACAGATCGGCAGTTATATCTTTGCTGCTAGTCTGGTCTGTCTAATGTATTCCCTCTATCTATCGGTTCGTGAAATCACCATATCCTGCGATGCTTTAGATCTACATTTAAAGCATTTCAATACCAACTTTAAACATAAAAGGTCCAGCAAAAAATCATCATAAAAGTATCTTCTGAACATTGAAGCCCTTTAGAGAAGATGCTTTCGTATACTGGGAAAAATAGTCTAAAAAGTCTTCATCCATCACACGTTGATGAGTCACACTGGCATGACGTATAAACAAACGACCGTCTTGGCGATATAAAAAGCCTTGATGTGATACGTTCATATTGGTCCCAATGATGTCTTTTAATTGCCAGTTGGGTCTTACCATACTGAGGACACTGGGTGTAGGAATTCTGTCTAATAACGCTTGATTTAATTGGCCAGTATCTTCCTTATAAAGCGCAACGAGTGGCACATAAGGCAATGCGACTTGTTGCGCAGGAATACTTTTCGTTAACTCGCGAAGCACGTGTTGTACCTCGTCGCAATTGTCCTCACAAGTTAATGGCCCTTGTTTTAAGTGCTCAAACCAAGCGGCTTTATCTATACTGGCATTAGCATATCCTAATGCTTGTTGCGCAATTTCAGCACTCACATCTTGTAATCTCGCTTGATTGTTAGGCAGCCAATCCAAACTAGGGAAATGATTACGCGAAACAAAACTGACTTTGCCATCTTGATAGCGAATAGTTTTAAGAGCCGGGGCAAACTCCGCCCTAGAGGAGGCAAACAGTCCTGCTAATACAGTTTCTACATAGGTGGTACAATCAAATACATCAAACCGTATTAATGGATCCGTGTCGAAACGCCCCAATTGGCCTTCTCCTGAGCCACCAGCAAGATAAGGCAACCCCATTAAACTGCCACTTAATAATTCAAAGCGCTGCTGTAATGGGGCTTTTGAAGTTTGTTCTATTAGTTGATAAAAATCAGCTTGCTGCTGATTTTCAGGCAATTGACCTAAAGCCAAAGGCACTTGACTCATCATCGAGATAAAACAGACCATCTGAAAAAAAATTTTGTTCATAAAGCCTCGTGATATTTGCTTTGCAATTAAAAACAAAAGTGTACAAAAGCCATGTCAAAAAATCTCTTAGTTGTTGCTAAAATAAGCAAATAAATGTGTGAGGTACAAAAAATGAAAATTCAGCATCCCCCTTTTTTGTATGGTCAACAAGGACTGCAACAGACACAAAGAAATCTAGATCAGATCTCAAAAGAAGTTGCACAAATGTCTACTCAGACTTTGGATCGAGTGCAACCTAAAGAGTTAGATGGACAAAATGGCTCTCTTGCCGAAAGCCTTTCGGAAGCAAAACAGGCCAAGCTTAACACTCAATCAAATGCTCAAGTGTTGGATGACGCCAACCAAAACCTTGGTCGCCTTATCGATATCAGCGTGTAGTGAAATGTTTGCCAAGTAGAGAATCCAGTTCATTGAGTTCATTTTGTTCGGTTACTCTTACCCATCTATTTACTTCATGGCCATCGTTCAAAAGGATGAAGGTAGGCCATAAAGTGACCTTAAATTGGCGTCCAAGCTTTTTACCTTTACCGTCATACAGCTTAATATGTGGCAAATTAGGATATGCTGACAATAAGCTTTCAATAACAATACTAGCCGCCTGACAATGCCCGCACCAAGGCGCACCAAACTCAAGCAAAACCAAACCTGATTGCGCTTTCACTTCTTCAAGGCTAGGTGCTAATTCAGAATACTCTTGATTAAATCCCAACTGCATTGCCCGCAAAATAAGTACCTCGTATTTATTTATTACATTGAATTTTCTGTTATGCCAGATGCTGATAAAAAAGGAAACGCCATCACAGCCGCTTCCTTCTGTTTGATGCTTTAATCGTTAGTGGACTTGTTCTCACCTTCCTTCAATATGGCGTTCAACTCAGACAAAAGAAAATGACTATTCGTTTTATGATTTTCAATATTATCTAAAAAAATATCTTGAATCTTAGGTGACCAAAAGCAATTGATAGAAAATGTGATAATCTTTCTAAAACAATGAGTTAGCAGATTTTTTTGAGAAAAACGGTTACATGAAATGAGCGAGAAACATGCATCTAGTAAGAACAATACAGCAGCATCTTGATCTAATTCACGCCAATCATGCTTAATGTTCCAGAAATCTGTTTCCATAAGCTATTCCCTGCTATACGAATTGAAAACATTGATAGTGCAATACTCTTATTTGTCATACAGACAAAACCAAATACAAATATTGCCCTTAAGGCAACCAGTGTCGGGTAAATTGCCTCACAGGTTTTGTCGTTTCCGTCAGTCCAAAAGGATAATCTCGTCATGAAGATTGGACAGGTTATCAAAGTCTTACGCTTACAACGTAAAATGACTCAGGAACAAATTGCACTGGAAGCAGATATGGCCACCAGCAATGTGTCGCGCATTGAAAAAGGTTTGCGCCAACCATCACAAAAAGTTCTTTGCAAACTGGCAAAAGCACTCAATACGAAACCCTCTGTTATTTATGCGGCTTGCGAACAAGCTCATGGTGATATCGTAAACTTCCTACTCAATGCACAAAACAACGCACAAAACAACGCACAAAACACTCCAACCGAAAAAAACTCTTTGCCCAAACCTAATGAAAAAAAGTGTGGCGATATTATTATCAGTAAAGACGCCCAGGTCATTTTAAAACTCTACAGTGAACTCACACCTAATAATAAATCACTCTTATTGGAACAATTAAAAACCATTCATGAATGGCAAGACAAGTCAGTTTCATGATTCATAAGCTACTGACGGCATACTAAAGGGGCGACATACTGCAAATTCAGCAGATCAAAATAATTTTGCCCCAACGCAATGTTACGAAATGCCTCATCGCTTAAATATTGGTGAATACGCCCCGTTACCTCTAATTCTTGTTGGTAAATTTCGAAGCGGTTATTACGAAATGCAACAAAATCTGACCCAGGTAAAATACGATCAGAAAAACGATTTAAAAAGGCCACATACTGCGCCCTATTGCCTTTTTTACTAAAGTAATGATCTTCCAGAACTCGCCATGAAATATCCAGGTACAGATTTGGGAAGGTACTCAACAGACTCGATAAAATGTCTATATGCTGCTCAGCTGACACATTAAGTTGCTCATAGGAAATTCCCATGTGCGCCCAGATAATTTTATTATCAGGATACAAGGTTAATGCCTGTTCCATCAAAGGTAGGTAAAGGGTTGGATTTGATTGAGTTCCCAAATCCGCATGTATGGTAATAGGCATATCGCGCTGCGCCAATTCCACCATAAAATCCGCCCACAAATTGATATTTTCTGGTGTAGCGGCAAGATGGTGATTATTGAACTGCGCCTGTTTCACTAAATTCACTTCCCCCATCCAACGAAATAATCCAGGATATTCCCTGTCATAGAGACGCATAATGTCTAGGGTTGATTCAGGATTAGAAAGATCAGTAAAGGTCATGGAAAGCGTGAGATGCAAATCACTAGGTGTGTGTTCTATGAGATTAGCCGCATTCACCATATCATTTCTTGTGGTTGGTAAAACAGGTGTTCCGGGGCATTTTAGGTAGTCCTGACAAGTCGATAAGGCTGGTAACATCTGCCCTATGCCATATATATTCGCAAAACGCACACTGGTTTTACGCAGATAATCGTTCACTTGCTGGAATGGAATAGCACGCCCATCAAAAGGGCGATAATGCAAATGCGTGTCCACTACAGCCGTATAAGCTTCTGTTTCCCTGTTATAACAAGCGGCTCCCGTCTTAAAGGAATCTAACGACCTGAACTCAGCACCACTGTTATCGGCCATCAGTAGTAACAGCAAAGGCAAAAAACATGTCATTCGCTTCATGGTTAATCGCTTCCAATATAAAGATTTTCACCCTAGTCTACACAGTTTGCCGGATAACTTATCTCATTCTGTCAAAAACGGTTCTTGGTCATCATGCTGTGGGGTGTTTATAAGAGTGTTGCTCTGGTATTCCATTCAGCCGGCGCTGCTATGGGTCTAATGACAAGGCATTAACCTGATTTCCATTATGCCATTGTACGACTTGGTAGTGAGGTTGACGATAATTTAGATCAAACAGGAAGAAACGCATACCCCGGCGTTTAACTCTGACGACTACCCAGAAGTGAAAAACGACATTGATTAGTCTCTTTAGGAAGAAAAAACTGAGCAAAAATAACGATAGGTTATTAATAACAAGCTCTCAAATACTAAAGCCGTGCGACTGCATTTCTCACATGACTTTTTTTGTTTAAAATTGGAATCAAGTTACGAAAATTGTATTAACGAGGAATTTTTTGACTGATATAGTGTAGGTTACCGTCCCCTAATAAAATATCGCGAGCAGAAATGCCAATTAATTTATCGTCTGGAAATGTTTGAGCAAAAACCTGTGCTGCTACTTTGGAGAGATTGGGTGTCACCCCCGAGATTAATGCGTTAGCCAGTTTGATGATTTTGATTGTTAGCATGGCCGTTATTGCTGCTATCTTTATCATGCCTCACCAAAGTCGTTTACACCCACCATCTTAATATATGTTTTGAGGATGTTATAAAACATGAAAATTGGCATTTTAGCCGCTGGCAATACACCAGAAAGTTTACAAGATCGTTATCCTGCTTATGCGCAGATGTTTGCCGACCAAATTGGTCATATCGACCCTGAACTTGAATTTGAGATTTTTGATGTTCGTTTGAATGAGTTTCCAGCCAATAGCCAAGTTTGTGATGCTTGGCTGGTTACCGGTTCAAAATCTGATGCTTATGCTGATGAAGAGTGGATTCTCAATTTGTGTGATTTTATCCGCGACATCGACCAACAAGGTCAGGCGTTGGTCGGCATTTGTTTCGGTCATCAAGTGATTGCGCGCGCACTGGGTGGAAAGGTTGAGAAATATTCTGCTGGATGGGGTGTTGGGATACACCATTATCAGCTTTCAGAGCAGATTAGTCTTCCTCAATTTACGAAAACGCAAGAGATTGCGATTTGTGCCTTTCATCAAGATCAGGTAGTAGAAAAACCCCACAAAATGCAAACCTTTCTCAGTTCAGAGTTTTGTCAGCATGCTGGTCTGATTTTTCAGGACCAAATACTGACCTTCCAAGCACACCCTGAATTTTCCAAAGCATACGAAACCGAACTGGTGAAACTCTATGATGGGGTTACTCTTTCACCCGAAGTCGTCTCGAAAGCTCATCAGAGCATTGCAAGGAACACCCTACACAGCGAGCATCTAATGGCATGGATTACCGATTTTTTAAAGGCCAGAAAATCAAGCCGTAAAGAGTGAAAAACTCGTTTTTTGCTTATAAATGCGGTTTTTCAACATACTCAGGTTCATTATTGAATGAATCTGAGATAGGATAGTTTTTTATGAATAGAATGTGTCATGATGAAAACCGTATTTTATTTCCTACTCTGCATTTTCAGCGGTAGTGTATTCAGTACATCACTTTCTCTTTATCAACAAACATTACCTTTGCCCGATTCGCCTCAGGACTATGTAATAGACATTCAAGACAAGCGTTATCAATATGAAGACCTATTGAAGTTTCCCCTGTATCATGCCGAATTATCCACCATCTGGGGTGCCTCTGGAGATTTTATCGGACCGAAATTACAAGACCTTTTAGAGGATGCAGGTATTGCTGATTTTGAACAAATCTATCTAGAAGCGACAGACGATTATGCGGTCATTATGCATCGTCATGCTCCCGATCAGAATCATGCCATTTTGGCACTCGCGTTAAACGGTAAACCTTTAAGAATTAATGATAAAGGCCCATTTTGGTTGATATGGCCAAACCGAGAAGAAACCCTCAAGTTAAGCGCAAATGAAGGCGATCTTTGGGTCTGGAGCCTGACCCGAATTATACAGGTTAAATAAGTGATTTCGTTCAAGCCACAACCAATCAAACTCATTATCATTCCCTTTATATCCATTGCCTTGGTAATGTTGACGGTTTTTCTGTGGCGTTTTCAGCAGGACATTAAAGACATTCACCGACACATTGGTATCACGCCACATGAAATCCGCTATCAATTACAGCAGTGCAATTTGCAAGTCGCCCTCATTGAACAAGAAATCACGCTGACTCAGCAATACGATATAAAAAATTCGAAGTCAGCATTAATCAATCGTATCGAACAACTAAAATATCGTTTAGATAATATTCGAGAGGTTTGGAACACGCTGCAATCTGATCTGGATAAAACCTCATTACAAGAAGAACTCAATCGCTTTGAAGACAAAATTCATCAGCTCAAAGAAAAAATACAGACGACGAATTTGCATGATAAAGATCAGCTAAATCAATTAAATACTTTGATTATACAAGTCAAGATCAACAGTGCTGCCATGTACAGTCATGGTAGTGATTATATTCGCCTACATACTGACCGCTATGTTAATAAGCTGTCTCGGATTAACCAAGCAATCAATACACTCATTGTCATTTTTATCTTGCTATTAGCTGTCTTGTCTTATGCACTAACTCTCATTTTTAAACAAAAAACAAACCTTAATAAACTGTCGATTGAAGACCCGTTAACGGGTTTGTTTAATCGACGACAGTTTAATGATCATATGGAGTTAGCGGTTAATAATTACCATGCCCAACAGACTAACTTTGCTCTTATGGTATTCGATATTGATTACTTTAAACTGTTTAACGACCAGCTTGGCCACATTGCAGGAGACAAAGCGTTACAAGCCATTGCACAACATCTTACGGCGCTAAAAAAGCGCTTCCCTGAAGTGGAATTTTATCGAGTCGGTGGTGAGGAGTTTGCCTGTCTTTGTTATTTCCAAAATTGCCAATACGCTAAAGACTTCGCCGAAACCATTAGAGCATCCATTGAAGGCTTAAAAATTGCCCATTCGGCCAGTAAAGTATCTTCTTATATCACTGTTTCAATTGGTATTGCTTCCGCAGTGATGCAAGAAGAATTGACCCCTGACAGTCTTTATTCCGCAGCCGATCAAGCACTTTATCAAGCCAAAGATGATGGCCGCAACACCAGTCATTTTTATCAATCAAACTGAATCTCTTAGCGCGCCTATTGTTAGTAGCATAAAAAATAGTGGCATAAAAAAAGGGAGCCATGCTCCCTTTGGGTCTATCATCAGTCAACACCTAATATAAGAGGACTATTCCTAACCCTAAATGGTTCCGTCTAGAGAACCTTCCAGTTGCGCTAATTCCTGACCACCTGCCATCAAATCCTGCAACTCTTCCGAAGTGATTTCACCTCTTGCAGCCGTACCTAAAGTTTTACCTCGATTCAAGACGGTAAAACGATCGCCTACTGCCAATGCGTGTCGCACGTTATGACTAATAAACACCACACCTACGCCCTGCTTACGTACCTTGTCTATGGTTGCTAATACGTTAGAGGTTTGACGTACCCCTAATGCCGAAGTCGGTTCGTCTAGAATCAATACCTTAGCACCGAAATACACAGCACGGGCGATAGCAACTGTTTGGCGTTCACCACCAGATAAGGTGCCCACTGCCTGATCAGCACTGCGCAAGTTAATGCCCATCTTTTTCATTTCCTTCATGGTGATTTCATCAGCCAACTCAGTATCGTAGCGTTTCCACAAGAACTGACCTTTGGTTGGCTCACGCCCCATAAAGAAATTACGCGCTACCGACATAAGCGGAATCATCGCCAAATCTTGGTATACACAAGCAATACCCGCACCCATCGCATCTCGTGGGCTACCAAATTCTACAGGCTTACCTCCCATGAAGATTTGCCCTTGGCTTGGACGATACACACCTGACATGGTTTTAATAAAGGTCGATTTACCTGCACCGTTATCGCCTAGTAAACAATGACATTCACCAGGTCGTACATCAAAACTGACACCGTTTAACGCAATAACATTACCAAAATGCTTTTCAATGTTATCCATATGAAGAATTGATTCAGACATATTAGCGCTCCCCTGTCACACGTTTACGAATAGCGTTATTGAAAATAACCGCCAACAACAACATTGATCCTAGGAACACTTGGAACCAATCTTGGTCGATATTGGTGTAGGTCAAGCCAATAACCACCATACCGAAGATGATTGAGCCAAAGAAGGCACCAATTGCCGAACCATAACCACCAGTAAGCAAACAGCCACCAATTACCGCCGCGATGATGGCTTCAAACTCCTTCATAAAACCACGTCGCGCATCGGTACTACCTGCGTCCAACACTTGTGTAATAGCCAATAATGCGGCACAAGACGCCGTTAGCATAAACAAAGCAATTTTTACTTTGCGAACGGGTACACCAGAATTTGACGCGGCATTTTTATCCCCACCGGCCGCGAAGATCCAGTTACCTGCTGGCGTTTTCAGCAATACGTAAGTTGCCACACCCGCCAACACCAAGAACCAAATGATCTCTACTGGTACACCTGGGACTTTTGGTAAACCGCTGCGGAAAGTATCAATCCATCCCATAGAAGCCGCCCATTGGAAGAAACCTTGGAAGGCATCACCACTGAAGAAAGGCACTAATGGATCACCTGCTACCGCATCACGTACACCGCGAAGTTGAGTAGAGCCGCCGGTCGCCGCTTTTAAGCCAACAAGAGACAAGCCGCGTAAAATAAATAGAAATGCCAGTGTCACGATAAAAGATGGCAAGCCAGTTCTTAGAACGATTTGTCCATTTACCGCGCCAACACCAGCGCAGAAAACCAAGGTAATTGGAATCGCTAAGATCAAAGGAAGATCAAAGTTAACCACACAGAAACCAAATACCAATCCGGCAAATGCCACCATAGAGCCGATAGAAAGGTCAAACTCACCACCTATCATCAATAATGCTGCAGCAATTGCCAAAATACCCAATTGTGCTGCTGGCGATAGAATGTTCATGATCCCAGATAAGGTGAACATAGAGCCATCAGCGGTAAACATAAAAAAGATTGCAACAAGTAAGGCTCCCGCCACGGCGCCAAGCTCTGGTCGTTTCATTAGACGAGCTACGCGGCTTTCTTCCTTTAATCGTTCATCAACTGTCGAGTCATTCTCTAGTGACATAAATCCTCCGGAACGCATTCAGTAAAACTGAAACGGAATACATTAGGGTGTGAAATAGGAAGGCCATAAGGCCTTCCTGATTTTATAGAAGTATTAGCGAATACCTTTCGCTGATAAGTCGATTACTTGCGCTGCTTTTTCTGCCGTAATCAGGTTTGGACCAGAAGGTACGTTACCACCTGGAATCAAGCCATAAGCAGCGTTAAGCGCTAAGAAGTTAACAGACATGTAGCCTTGCAAGAATTGTTGCTGGTCGATAGCAAACGCTGCATCACCGTTAACAATGGCTTTCAAGAAATCCGCAGAAAGGTCGAATGTCGCGACTTTCACATCACCAGATAGGCCAAGAGATTTCACCGCGGCAACCGTTGGCTCACCAGCAGTAGAAGCGCCCAATGCCATGATAGTGTCTATGTCTGGGTTAGAATCCAATGCCGCACGAACTTTAGATTCAATTTCTGCAGGATCATTGGTTGTAGGTAGGATAGAAACGTTACCGCCAAAGCCTTCTGTGAAGCCAGCACAACGCTGGTCTAGGGATACGTTACCCACTTCTTGGTTAACACAAAGACCTTTTTTGCCGCCCATTGCTTTAAGCTTTTCGCCCGCTGCTTTACCCGCGTCGTATTCTTCTTGGCCTACGTGCAATAACGCACCAAGCGATTTAGACACGTCTGAACCTGCGTTGATGGAAATAACAGGGATACCTGCATTCACCGCACGACGGATAGAAGGTCCCAATGCATCTGCATCAGGAATAGATACCACCAAACCGTCTGGTTCTTGGTTCACTGCTGCATCAATTAACTGCGCCATAGCGACCATATCAAATGTCTCAGGGGCACGGTAACTAACGTCTGCACCAGTGTGCTCAGCGGCCAATTCCACACCATTTTTCACCACAGACCAGAACGGGTCGTTCGCTTGTCCGTGTGAAACCACGATGATGTTGGCTGATAAAGCGATACTGGAACATAACCCAGCTGAAGTAGCCAATAGACCTTTTATTATTTTTTTCATTCTCTAGCTCCTCTTAGGATAGTAGATGGACGGCAAATAGAATTCGCCGCTAACCTTGGTAGTCACACCAAAAGTTAATACCTAGTTTAGCCAACTAAGAAAAAAATGCCATAGCAAATAGAACAAAAGTTGCAAAAAAATTATAAAATAGAATAATTGGTTCAAAATGAACTTTTATATTTCATTTTTGACCTGCGACATCTACAACAAGATTTCATCTAAGTCATTTCACATCCATCAAGCTGACACAAATGGTCACCATGTCTTGTTAGCATATCGGCACAATAATGAGCGACAAAACATTGTTACGACTCTGTTATTTTTTTATTCTCAAACAAGGTTGTCTCGATAGATAGCACAAACATGGAAGCTATTGTCTCTCAAAACGACTTTATCGTTTCAATGGCACGAAATGGACTCGACGCAACTCTTGCAATCACGCAAACAAATCCTGGCTACACCATCGGTCCCGAGATGAAGATACTCCCATTCGTAAGCAATATAGGGGGTTAACGATATGTCAAAGGCATCCGCTTGTTGTAGGCCATTGTCTCCGCATTATGAAACCACCTAACAACCTACCTAGTTCTGCTCCGATGTTTTGAAGACTGGCTTGCGCTAAAGAAGCCCCCACCCCTAACTAAACCGCTATGCCATTCATTCTGTGCTTAAACATGTTTCTGTTCCTATAGTATCATTGCCCCCAAGTAGATGAGTAAACCAGCACACCAAGATCGTCTCATCTTGAGAGGTGCAGCGAATCCCCAAATTTTTTAGTATATTCAGTGTCTAAGCCGACATGGAAAGACAGACACATTGAGCTAATAGGCGACAATTTCGCCATCAGGATGCTACGGAATATGAACACAGTGAGTACGATTGAAGCCATTTTTGCTGCCGCGATATTAGGACAATGCTCATTAACCATCAGCCTCTTCGTGGTTAAAAAAGATCCTCTGCACATTTATACACCGCTAATCGTGTTCTTTTCAGCGATTTGTATTAATAGTCTTGGGACCACCTTAGATATCTTTTCGTTTGATTCAACCACCGTTATGGTGAAGTACGTTAGTTCTATTTTTGCTCATATATGTCTGCTTTTACTTTTTCCATTCCTTTGGTTTTATGTACGTAACATCACCAGCCCCACCCTTATCGAGTGGCGCAAACAAGACTTGTACCATTTGACGCCCTTTTTCATTGGCTTAGGGGTTGCGGCTTTTCTCCTGTCTCTTCCCGTCAACATGCTCGCCATGTTGTTTGAAGAAGGTACTGAGGTCATCATCACGCGATTATTAATCGTCTCGGCTTGGTCCCTATACTTATTAATGGTGTTATGGGCCATGCAATGTGTGTGTTACCTGATAGTGATTGTTCGCCATCTAATTCGCCATAAACAACAGCTCAAGCATTATTACTCCAGTACGGAAGACAGAGAACTAATGTGGATTTATTTGGTCAGTCTGCTCATGATCTGCACCCTATGCGTGGCATGGCTAGGCATGTTTACCAACTATATTGATGAGGTTGTTTATCTAGTCGATCTCTTAAACCTATGCCTTGTTTTTACTATGTCTCATTGGAGTTTACGACAAGGCAGCTTTATGCAAGAAACGGACTTTGTCCAGCTTGACTTAACTGAAGATGCAACAAAAACGCGCATTAAAAACCCAGCAAAATATGAAAAATCTGCTCTCACCGATGCTCATATTGATCGCATCGAACAAAATATTCATAACGTTATGCAAGAGCAGAAATTGTATTTGAATCCTAATCTTTCGTTAGCCGATCTTTCCAAAGCAGTAGCAGAACCTGCCAATTACGTTTCTCAAACCTTAAATGGCCGCCTTGGCGATACCTTTTTCGACTTTATCAATGCATTACGCATTAAAGAGGCTCTGAAACTGATCGGTCAAAAAGAGAAAACCGTATTAGACATTGCTTATGAAGTTGGGTTTAACTCACGATCCTCTTTTTACAAGGCCTTTAAAAGAGAAACAGGGTTAACCCCAACGGCCTATAAACAGACTACTCAGCCTTCTTAAGAATTTTAGAAAAGAAGGTAAGTTAAAAAACTATGGCATACAAGTGTATATCGTCATCACATGTTTGATCGTAATAATGCCTATGCGGAACACAAACCGCCTCACACATTTGGTATGAGGCTTTTTCTATCCAACGGTTTGTGACTCTGATGTGACAGTCATGTGATTAACCGAAGAAGGCGTCAATAACACCATGACCATCACCACAATGAAAAAGACAAGGCTGGAAATTTGCAGCAATAAGTACATGGACAAATACCAAAAATCAACGCCTAACACCCACTTACAAAGCATAATAATGCTAATGGAAATCAGCCAAAACAGCGCTCCCCTTTTCACCCATAATTGGGCAGATGACAGCAAATTCGCGTAGCGACGAGGTGCGAATCTCAGCATTGACAATAACAGCACAATAAAAAGTGAACAAGTTAAATACTGAATGCCTTGTACCGAATGCGCTTTCGTTAAAATGGTCGTCATACCAACAAGAAAATACATCAGAGTCACCAAGACAAATAGGCACAAAGTACTCATCACCGCTTTATTCAGATACCAATAAGCCGTCATTTGATGCGGATGTTCTACGTCATTATTGATTGATAACAAAGGATGCTCAGGCTGTTTATCTTTAAGTGTTGGTCTAGTCTTCCAGATGTACAAATTCAACAAGATACACACTACTAGACTAATCAAACTGATGGGATAAGTTTGATTTTTTTGCGTCAGCCCTTGTAACAACTCAACACCAACATAACTTATTTGAGAAAATGCGACTAAATTTAATGCAGTGACAGGTAAGGCGAGCCAAACGCCGAACATTCGTTTGACTAATAAAAAAGTCAATAAGGCCAAACCAAAGAAGGAGTTATATTCATTTGGTAAAACGTGAGCCACTGAGAAAAGCGTCTCAGTCCAAGCAGATTGCACGACATCATGCTCGCCGCTACCGATTAAGACAGTCGATAGCCAAAAGTTGTGAATATAAAATGTAACCAGTAAAAAGAGTCCAAGAAAATAACGATCGCGGTCAAAAGAATGGCTTGATGTTGAAGTAAACTGATCGCGATAGAAGACGTCTTTTAAGAGAACAAAGATCATAATGTCACTTCCTTTTGCGAGGACACTGTCTGCTTAGCTTGACCCGGCTTACATAACAATGCCAATTGAACAAGACAATACAATAAGAACATTAGCTTCCATAAAGGCGTTTTAATTTGATCCGTTCTGACAGTGCCTAATGATCCTGAAAAATAATAGTAAACCAAATCATCCATTAAAAAGATGAGCCAGAACACCACGATAAACGCCAGCAAACTTGACACCACAAACGGCCAGCGCCAGCCAATGTTGAGAATGCGCTTCACCAGCAGTATGAGAGCGTATATCCCCAAACCAACCAAGGCCAGCATAACCATAATGTACCACCCCCTAGCTTGGTAATAGTCATCACCACCTAGAAGATGTAATAACCCAAATAGCAATATTGGCACCGCTGAAGCAATCAAACCAAAGATCATCATTTTCCACATAAACTTAATCGCTGACAGCTGATGTTTTTCGGCGCGTCTTGGATTAAGCCTTAATAACGGATGATCCGGTTGCATTTTAGCTAGGCCTTCTCTTCTTAAAAAGAACAGATTCACAATCAACCAAGCTAAAATAAAAACACCCGTCAACAGGATAACAGCTTCGATAGTCAGTCCAAACTGACGTCCGATAACGTCGGCAGGTGAATAGCCCCATTGGTCCATTTGTGCTAATAAAATAGCTCGATAAATCACCATGCCAATAAAATTCATCAACCCCAAACTAATGGCTTTAATGCGCGACTGGGGAAACATGCGAAAACCAAGAAACAAAGTGGCAATCGACAAAATAAAATCAAATTGGAAGCCGACATAAAACATCAAAAGAGGTAATTGTCCCCAAAAAGGCGCGTTTTCAGTAAGAAAAAAAACTGGCATAGAATGAAAAGGATTAAAATTGCTTATGGTTATCAAAAAAAATTGCCCCCACAGCAACAAAATCAACGCCATAAAATAACGATCTCTGTCCAGCGGTTTCTTAAGGCTATTTTGTTTGAGGTACTGGTCTTGCCAGAATAAATCCAAAAAAAGGGTCATAATGATTCCTTGTTATCAGGCGCAAACCTCTGAACTAGTATGGTAAAGGTAGGCTAACCCGTTGACTGATTGCTCTCCTAACCAAAAGATAATGAAGGCTTAAATAGCCAATATCACACTGATGCCCATTTCTTTTGAATGATTGTTGGGTTCAATCATAGGGGTTCCATCCAAATCATAATCTATGGTGGAATCATCAATATTCCAATATTTGTAGAAGGCCTCTACTTTAATCACCAGGTCCCGTTCAACTTGCTTAGAAACGCCTAACTTTAGACGATTGCCATAGCCATTGTATTGCGAGAATGACAGATCTTGGTGGCCACTCAATCTGCCTGTATGGCTGGTATTTTTACCAAGAATTAAATAATCAAATTCGACACTGCCATACAGCCCCCAATCAGAAAAAAATTGCTTGTGTTCAAAATCAATCCCGATGGGTACGTAATAGTAAACTTGCTCACGTTCATAACCATGATGATCCGTACTGGACACTCTACCACTGGAATCGTCATTCAAATATCGATAACCCAAACCAATGTATGACATCACTTGCCACGCCGAATCAAGTCCCCATGGGCTGCCCGATAAACCACGCACTTCAAACAACTCATCAGGAATACCCTGGATTGTGCCAGAACCTTCATAGTCCATTTTACCGCTCGAAGTGGTCACCTCTAACGCTTTCACATTATGAGCTTGCTGGAAAATAAAACGTCCGTTAAAACCCAATAATGATCCCTTTTCTTGCATGACCGATGGCTCGGTATAAACAATGTTAGATGCCTGCAACCCTAGTTCTATTTGAGCCTTAGCGAATGTCATTGTGCTCATTCCGAACAAACATACAATCGACAACATACGAAATTGCATCATGACAAACTTTCTTCCTTATTCGATACCTTGATGTCCATGATAACGGAATTCTTATGAAAACCCGTCTCCCACATTAAAATTAGAAAAATTCACCTTAAAGTGAAAAAATACAATTTTATTCATAATTAAATTTAATCAACAATCGTATCAGCTCTTAGCGATACAACAAATACTTCTTTTTCTAACAACGAAAGCAAACAATGAAATGAAGTAAAGCGACGGTGAAAGCCCTAATCCATTAAGAGCATTATGACATTCATACACTCAAAGAATAGGATGACAGATCACCATGCACACAAAATTTAATTTCAGCATTAACACACTACGCTTTGATGAAGACTATCAGCCATCAACCAACACCCGTATCACAACGAACTTTGCCAACCTTGCGAGAGGGCGACACCGTCAGAGTAATTTACGTAATGTCTTAAAGATGATTAACAATCGATTTAATGCATTAGCGCATTGGGATAACTCTAACAGCGATCGTTATCAGATCGAATTGAATATCGTCTCCGTCAACATTGAGGTAGAAGCTAACCAACAAAGCTTCCCAAGCATCGAAATCTTGCAAACATGGATTCTCGACAGGGACACCCAACAACGTATTCCAGGTGTAGTGGGCAATAACTTTTCTTCTTATGTAAGAGATTATGATTTCAGCGTTTTATTACCGAACCATAATAAAAATAAAGAATCATTCAGTGTTCCAGAAGATTTTGGCGAACTGCATGGCAAGCTCTTCCAGCATTTTATTCGCTCCCCAAGTTACCAGCAGGCATTCAACAAACCGCCCATTATTTGTTTAAGCGTTTCGGACAACAAAACTTACCTGAGAACAGAAAACGAGCACCCGGTTTTAGGTTTTGAATATCTACCCAATGACTCGTCACTAACGGAGAAGTACTTTCACAAAATGGGCTTGAAGGTTCGCTACTTTATGCCGCCAAACAGCGTTGCCCCTTTGGCTTTTTATTACGTTGGTGACTTGCTGAATGATTACACCAATCTAGAACTGATCAGCACCATTAGCACCATGGAAAGCTTCCAGAAAATCTATCGACCCGAAATTTACAACGCCAACACCCTGGCCGGTGCTCATTACCAGCCAAATTTGCAAAACCCTGATCATTCTCTCACACACATTGTGTATGACAGAAAAGAACGCAGCCATCTTGCCGTGGAGCAAGGCAAGTTTGCAGAAGAAAACTTCATTAAACCTTATCAAGCGATATTGCAGCAGTGGTCAGCGAGTTATGCCGTTTCATAAGGTCAATCAATAAGAGAAGAGAATGTTATGAAAACACTATTACCTACCTCAAGCGCAGGCAGTTTGCCAAAACCCGCTTGGCTAGCACAACCAGAAGTACTTTGGTCACCCTGGAAATTACAGGGTGAGGAACTGCACTCAGGCCAGCAAGACGCACTCCGAATTGCCCTACAAGAACAAGAATACGCTGGTATCGACATCGTCAGTGATGGCGAGCAAACTCGTCAACATTTTGTCACCACCTTTATTGAACATCTTAACGGAGTGGATTTTGAAACACGCAAAACCGTTCGAATTCGCAATCGTTATGATGCCAGTGTCCCCACTGTGGTGGGACCGGTGTCACGCCAAAAACCCGTGTTTGTTGAGGATGCCAAATTTTTACGTCAACAGACAAAAAAGCCTATTAAATGGGCTCTTCCCGGCCCTATGACCATGATTGATACACTCTACGATGACCACTATAAAAGTCGTGAGAAGTTGGCTTGGGAATTCGCTAAAATTCTCAACCAAGAAGCCAAAGAATTAGCCGCCGCAGGTGTGGATATCATCCAATTTGATGAGCCTGCCTTTAATGTTTTTTTTTATGAGGTGAATGATTGGGGCATTGCTTGTTTAGAAAAAGCATGTGAAGGACTAACTTGCGAAACCGCAGTGCATATTTGCTACGGTTATGGCATCAAGGCCAATACTGACTGGAAAAAAACACTGGGCTCTGAATGGCGTCAGTACGAAGCCGTGTTTCCCAAACTGCAACAATCCACCATAGATATTATTTCACTGGAATGTCATAACTCACATGTACCAATCGAATTATTGGAATTGATTCGCGGCAAAAAAGTCATGGTCGGCGCCATTGATGTGGCCACTAATAAAATAGAAACGCCTGAAGAAGTCGCAAATACCCTGCGTAAAGCACTCAAGTATGTCGATGTTGATAAACTCTACCCTTGCACCAACTGTGGCATGGCACCTTTGTCACGCGAAGTGGCTAATGGCAAACTAAAAGCACTCAGTGACGGCGCGGCTATTGTTCGACAAGAAATGGCCTTGCAAAACCATTCCTCAGCCTCATGACTTAGCTTCCCTAGACAAGCTAGCGCTATTAACTAGGCTTAGCTTGTCTTTAGCAAGGGTTTGCGACAAATCCATCTTAATCATCGCCCTCCGTCTTTTTTCGCTACACAGTAACTGCACAAATAATGAGCAGAAAGTTTTTTTTCGATCCAATATCGACCACATGGTCAGCATTTAATCTTAAATTAAATCATAACCATTTGTAATTTATAAGAAAATTTTATTGGCACATTTAATGCTTTTAATATTGAGTAAATGGTCAGGAATGAATTCATTCTACCAAATCGCTGTTTTTTTTAATGATGAATAACTAGAGAAGACAAGAGAGGCAATTATGGACGTAGGCGTATTTATCCCCATTGGCAATAATGGTTGGCTGATTTCAAAAACCTCACCTCAGTACAAACCGAGTTTTGATCTCAATAAAGAAATTGTTATGAAGGCAGAAGAATATGGAATGGATTTCGCGCTTTCCATGATCAAGCTGCGTGGCTTCGGTGGTGAAACTGAGTTTTGGGACTATAATCTGGAATCTTTCACCCTAATGGCGGGCTTAGCCGCCGTTACCAGTAAAATCCAACTCTACGCGACAGCAGCAACGCTGGTGCTACCACCCGCTATTATGGCGCGTATGGCAACCACCATTGATTCCATCTCTAACGGACGCTTTGGCGTTAACCTAGTGACCGGTTGGCAGCGTCCAGAATATTCTCAAATGGGCATGTGGCCAGGCGATGAGTACTTCTCCAGTCGCTACAATTATCTTGAAGAATACATCAAAGTCGTCAAAGAATTATGGACAACAGGTAAGAGCGACTTCAAAGGTGAATTCTTTCAAATGGACGATTGCCGCATGCTGCCAAAACCGTCTCGTGACATTCCGATTATTTGTGCTGGACAAAGTGCATCTGGCATGGAATTCACCGCCAATCATGCCAACTACAATTTCTGTTTTGGTAAAGGCGTCAATACCCCTACTGCTTTTGCACCCACCGCAGCAAGATTACAAGAAGCCGCCGCCAAAGCAGAACGTGAAGTTGATTCAGCAGTGCTCATGATGGTCATTGCCGATGAAACGGATGAAAAGGCCATGGCGAAATGGGAGCTTTATAAAGAAGGTCAAGATTTTGATGCCACGGATTGGATGACGGAACAAGGTGCGGCGGATAAGAAATCGGGTAAGGATACCAATGTACGAGACATGACCAACCCAACGTCGGTGGTGAATTTTAATATGGGTACACTGGTCGGCTCTTATGAAAAAGTGGCCGCTATGCTGGATGAAATCGCGACCGTACCGGGTTGCGGTGGCGTGTTGTTAACCTTCGATGACTTTATCCAAGGCATGGACGATTATGGCAAAAAAATCCAACCGCTGATGAAATCCCGTCAGCACATTCAGGCAGCGGCGGTTTAAACATGAGCATTGAAGAACTCAAAGTATCAGGCTATTACGATGGCACCCAGACTAACGAAATCGTATTGCCAGCCAAACCTGAGCCATTAGCCATTAACCTAACAGAAACTGCCATTATCGTGGTCGATATGCAAAACGCATACGCCACTAAAAATGGTTACTTGGATCGTGCTGGGTTTGATATTTCAAGCACTGGACCTGTCATTCAGCAAACCGCCAAAGTATTGGAGGTAGCACGTAACGCAGGCATGCCCGTGGTCTACTTTCAAAATGGTTGGGATCCAGAATACACGGAAGCAGGCGGCCCTGGCTCACCTAACTGGTACAAATCCAACGCCTTAAAAACCATGCGCAAGCAACCAGAACTCATGGGGACCTTGTTAGCAAAAGGCACCTGGGATTATGAACTGGTTGAGGAACTGGCACCGCAACCGGGTGACATTGTCATTCCAAAAACGCGCTACAGTGGATTTTACAACACCAACTTGGACAGCATGCTGCGCAGTCGTGGAATCAAAACCCTCGTCTTTACCGGCATCGCCACCAACGTGTGTGTGGAATCGACCTTGCGAGACGGCTTTTTCTTGGAATATTTTGGCGTCGTCTTGGCCGACGCTACTCACCAAGCGGGTTCAGACGCCATTCAACAAGCCTCTTTGTACAACATAGAGACGTTTTTTGGCTGGGTTTCTGATGTAGAAACCTTTTGTGACCAAGTCACAAAGCAAACGGCATAACCAAACCATTATTAATCGAGGAAACATGTATGAGTAAAAAATCCATCATTCCAGCAGGCACAGGTAAACCACTTGCTCCATTCGTTCCTGGGTCAATGGCAGACAATGTGCTGTATGTGTCTGGAACCTTACCCTTTGATAAAGACAACAATGTGGTTCACGTTGGCGATGCGGCAGCGCAGACCCGTCACGTTCTTGAAATCATCAAGGGCGTGGTAGAAGAAGCCGGCGGCACCATGGACGACGTTACCTTTAATACTGTGTTAATCACCGACTGGGATAACTACGCGGCCGTAAATGAAGTCTATGCCGAATACTTCCCGGGAGAGAAACCCGCCCGTTACTGCATCAAATGTGGCTTAGTGAAACCGGATGCCTTGGTCGAAATTGCCAGCTTTGCACACATTGGCTAATCAAAAGCGGCTCGCAGCAGCCTAGCAAAACCGTCTAGGCTGCTGGTTTTTCTATTGATTCTGGTGATGAGGATCCAGTATGTATTATGAACTCCATGGGTTAGAACAAGCGGATGCACCCACCTTGGTGTTTAGCTCAGGTTTAGGCGGTTCTGCAAACTTCTGGCAAAGCCAGTTACCTGTATTAACAGAAAGTTTTCGTGTACTCATTTACGATCAAGCTGGAACAGGACGCAGCCCTGCCAAACTCGCGCCTGATTACAGTATCAAGAATATGGCGGACGAATTGCTGACCCTGCTGGCCGAGTTAGACATACAAAAATGTCATCTCATTGGTCACGCTCTTGGTGGTTTGGTGGCCTTACAAATTGCCGATCAAGCCCCTGAAAAACTGCAAAGTATGGTGCTTATTAATGCATGGAGCAGCCCGAACCCACACACCTTACGTTGTTTCAATATTCGCAAAGCCATCTTAGCCAATTGCGCGCAAGACATTTACTTACAAATGCAAGCTTTGCTCTTGTATCCACCAGATTGGATTGCCAGCAATATTGAAACATTGGAGGCGGAAGAAGCGCATTTACAGGCACATTTCCCAGACCAAGACAATTTACTCGCCCGCATTCGCGCCTTGAGTGAATTTAATATCGAAAGTCGCTTAGCAAGTATCACAACCAAAGCATTCATCGTTGCCAATAAAGACGATTTACTAGTGCCTTGGCAGCGCTCACAAGTGCTTTTCGATGCCCTACCCAATGCTCAGTTGAACATGATGGACTATGGTGGTCATGCCAGCACAATTACGGCGAAAGACCATTTTAATACCTTACTTATCGACTTTTTAGACACAACAAAATAGCGATGCTGAGTCAAAAAACGCACACATTACGAGAGAATAGGCTATGAGTGAAATGCAAATCGAAACCAAATTGGGAATTTCAGCACAAGCCTTTAAAGAAGGCATGGCAAACTTGGCTGGCGCGGTCAATATTGTCACCACAGTGGATCAAGGAGAAAAAATCGGTTTCACTGCAACCGCTGTGTGCAGTGTCAGTGACAGTCCTGCCACCTTATTGGTGTGCTTAAATCGCAATGCGTCTGTCTACGAACGCTTTAAAAACGCGTCAACACTGGCCATCAATACCTTAGCAAAAGGACAAGACGACTTATCTAATGTATTTGGTGGCAAAGCCCCTATGACGGAACGTTTTAGCAATGGCGAATGGCAAAGCTTGCAAACCGGCTCACCGATATTAGCGAATGCCGCAGTGAGTTTCGATTGTCAGATTATCCATCGTCAAAGCGTGGCCACTCACGATGTTTTCTTTTGCGAAGTATTAGCCATAAAACAGACTGATAACGCCGGCGCCCTGCTTTATTTTCAACGTGGATATCATCACTTAAACGCCAATGCCGTTTAAAGCCATCGGTTATTTCCAATCAAACCCTGAGTTTTCCTTCACTAGGCACCGATATGGAAACGGATATCGGTATTTTAGGTGAAGGATACGCAGGGCTTTTTGCGTTACTTCACCTTACTCAACAAGGCTATCCTATCACCTTAGTGAAAGCGCACCTTATTGGTTCTAGCGCTTCTGGGGGTCATGTCGGTCAAATTTGCCAAGGCCAAAATAACCAAATATCAAATCATCTCATAAAACCAGCGCTTTAAAGAAAGACTCACTTGCCACCTATTTAATGAAGCGGCATACAAACCTTACTGGACAAACGCCTATCACGGACCGGATTAGGTGACTCTTGATGATTCGATAGGCCTAACAAAGATCAAAACAACAATTTTATAGGGGGAAGCGTAGTGATTCGACGAAAAACACCTTATCCTACTGATATCTGAGTTTGAATAAACCGAATAAAACCATGCCTCTTACACCTCTATCACAAAACCCCATCCGTCTTAAAACCATCACAGGGCCAGATTTATTGCCTTACATTGAAGACATTGCCAGACTAAGAATTCAGGTATTCCGCGCGTTTCCATATTTATATGAAGGTTCTCTGGAATACGAGCAAAATTATTTACAGCGCTACCTTGATGCAACTCATGCAGCGGCCATACTGGCACTGGATGGTGAAAAGGTAGTAGGCGCTTCTACGTGTCTCCCTATGCATCAAGAAGAGGAAGCATTCCAACGGCCTTTTATCGAATCCGGTTACCCAATCGAGCACCTCTTTTATTTTGCTGAATCAGTATTGGACGTTCGATTTCGTGGACAAGGCATAGGGCAAGCCTTCTTTACCGAAAGAGAGCGTTTTATGCACAAGGTAGGACGCTTTCAATGGGCGACGTTTTGTGCCGTGGATCGCGGAATCAACCATCCTCTACAGCCCCAAAACTACCGACCATTAGATACCTTATGGCAAAAAAATGGCTTCGTTAAAACCCCCCTAACCACACAATATGCTTGGCAAGACATAGGAGAATCCCACGAAACCATCAAACCCATGACCTTCTGGCTGAAAGAATACCCAAAATGAAAAAAGAAATTATGGTAAGTGGCTTGCTAAATTATTAGATTGCTCAATCAATAGATTAGGTCTTTAAAGAAGTTAAAGGGTTTTCTAAATTATTGAAAATATTAAGAAATTACGGTGGGTGTCTTATTTGTCTTTACTCGATTGCCTATCAAAATGGTCGTAACATTTCCTTCAGCAATACTAACCGAGCGGAATACTTAGAAATCAAAAATACCATTTCTTATGACCCTGAAGACTCTAGTGATCAATTCAATGCCAGCAGTACCAGTATATCCAATAATAGTTGGCAAAATGGTATCTCTGTGTCATCAAGTGACTTTGAAGGTTTAAATATCAACGACTTACTACGACCTCGTAAGTCAGACGGTAGCTTGCCGGATGTGGACTTTTTCAAGTTAAAAAGTGGCAGTGACTTAATTGATGCTGGGACGAATGTGGGTGAAAGCTACAATGGCTCTGCACCAGACATAGGTGCATTTGAATATTAAGTCTCCCCATTAAAATGATGTAATAACGACACTAAGCCAGTCAGCTCACCCTGACTGGCTTTTCTACATTTAAGAACAAAAGGAATTTCAGAAAAATGACGGGGCACACTAAGAACTCAACGTCATCATACAAAACACGGTTACATTCTCCTTTCTTCAATGGAAAATCCAGCCACGGTGACAATGACAAGGCCGATGGTGGCCTTGGTGGTTTGGGCTATTTCAAGAGAAACAGAAAAGCTCAATCGTTGGATTGAGCCTTAGATGAAATTGAAGAATTTCTAACTTATTGAAAACATTAAGAACTTAAGGTGGGTGTCTTATTAAATTTGCATTGTCGACTTATTCGCATGTTCCTTAGGGTGGGTGTCTTGTTAAATTTTTACATTAGCGAATGAAGTCCGGAGCACGCCATAGAGAACATAACAAATTATGTTCGCTAAAAAGCGATCCGAACTTTATCGCACCATTGACACCGTCTGACTTATGGGTGACCCCAATTATTTTCTACTTTTCCAACGTGAAATATACTGGATAAAATTAAAGTATATTTTTAGCCAGTCAACTAAGTTATGCCTGTCCTGTATTATTGTTGCCATTTGCAAAAAAATTCTCGAGATATAGGTCCCATAAATTTCTTAGCATATTCTCCACTAGGCGTTTGGGATATATCTTCTAGGAAACATGATTTAAAAGAACTTGCTAAAACGGACTGCTTTTCCTCCATTAACAAGACCTCCTCAATAAATAAAAATAACTGTTTCAAATTTGTGTCATCTATTGTTTCTTGCCAATCTGGTTCAACTCGCTTTAGTTGCTTACCCTTGAACCGATCTTGATCAATAAAATAATGTGCAAACTCATTACACACGCCACAAAATGTAAAACTACCATCATCTTCAATATTGTAATTATCTGCTGACTCCCAACGAGAAGAAAATGCAGGAATCAAACTATAAAAATAATTTTTTAGGTCTTCAGGCGTTGTAATCTTCACTGGTTAAGTTCACCTTTAATAGCATTTCTCATATCTTTTAGCATTTCACCAGCAGCATGCCGATCTGAAGCTGATGCATTAGGATTATTCTTCAACCACTTTTCAAGGCGGATAATAACTTGTGGACCTTTATTATTCAAATGATCAGATCCATTCAATAGTTCACCGTTACGATATTCCCATCTTGCAGCATCTGCTGTACTCCCAGTACCTTCATAAGTAGAATGAAGGTCGCCTTTATATACATCATCAACAATGTTACTAAGTTTGTGATCATCTACTTGTGGACGCTTAAAACTCCCCTCATAATCCCCCGCTTCTTGATAACCATAATAATTACGACTATCTATAGTTCGATCAGATACACTATCAGGACTATAATCATCTTTATAAACTGTAGGGTTACCACCACTATATTGATAGCTATCAGCACTACCTACATCTGTCTCACCCCCATGACTCGATGCTTTTTTAATACCAAATAAACCAGCACCAATACCAAGCACTTCTAAAGCAAACTCCGCTCCTTGCTGTAACGAAGTAGAATGCCCAGACTCAGACCCAGCTCTACCCTCTGCTTCCATATACCATTGGTGGGTATCAATATCAACATCCTGTACGCCAGCAGCTGCGGCAGACGCGACGTTTTTTTGCAGGTCGTTAAGTGTTTCGCCTATCGCTTCACTCATCAAGGCGTCTTTGCCGACATCAATGACTGTTTTTATAACACCACCAGTCAATACACTCATTGCAAGCATAGCGGCATTAGCTTCTTCTGCTGGCAATGTAACAACAAAGTCGCGAACCTCATCCACACCTAGCAGAATTTGTTCTGCAGGATTGCTATGAAGACCTGATGTAATTACATAGCTACCTTCACTATTTATATTAGAGGAATTAGTTAATGGATCTGTTTTAATTTCTGGTGAATCTAACCCCTTCCCATCAAAAATAGCTTTTTCATTATTCAAAATATTACCAGCGGCTTGGTAAAGATTTGGATTCGTCATGATTGATTTGGCAATTTTTGGATCCACCCCTGCATCAATCAGCGCATCCAATGCCGCTTCTTCTCTTCCTTGTAATTGTTCAGCTACCTGAGGATCATTAATGTCATATAGGAATTTTGTGACACCCGTCATTCCAAGAGCATTGGCCCCATCTCCGGCTAACTCATTAGTCTTTTCAACATCATTGGCAATGTCCTCCCAACCTTTAATTGACAACATGCGGTTGTCCACTGTGAGGTTGGCGTCTAAGCCGCCACGTTCAAGGTCTTTGGTGATTTCTTGGCTGTTGGTAATGTCTCGGTTAAGGTCTGCGAATTGCGCTTGATCGTCTATATTGCTACCGCCAACGGTGACATTACCAAGACCTATGGTGGCTTTGGTGGTTTGCTGTTTGTCATGCCCATTAAAACTGGCGCTGTAGATAGACTGGCTTGGATCCATCGGGTCTTTAGTATCTGGATCGGTATTGTCAGGTGTCTCTCCCGTTGCTAAACCACTTACTGAGTAACCAAGGCCAATGTTTTGGTTGGTATCGGTATCCTTGATATCAGTAACGCGTAAGGTGTCGGTGGTGAGGGTCAGTTGGCCATTGTCTTCGCCTTGTGCATTGGTCGATGCCAATAGCGCGCCCGTTAAGCTGGTGTCCTTGGCGGTGATCTTGACTTGACCACCCGTGATGCCACTTTGTTGTGCCACCCAAGCTTTTTCTGAGTTGCCTTTGCTGGCGTTAACACCCCCTCCCGTGACGCCGGAACCCGCTGGCGATTTAGAGGGGTCGTCATTGTTACCTTCCCAACCTTCGTCACTGCCACCAAGGGAAGCGCTTACGCTAAATCCAGCACTGGTGCTGCTACCACTTGAGGTATTTTGAAGGCTTTCAACTGTCAGGCTGCCCGTTGTGATATTAACGTCATCGGCACTGACATTGCCGCCCTTAATGGTCAGGTCATCGCTGTTGCTAACAAGACTGCCCGCTCCGATTTGGCTATTAACGTAATCGGTCGCTTGATAATCGCTGCGGCTTTGGCTGGCATTGATGCTGCCACTGTAAGAGGTGGTGGTCGGCTGTATGCTGACGCTAATGCCACCGCCTTCACTGTGGCTTTCGGTATTTTCGGTATAGGTGTTTTTACCTGCGCTGATGTTGATATTGCTGGCATCAAGAGCAAGCTGCCCTGCGGTGTTGATGTTTGAGCCTTCAATATTGAGATTATTGTCACTGGTTAGGCGGGTATTGCCACCCACTTGTAGGTTGGACCCCTTCCATTGAGTTTGACTGGTGGTGGTTGAGGTGGTGTCGGTTTGCGTGGTCACGCCCGCTGTGGCGTAAAAACCCGTTCCGGCACTGGTGGAGGCCGCTGCTGCTGCCGCCGCACCAGAGGCATAAACGGCCGTGGTGGCGCTGGCCACGTTGGCAGTCGCCACAGCGAGGTTGGCTTTGTAAAAATCTAAGTCACTTTTCGGCAGCTTGCCTTCGTCCACTTTTTGCTTGGCCTCTTCGTAGGCCGCTTTGGCGTCTTTGACGGCATCTTTGGCTTGATCCAAGGCCCGCACGGCAAGGTAGGTATCCGCATAGGCATTTTTCACACCCACTGTTAAGGTCTTGGTTTTGGTGATGCTGTCATTGGTGGTGTCATAGGAGTCTTCGCGACCACCAATGAGTACATTCTCGCCTTCAATGCTCGCGTCATTTTGCACCGACACATCACTGGCGATGATGGCCACATTTTTGTCAGCCTTGATATTCAAGTTACCCGCTTGCAAGTTCGACCCAGCCCAAGTATTCGCCGTGGTGGTGGTACGCTCAGTACGGTCTGTTTCCGTGACACTTGCTAGGGTCAGCTCCCCTTTTTCAGAAGAGAAGCTGGCGCCCTCCCCTGAAACAGTCTGGTCAGTGTGTGAGGTGCTGGTCACGGTGCGTTCTTGCGCCGCGTCGATGGTGACATTTTGTGCCGTGAGGTTGGCGGTATCGCTCACCGCCACTTGCGCGCCAATGAGGGTCAGGTCTTGTTGTGCAGTGAGGTCAAGGTCGGCTGCCGCTAGGGTGGTGGTTTGTTGGGTCAGTGTATCGGTACGGGTGGCATCCGACTCACCCACCTTGATTTCCCCATGGATCAAACCGGATGTCGCTGCGGCGGCCACCGCGGCCACCCCTTTGACAAGGTCTTTAAACACGCCACGGAAGCTGGAGGAAGATTCACTCCATTCGCTGCTTTCTAATGCCTGAGTAGTAACAGTGACGTTGCCCGCCAATTCGCCTTTGTTGTTGACGTATTGGCCGCTGGCGTTTTGCGTCACCGCTTCGGCGCCGATGGATAAGGTGTCATTAGCCGCCAAGGTCGCGCCTTCTAGGGTGATGTTGCTGCCGCTGTCTAGGCTGATGTTGCCACCGCCAATAAGGTCACTGGTGACGGCGGTTTGTTTGATGAAGCCTTGGTCTTTGGCTTTGACCTTAAAGGTACCTTTTTTCTGTTTCTGGTAGCGTTGAGAGCTTTGGTCCACGGCGCTGAGCAGTTGGATGTCACCCGCCGCTTGCACGCTGATGTCGCCATCCGCAGACGCTTTGCTGCCTGCCAAGAGAATATCAACACCCGATGCAATAGTAAGGTCGCCGCCGGAACTCAGATTGGTGCCTTGATTGGTCAGGCTTTCCGAGGAGGTGGTTGTGGTGGAGCGTTTGGAACCGAACATACCCGACTTTTTCTTTTTCACCTGCTGATAAGACGAATTGTGCGCGGTTTCTGTGGTCAAGACCACATCGCCCCCCGCCGCTAAGGTCAGGTCTTCGCCACTGCTTAAAGTGGAGCCTTTGGAAAAGATGTCGTTCTGGCTCACCAGAGTCAAGGCACCGCCGGCGCTTAAGTCGGTGCCTGTTATGCTTTCGTTATGGCTGCGTTTTTCGGTGGAGTTGCCGCCACCGCCCACAAAGCTATAGGCGTCCTTGGTGTCTTTGACGGCCAAAAGGTCTATGTTGTTGGCGGCTAGGGTCAGGTCTTCCTGCGCTGCCAGCTGAGCGCCTTCACTGGTAAAGCGATTGCCCGCGCTGAGTTGAATATTGCTACCTGCTAAGCTGTTCACCTGATGGGTGACGGAAGAAGCGTTTCTTCTATAACCGCTGGATGATGTGGTATTTTTTACGCTACTCAGGGTTATATCGTTTCCTGCACTGAGACTGAGCTGATTTGCAGCTTTGATACTAGAAGCTTCGCTAGTAAGGTTATTGCCCGCACTGAGTTGAATAGTGCTACCTGCTAAACTGTTCACCTGATGGGTGACGGAAGAAGCGTTTCTTCCGCGACCACTTGATACAGCTGTATTTTTAACACTACTCAGGGTTATATCGTTTGCTGCACTGATACTAAGCTGATTTAACGCTCTGATTGAAGAGGCTTGGCTAATAAAATTATTGCCTGCTTGAGCTAAGATTTCCTCATCAGCACTCATCTCACTGCCAGTGAGGCTAATGTCATTGCCCGCCACTAAGTTGATAGTCCCGCCTTGTAATGATGCAGTGTCTCCCACCAAGGTTTGCGTGTTGGAAAAGATCCCAGACTGGGTGCTAATGGTTTGATTTTGGGTTTCACTGGTGATATTGCCACCGGCCACCAGACTGAGCGTACCATCGGCCGTCATACTGCCTGAATTATTAATGTCATTGGTGGCATTTAAATTGGTGTTGTTTCCAGCACTCAGGCTTCCGCTGTTAGTGAGGTTATCACCGCTCAAAGAAAGATCGGCTGTTGCAACAATAGCACCGGAATTGACCAGATCACCGTCCACTTGGATATCAATGCTGTTGGCGGCGATCAGAGCACCGTCTGGCCGCAACACCAGATCGTCGGTATTGGGCAAGTACACTTTTGGCACCAAAGCTTGCTGAGGGCCGGAATCGGTTTGCACTGTTTCAGTCACCATCCATACGATGGGCTGTTTCAACTGGGCCACTTGCTCATCACTGAGTTCCACCCCTACGGTTAATTGCAGCGCTTCATATTCGTCTAAAGCGTTGTCCATCAAGGTCGCGTAGGCGGATTCGATGTCCACCTGATCGGGCAAGGTTTGGAAGCCGGTATAGGATAAAATTTGCTCACGCACCAAGTTTTGTTCTAATAAGCCGTCGCCGAGACGCGATGCGGTTTTGCCCGTTCGACCTTGTTCATCGCCAAGCATTTTATTGAGCATGTAATCAGAGGAAATGAAGGTTTTATAATTAGTGAACAGGGGGTTACTTTGGATTAGGTAGCCAGAATCTGGATTGTCGGAAGCAGAATAAAGGGCACTCTGTACAAAAGAGCCCACATTAAGGTCATTAAAAATGGCATCACGGCGGGAATTAATTACTGACGTATTTGGATCAGTCACGGTCGAGTCTAGATCACCATTCATGGAAGTCGATGAGACCGAATCTGCAGAACCTATGTTAGAGACACTCTTGGCTTGGCCAGTAATATTGCCTCCAGCGGTAAAAGTTGCTGATGCTAAAACTACCTGTCCGGTTTTAATATCAGAATTAGCCCTATCAAAAGAATTCACATAACCTTTAACAAAATCAGCATTTTGATCATAGTCATAGTAATAAATTATTTCATCTATATCTTTATACTTATAATAATTAATAAGGTTAACAGTTAATTCGTTTATATTATCCGCCACATAACTAATATTATTTAGATAACCTAAATTATGTTCCAAATTTCCATTTGATATTATATTTGAATAGTAATTATCAACATTACTTTTTATATCAATATCTTCCCCAGAAATAATATAAGATTGACTACTGTCCTTTAATATATATTCATATATGAGAGTATTAACGATTTCAATGTTAACAATATTAATATCATTAACTTCAACACCTGAATAATCCTCTTCATATATTTCTACCTTACTATCATTTACTGATCTCACTTCAAAAAAATCTTTTTTATTAAGCAAATTTTCAGCCAAAATAGTTAAATCACCTGACGTTTCTATTCTTGCCGAGCTATTGGTTAAGGTATTTGCTGTTTCTAAATAGCCACTGCCTAAGCTGTATAGCACGGCACCTGATTCATTATTGATATTGCCAGTGGAGTACAGATCCAGATGTTCATTGGCAACGATTGCCCCACTGCTGCCTGTGTTTAACAGACTGTTGGTATTCAAATACACCTGATTGGCACCAATGGATCCATGGTTGATCAGGCTGCCTAAGGTTAAATCCAAGTTGCCATTAAGTGCCGTAATGTAGCCGCTACTTTGGTTGGTCAGGCTGCCTGAGCGAGGATTCTCAACAATATCCTCTCCCTCTGTACTTTGAGTGGCTTGCGTGGTTTGTATATTGTTTTGTGCTTCGATCTTGGCATTGTCATTGGTTAAGGCACCTTGCCAGTCCATAGTGATGCTGTCGTTAGCGCGAATCAAAGCTTCTGAGGTATTGTCTATGTTGCGGGCGGACAAACGCAGGTTTTGTGCGGATTCAATCTGACTGGCGGTATTGATCAGATCCGTCTCCGCCTCAATGGTCAACAAACCATTGGCACGAATGCTGGCACCGTTAGTGTTGCTCACCTCTCCCTGAGTGGCGGTTAAGGTCGCATCGCCTGTGGCACTGATCTGGCTGTCGCTGGTGTCATTGTGAATGGCCGTGGCCGTCAATGTCACCTTCTTGCCGGTCAAGGTTCCCTTATTGGTTAACGGCCCTGTGACAGTAATGGTATCGTCGTCTTCTTGTTTGCCAATCGCAATGCTGAGGGTGCCATTTTGCGCCAACAGGGTACTACTGACGTCATTTTCGAAGGCTTGACTCAACAGAGTAAGATCATTGACCGCTTCTATATGGCTGTCAGTATTGGTTAGCTTTCCGGTTACCCTTATGTCCCCCTCCGTATCGGCATGAATAATGGCACCATCTTTATTATCCATGTTGCCTTGTACGTTTAGAGTAGCCGAATCGGTGGAGTAAATTTGGCCGTTGGTCGTGCGATTGCGCAGCTCGGTGGCATTAATCGTGATGCCTTTTCCCGCCAAAAGACCTTGGTTGTCTACCTGCCCTGTCGTTATCGTCAAGGCGTTGTTTTGAACTAAAAACTGCCCTGTGTTGGTCAAGTTTTGGCTGTTGATGGTTGCGGCTGTTTTGCTCTCAATGACGCTGTTGGTGTTGATAAGATTGCCTTCCGCATCCAAGGTCAAATCCGCATTGGCATGCACCAAGGCGCCGTCTTCATTAGTGATATTGCCGTCAATATCAAGAACCATAGCATCCATTGAATAGATTTTTCCGTTAGCCGTGCTGTTGATCAGTTCAGTGGCGTTAATGGTGATGCCTTTGCCGGCGATGGTACCTTGGTTGTCCACCTGCCCTGTCGTTAGGGTTAACGCATCGTTTTGTGACTGTATTTTACCTGTGTTACTCAAACTACTCGCGGTTATGTCTAGCGTTGCTAAGGACTCAATGGCCCCGGTGAGGTTGTCTAATTGTCCTTGCGCTGTGATGGTGAGCGCCTTGTCCGACGCAATGGACGCCTGATCATCATTGCGTAGATCCCCCGTGGTGGTCAGCGTCAACTGCTCCGCGGCAAAGATCTGGCTGTTTTCCCCTGTGTTGTTGAGCGTGTCTGTGGTGACGGTGAGGGTGTAACCAGCAATAGTACCTTGGTTGGTCAGGCTGTCTGTGATGAGTGTCACCTCGCCATTTTGACTGAGCAGTTTGGCGTCTTCTTGATTCTTTAAGGTTTGCGCTTCTAACCGAATGGATTCAGTGGCTTGAATGGCGGCGTCTGCGCCACTAGAAACAAGGTCTTTTGTGGTCTTGATGTTAATGCGATTGGCCAGTACTTCACCGCTGTTTTCTAACGCATTGGCTTGAATTTGCATCTCGTCGGCGCTTAAGGGGGCACGGTGGACAATATTGCCTTGGGTGTCCAAAGTCATGTCTTCAACGGCTTTGACTTCGCCGCTGAGGTTGACTCCTAAACCCCGCTCGGTGCCGATCAAATGAATGCGATTGGCGTACATGCCGCCAATGGCCGCCACGTCCAAGGCGAATGTTTCCCGCTCATCATTGGAGCGCGCCGTCACCGACTTGTCTTGGTAGTTAATGCGATTGTCACCGGTGATAATAGTGGCTTGATCGGCCCAGAGTTTGGCGTTGAGCCGAACACTGCGCGCCAAAATGTCCAATTCACGGGTTTGTGTGTCGTTTAAACCGTCACCAGTAATAGCGATGTCACCCTGGGACACATCAAAGCCAGACAAGCCGCCCGCGCCATCGAACAAGGCTTGGCCTGTGGTCAAGGTGGCGCGGGTGGTGTTGATGAAACCACAACCATTACAAGTGATGCCATTTTGGTTGGCAATGATCATCTCTGCGGATTGCCCCGCGATTTCCATATAGCCATTTAACGCACTGCGGCTGTTGCCCGTGACTTCGTTCAAAATGATGCTGGCGCTCTTGCCCCCCAAGCGGGCGTTGCCATCAATGTAACCCGCCAGCTCAGTGTTGGTAATGTCTGTGGCGTTATTGAAAATCAGACCTTTCTTCTCCACATTAAGCTGATCGTATTCATTGCGCGACACGCCTTTCGCAGAAGGGGCATTAATATTGACAATCGGGATGCCACTGGCCGAAGTATCAAACGCAGGCGCATGAGCACTGTTTATCGCCGCCGTCGCCCCCTGAGCCAACAACACCCCCGGCGCGAACAAATAGGCCGACAACATAATCTGCGCTATGTATTTTTGATGGCGACGACAAGGGGCCAAAAGAGAAATGGGGGATGAGGAATGCGCCGGTTTGATTGGCTTTACGGGAAAGGCGAAAGTCGAATTCGTCGGCTTTCTATGCCATAGGGCAACAGCAGAAAAATAAGATTGGATGGATCGCAATAAGGTCAACATTCGACTCTTCCCTAAGTTTTCGTTTACTTCCATTAACTGAGGCCAACTTTGAACCTTAGATAACGACTCTAAAAACGTTGAATGGATTTTTTATGCTGCAAAAGAACGAAAATCCACTTTTGCACTTAAAAACCCATTACTATAACTTACGAAAGTTTACATAAAAGCAATAGAGAGAACAATTCTTATTATCAAAATAAAAAACAACAAATAAAATTCTTTTATTGTTTTGCATCTCTAAACCCACGTGCCAGTGCGCAAGTGGCTTTGGTGTTTTTTCGTTTGTTTACTACAAGCTCAGGGGAAGAGTCGGAGAGATTTTGAGCGGCAAGAAGAGCGGCGGATTCGGCCACGCCAAATACGCCGACAGTATTGAAAACGTATTCCGAGCGGGTGCTGAGCAAGGGTTCCATAGCCATTAGTACATCCGCAGAATAGGTGTGGAAAGGCCATTGGTATTTTTGTGCCAAGGCGATCAATTGGGTTTCATCGGCTTTGATGTCGATACTGTTTAAGGAAGCAATATCGTTGGGCGTCAGTCCTTTTTGTTGCAAGGTTTCCAGCATGATGTCTTCTAAATAAGACAAAGGACAATTCCGCTCGCAACCCATACCCAGAGTATAAATTGGATTAAGGTAGTCTTTGGCGGTGGTCATAACGAGTTGCGCTTGGATTTTTTGCGCGATTTGCGCAGCCCATTCGTTCGCGCCACCTTCGTGCCCCGACAACAAAGGGATCACAAATTGTCCTAGTTCATCCATTACCAATATCGGTGGGTCTTGGTATTTATCTTGTAGAACTGGCGCTAAAGTTCGCATCACAATGCCAGTAGCACAGATAAAAAGCATGGGTTCCTGTGCCATGAAAGCCGCTTGCACTTGCTCTGCAAAGGGCTTGGGCTTGTAGTCTAATTGCCCTTCTGGATAATACTGCAAAATCCGCTCAGCCAATGCTTTTCCAGCCGATGTCAATGCAATGATGCGCATCAGCGAGTACCTCGCTCCGTTTTGGTAACGACAAATAGGGAGAAATACGGACCGGCTTTGTCTTCTAACTGACTCACGTCTTCAATAATTCTCTCGTTATCACGACCTATGTATTCCAGATATTTCGCCTGATGTAATCGCTGAGTTTTGCGCAATGCAGTAAGGATTTTTGGTCGCGCACGACCCGCTTTCATAATGACAACCGTATCGTGCTCCGCCAAAGCGGTATCAATCTGCTTAGCAGTGTGACGACCACTGACCACGGCAAAAGATTCTTTTAATACGGTTAATGGATGACGAAGCGCAGAAGCTGCCGCATTAATGGAGGACACCCCTGGCACCACCTGACATTCAAATAAACCAGTAATACGCTCTAAAAGATAAGAAAACGAGCCAAAGAATAATGGATCACCTTCGCATAAAAACACCACATCCAGCCCTATTTCTAAGGCTTGGGTGATGCGCTTAGCGCCATCGTCATAAGCTTGATTGGCCAATTCTCTGTCGGTCGACATGGGCATCTTAATGGCAATTTCCTGTTGAGGATGCGACACCGCAGAAAAGGCCTCTCGGGCAATACTTTTGGCCTGTGAACCTCCTTCCTCATTGGCCAGAAAACTCACCACCTGCGCACTTTGAATCAGGCGTAATGCCTTCAAGGTTATTAGTTCTGGGTCTCCTGGACCCACCCCCACCCCGATAAAACGGCCTTTGTTTTTTGGCATTGAGGCGTGATTGGTGGTGCTCATTAACTCTTTCCTATCTGTAACAGTCTCACTTAAATTCATTGCTCAATAACATTTCAAGCCATGCAGATAAAAGTCAACTTATGGTGTAGTAGGACTGCTGTCGTTGGTTGACACAATCCAATGCAGAAAGGCGATGGCAGGATCTGACAAAGCTTGCTGATTTGATGTGACCATATAATACCCGCGTTCAGAAGCCACGGCAAAGTCCTCCAACGCCACCAAGATGCCACTTTTTATTAAATCGTCCAGCAGTGGCGACCACCCCAAGCCAACCCCTTGTCCAGAAATGACCGCCTGCACCAACAGAGTATAATTATCAAACTCCATGACGGGTTCTGGTGGTGCAATGCTAGAGTGATTCAATCGGAATACCTCAGCCCAATCCATCCATTGCTTTCCGGCTTCTAAGTTGAGTTTTAATAAAGGTAAGGAGGACAAAGCCTGCATAGAATCAACGGGGGCGTCAGCGAGTAATTTCGAACTGCACACTGGATAAACATGTTCGGTTAAGAGCCTTTCGCTACGGTAACCTTGATAATGACCATCGCCAAATAAAATCGCAATATCCGCTTGGGTAGAAGCCAAATCCACTTCCGATTGTGACGCTTGAATACGAATATCAATATTAGGGTATTGTTTGCGGAATTCAGGCAACCTTGGCATCAGCCTAAAAGCGGCAAAGGCGAAATCCGTTGCGACATTTATGCGCGGATGTCGATTTTTTTGCTTCACTTTTTGCAGTGCATAACGCAACTCTTTGAGATGCTTTTGCGTCGTTTTTAGCAAACTGTGACCTTCTTCCGTGAGCATCACACCGCGATAAATGCGCGCAAATAATTTCACTCCTAATGCCGTTTCTATACCGCGAATTTGCTGACTTACCGCAGGTTGCGTCATATTTAATTCTTTGGCTGCGGCGGTAAAGCTTAGTAAACGGGCAGCGGCTTCAAAAACAACAAGGGATTGCAAAGGCGGTAAATCATCACATTCTAACATAAGCAATACTAATCCCATCCATAACTTTATCCCCAGTTTACAGCCTTATTAGAGAGGTGTAATCCTATAAATATGCAAGAACACCTAAATTCACATTAAAAATACTTATTCTATTTTGTAGAGGAATTGCTCTATATGTCACAACAAAGTAAAGCATCATCGTCACCCAATATTCTTTTTATCATGGCAGACCAAATGGCGGCTTCTGCTTTAGCCGCGTACGGTCATAAGGTGACGAAAACGCCTAATCTAGACAAATTAGCCAAACAGGGAGTCGTGTTTGACTCTGCTTACTGCAACAGTCCATTATGTGCACCTTCTCGCTATGTACTGATGACAGGCCAGCTGCCGAGCAAAATTGGCGCCTTTGACAACGCTGCGGATTTTCCTGCAGACATTCCAACCTTCGCTCACTATTTACGTGCACAAAACTACAAAACCGCTCTGTCTGGAAAAATGCATTTTTGTGGGCCAGACCAACTTCATGGGTTTGAAGATCGTCTAACAACAGATATTTACCCAGCCGATTATGGCTGGTTCCCCAATTGGGATGACCCTGATACTCGCCCTACTTGGTACCACAATATGTCGTCTGTTACCCAAGCTGGGCCGTGTGTTCGCAGTAATCAACTCGACTTTGATGATGAGGTGGTATTCCATGCACAACGCTATTTATATGACTATGTTCGACGTGAGCAGGATCGACCTTTTTGTCTAACGGTTTCCATGACTCACCCTCATGACCCTTATGCCATCCCGCAAGAATATTGGGATAGATATCGAGACGAAGACATCGATCTACCGAAAGTAACCATACCTAAAGAAGAGCAAGACCCTCACTCAGCAAGGCTACAAGAGGTATACGCTTATTACGATCAAGAACTAAGTGAACAGCAGATTCGTAATGCTCGTCGAGCATATTATGGTGCCATCAGCTATGTAGACGATAAAATTGGCTTATTGCTCAAGGCGTTAGAAGAGACTGGTTTGGATAAGAATACCATTATCGTGTTTTCTGGTGATCACGGTGACATGCTAGGTGAACGTAATCTCTGGTACAAGATGTCCTTCTTCGAAGGCTCTACTCGAGTGCCTATGATAGTTCACGCACCCGATCTTTATCAGCCAAAGCGTGTTAAAGAATCGGTTTCCACCATGGACTTGCTGCCGACTTTCTTAGACATGGTCAATATCGATCACAACACAAATTTTGCAATGCCGATTCAAGGCAGAAGTTTGCTGCCCCATCTGACAGGTCAGAATGACGGCCATGACGAAGTGATTGGCGAATATTTTGGCGAAGGTACCTTGGCTCCTTTATTTATGATTCGTCGCCAGCAATACAAATACGTTTGCTGCTCTATCGACCCTGAACAATTATTTGACTTAGAAAAAGACCCATTAGAACTCAACAACTTAGCTGAAAAAGCAGAATATCAAGAGGTATTGATGGACTTCCGCAAGGAAGCGGCTAATCGTTGGGATTCAGATGCACTCAGCCAACAAGTATTAATCAGCCAACGCCGCAGACGCCTGATAGTAAAAGCATTAAACAAAGGCAAGAAAGTCGCTTGGGATCATCAACCCATATTCGATAGCAGTGAAATGTATATGAGAAATCATATTGATTTGGACGACCTAGAAAGTCGCTCTCGCTTCCCTAAAGTGAATTAGGGCAAACGTCATTACTGATGAAAGCAAACGTAAAATCACCCTAAGATAGAGTTCAATCTGGATACGAAAAACAGCACTAAAGGTTGTGAAAGACAGCATTGAATTATGAAGGTTTCACAAACTGCCATAAAGTGACTGGCAAATTAGGACGATAGAGAGTTTGCCCCGCCAAAGACTGCGCTTTAGACACAGCCATTTCTATGCTGGTTTGATGCGCGTCTTGGGCCTGCTCTCTTTGTTTTGCGAAGGCGCTGACTTGCCATTTGGTGTCTTCCGTCACCGCACTCACCACCAGCACACCGCCCGCTGGCAATAATGACCAAGCTTGATTCAAGAGTGCGTCCAATTCCCCATCACTGCCGCCAATAAACACCTTATTAGGCGTGGGTAACTTGGACAAAATCTCAGGCGCTCGTCCATTCACGAGATGCAGGTTTTGCATGACACCAAACTTTTGCTGATTGGCTTGCAAGCAAGCCCAACGCTCATGGTGATGTTCCACCGCATAAATATCAGCATCAGGATGCCAATAGGCCAACTCGACACTGACCCCACCGCAACCTGCACCAATGTCCCACACCACGTCTTTCGCCGCCAGCTGCATGTAAGACAAAATCATCAGACGCACTTCTCGCTTGGTGATCATGCCTTTGCCTTCTTCTTTGTCGGTCACGAACAAAGCATCGGCAATGCCAACCGAAGCAGGATAAAGGCTAGTTTGAGCAGAGGTTTCCAACACCACCACATTCAGCGGATCAAAATTTTGCTGAGATTGACTGAGTTCCTCCACAGCAAAAGAGGTGATTTTTTCGTGCGGGTAACCTAAGGCTTCACAGACGGTGATTCTGCTTTTGTCCAAGCCTGTCAGTACGCATTCTTGTGCAATGGCGGCTGGATGGCTCTGTCCATCAGTCAACAAAATCAGGATTTTATTAGCCTGCAAATGACGGCGTAATGATGGCAAAGGTCGACCATGCACACTCACCACCTGCGCCTGTTGCAGTGATACTCCCAAACGATGACACGCCACCTGCACACTGGACACATTGGGATAAAAAATCACCTTATGGGCACCAAAGTGTTTCACCAGCCAAGTGCCAATGCCATAAAACAAGGGATCACCGGATGCCAACACAATGACAGTATTGGTGCCTTGCGATTGCCATTGATCAAACTCAGCAGACAACTGCGACAGCTTTGGCAAGACTTTCCTTTGCCCTGACGTCACATATTCCGCGACGGTTTCTTGTTGCCTTGGAGATCCCAGTATCACATCTTGCTCGCCCAAGGAGTCAAAAACAGACTGCGCTTTAGCATCTAAATTCGCCTGTTCATTAACGCCTAAGCCTATTACATGAATTTGCATCAGTAATACTCACCTATATTACAACGCAATAAGGCATTACAACTGGCCGAGGTCACCGCACTGCCCCCCATGCGACCCAATAAAGTAATGCATTCAATGCCCAAATCTTGATGCGCTTGCCACAAAGCCTCTTTGGATTCTGCCGCGCCCACAAATCCCACTGGCATGCCAATGATTAAAGCGGGTTTTGGGGCACCTTGTGCAATCATCTCTAAGAGTCGAAATAATGCGGTGGGCGCATTACCAATCAAGACCACACTACCAGCAAGATGACCTTGCCAAAGAGACAAAGCCGCCATAGAACGTGTCTCACCTTTTTGCTTGGCCAATCCAGCCGTTTTTGGGTGATTTAAGAAACATAAGGGTTCCTGTTCAATCATGCGTTTGGTCACCCCTTGCTTAACCATTTCTACATCACAAAGAATGCTGGCATTTTTCGCTAAAGCCTCCCGCCCGGCTTGCGTGGCGTGTTTACTAAAACGCACCTGCTCAGCCACTTCAGGAAAGCCCAAACTGTGCACAATACGCATCACCACCTGTTGTTGATCCTGATCCCAAGCTGACAAGTCTGTTAGGGCGCGAATCTGACGAAAGCTGTCTTGTTCGATCGCTTTGGGATCGGGTTGGTAGTGAAAATTGTAATCCGAAGAAGGTGGTGTTTTTTGCATACTATAAGGGTCTTTATTCCAATATCTTGTTATGACGAATGGCAAAACCAACACGCCATCAATTTGCCCAAGCTTGTTGGCAAGCCTGTAAACAGGCTGCTAGGTCATCAAATTCTCTATCTGCTGACAGTAACTCCGGACGCGCCTGCACATACACAGGCAAATTCAGATTACGCGCGGCAACAAGCTTAGCATAGGTTGCTTTACCACCGCTGTTTTTGCTGACGATCACATCAATCTTATGCTCTGTTAATAACGCCAGCTCGTCTTCATAAGCAAAAGGGCCAATGGCTTTTAACCACACTACTTTGTCCGGTAAGGGAAACTTGGCAGGCACAGCGGTACGCCAAACAATATTGTCCATTTGAGATTGATTTGCTAGGGTCTGCAGCCATTCTTGTGTCATTTGCCCAGCACTTAACAATGGACGCTGGTAGTTGCTTAATACGGACAACAAATCTTCTTCATTTTGATAGAAATGCCAATCATCCCCCGTTTCCTGTTGCCATGCGAGGCGATGAAAACGCCAACAGGGTATGCCAACTTGCTGCGCCGCCAAAACAGCCTTGCTACTCATGGTTTGCGCGTAAGGGTGAGTCACATCGACAATGGCATCTATGGTTTGGTCTCGCTCTGCTTGGCTTTGTAAGTAGTTTACTAGACCGCCAAACTGGCTGAAGCCACCCACTAAAAGCTCACAATCCACTTGAGGAATACGCACCAATCCCGCCAAACTGTAAATCACCTGAATACCGGATTGGTGTAAAGCATCGGCCAAGCGTCGCGCATCGGCGGTGCCGCCTAATAACAAGATACGCTTCATTAAGGCTTATCCTTAGCATCGGCCTTAACATCGTCCTTAGCATCGTTCTTGGCAAAGCCCACAAACTGGCCTTTTCGATCAATGGCCCACACTTCCAATGCAATGTGCTGGGGAATATAACGACGAGCAAAGCTCACCGCTTGAGCACACACTGCATCGGCTAAAGGGAGCTTCTCTTGCTGGGCAAAACTCAAGGCTTCGACACTGGTGTTGGCCTCTCGCATGCGTTCTTGCAAGTCTTCGCTTGCCCCTAAAGTGGCCGCCAACGCCGCCAACGTGGGTAGATCAATACTGGACGCTCGACTGTTGAGATCCATATGCTGTTGCGCCAGTTTACTGATTTTGCCAAAACCGCCACATAAACTTAGCTTAGTCAATTGTGGCTGTTGTGGGCTTTCCACCTTACGAAGGTGTTTTAGCACGGCGCCAACAAAATCCCCCATCTCCAACAAAGCCATGTCGTCTAAGCCATAATGCTGTTTTATGGCGGTTTCACTGGCATTACCTGTGGTGGCGGCCAGATGGGTCAAGCCATTGGCGCGCGCCACATCGATGCCCTGATGAATAGATGCGATATAGGCCGCACAGGAAAAAGGTCGCACTATGCCAGTGGTGCCTAAAATGGACAATCCACCCTGAATGCCCAAACGCGGATTCATGGTTTTCAAGGCAATGGAGGCTCCGTTTTCAATGCCGACGGCTACCTTAAAGCCACCTTGATAATGATAAGTCTCAGCAAAGCCCAATAAATGCTCTGTCATCATTTGACGTGGCACGGGGTTAATCGCTGGCTCCCCAACCGCCAAGACCAATCCGGTTCGTGTCACTGTGCCGACACCCTCTGCCGCGTAAAAATGCACGCCAGGCTCCGCGCACAAAGTCAGCTCCACAAAAATTCTGGCTCCGTGGGTCACATCAGGGTCATCCCCTGCGTCTTTGATGGTGCTGGTGCGAACGCCATTGGCCATGGCCTGATAAGATTCAATCACCAATTCAACCGATTTACCTTTGGGTAGCAGGATACTGACCGTTTCATCTTGGCGCTGAGCAAATACGTATTGCGCCGCCGCCACGCAACAAGCGGTGGCACAACTGCCCGTTGTCAGGCCAGTGCGCAGTGGTGCTTTCTCTTCACCGCTTTCAGGCCACACTTTAGCCAGCCTCGTCCATGCTTGCCGAAGTGCCAAGGAAAACGTGCGCGATGGCTTCTGGATTGGATGGAAAGAACAAATGCAAATAGCTCGCCGTGAGTCCGCGCGTTTGGTAAATCGCCTCACCAGGGGCTGGGTGTCGTTGACGACGGCCGTGAGCCACAGGCGTTGGTGTATTGGCGCTACGAGATCTGTGGTGCGCATGGGCTCGCACCTCCCCTTGTGGCAACACAGCGGTTTGCATGCCTTGGCAACCTCGCTTGCCGCGCATGGCACCTTGGCCGCTTAAAATCCCCAACATGGGGTAAGTGTTCTCTTCTAAATCCGTCAGACTTTCCAAGCTATACAGCATACCGCCACATTCCGCTAAGATGCCTTTGCCCGATTGGAAAAAGGCTTGAATCGCCGCCAGCATACTTTGATTCTCTGCTAACGCTTGCGCATGAAGTTCTGGGTATCCGCCCGGTAACCAAAGAGCATCGGCAGCGGGTAAATCTTGATCATGCAGAGGCGAAAAGAACACATAATTAGCGCCTAATGAGGTTAGCGTCACCAAGTTGGCAGCGTAAATAAAGCTGAAGGCTTCGTCTTTCGCAATGGCAATGGTTTTGCCTTGTAAAGATTGCGTTAGTGAATGGGTCGAAAGTCTTTTTTCACTGGGCGAAAATGCCACGGCTTTGGGTAAAGACAGCAAGGCATTATCTTCTGAAGACTCAAGCCATGTCACGGCAGCGTTAAATTTTTCTTCCAGCTCATGTGAGACTTCATGGGCCTGTACCAAGCCCAAATGACGCTCAGGCAAGGTCACTTCTTCATCGCGTTTTAAACTGGCCAATAAGGCTAGATCACTGGGTAAGGCATCACGAATCAGTTGCGCGTGGCGTTCACTACCACAACGGTTGGCAATCAAACCGGCGACCGTTACATCTTGACGAAAATGTGCCAAGCCAGTTGCCAATGCGGCTGCGGTTTGCGCCATGCCTTTTACGTCCATGACGATGACCATAGGCAAGCCAAAGCGGGCGGCCAAATCCGCACTCGAAGGCTCGCCATCAAACATGCCCATCGCACCTTCCACTAAAATCAAATCCGCTTCTAAAGCCGCTTGATACAGTTTGTCTTGGCAATAGTCTTCCCCCGCCATCCAAATATCCAGCTGCTCGACAGGTTGCAGTGAGGCTTGCGCCAAGATTTGCGGATCCAAATAATCTGGCCCCGTTTTGAACACACGAACACGCTTACCTTGCTGAGTAAAATAACGCGCTAAGGCTGCGGTAATGGTGGTTTTGCCTTGATTTGACGCCGGTGCCGTCAAAAATAAAGCGGGGCAATGGGCCACAGGAGTTGTCATAGTTCGGTCTCAAACAAGGAATCTAAAGAAACATAATCGGCATTCAAGGCTTGGGCAATGTCGCCACCTCGGCCGCGTTTAATCGCAGAGGCTTCGATATCAATCAGGGCTAACGCTCCGGGTAAAACGACATCAGCTACGTCCGCTTGAGTGCGTCCATCGGTTAATAAATAGGTCTGGCTGTAAAGCTCAGGCTCTCTTCTATATTGTTGTTGTAAATAACTCTGCGCTTGCAGTAATGCATCTCGAAATGGCGTACCGCCACCAGCGGGCACCTCATCTAACCATTTAGCAATGTCTTTTGGTGCGCGGCCTCTGGCCATTAGTTCACTGACATCGTCTTGCCCAAAACCCAAAACGGTCAAATGTTCACGGGCCAAATAGGCTTGTTGCGCTATGTCCAAAATCACCGCTTTGGCCTTAGCTAAGGTATTCTCATGCAAGGTTGACGCTGAAGTATCCAATAGCACCAAATGCAGTACTGTTTGTCCGGTCTTCGCCGCTTTGAAACTCAAATTTTCAGGCGGCCACTGTTGAGGCTGACGAGATACACTGCGAAACCAATCCACACTTTGCGAGGTTTGCTGCGCATCATGACGATAACCGCCACGATGCGACCCTTTAGACTTTCCCGGCGTTACCTCGCGCAGGCTATGGCGACTAGGATTCGTGACCTGCTTTGAGGCGGACACAGGCACTCGAATGGCCTGATCCGCCGCCAGACTTTGTGGTGGCATACTGCCCCATTCTCCTTGGGATTGTTCTTGATTGTCATCTTGTTCAGGCGCTTTATTTTGCTGAGATGACGATTGGCCTTGGGAAGAATCAGACTGCGGTGGTTTACTGGCTTCAGGACGTCGTGAAGGTGGTGTCGGCGCACTGACATCCTGACGACGATGGGCCAAGACTAATTCGGCTACCGCTTGTACATCTTCTAAGGTGACACTTTGTCGATTGCGCCAAGCCGCATGAGTCATGGCGGCTCGCACCCAAACAATGTCACCACGAACCCCATCAATATTGGCTTGCTGACAAAGTTCAGCGATATTAAAGCGCATCTCATCAGCACAACGTACTTGCTGTAATTGTTCTCGCGCTTGCAAAATACTCTGTTTTAGATTGCGTTGTTTGTACTTAAAGGCCTCGCAAAACGCGCTCGGGTCTTGGTCAAACTCATCACGCAAACGCACAATTTGCACACGCTCTTCAATGCTGTATTGGTTGCTAAGATTGACCATAAAACCAAATCTGTCTTTTAGCTGCGGGCGCAATTCCCCTTCGTCAGGGTTCATGGTGCCAACCAACAGAAATTTGGCTTCATGCTGATGACTCAAACCGTCACGCTCTACTCGATTGACACCACTGGCCGATACATCCAGTAATTGATCCACCAAATGATCCGCCAGCAGATTCACTTCATCCACATACAAGACGCCACCATGAGCTTGGCTTAACAAGCCTGGCTGAAACGCCACTTGTTTGTCTTGTAATACTTGCTCCAAGTTCAAGGCGCCTAATAATCTGTCTTCGCTCGCCCCCAAAGGTAAGGTGGCAAAAGGCACATCACCCTCATCAATAATGGCTGGCATAACGCCTGCTAAACCACGTGCCAAGGTTGATTTGGCCGACCCCCTTGGACCACTGATTAACACACCACCGATCAAGGGATTTACTGCATTGAGAAGCAAGGCTAGTTTCAATTTTTCTTGCCCTGCTATGGCAGTAAAAGGAAAATCAAAAGAAAGGTTCGATGTCATGAATTTATCCGTGTTTGCGGGGATTAAGATAGCATTGCCTGACCTTATCCGCAGGAGCCAACGCTGTCAAACGCAAAGCATTCAGTCAGGGTTGAATTTAACACATTTTATGACTCAGCATCCTGTCGAAATTGCGCCACTAAGGTTTCCACCAAGCCAAAGTCAAAAGCTTCAATCGCCTTTAACAAAGCCGCTTTATGGCCATCAGTTAACTTGTCTTCCAGATATACGAACTCTTGTTCGATGGCCGCCACATCGCCATTTTGAGCCGCATTCAGTAAAGCTTGCCAATCCTCGTCCGTCATCTCTTTTGAATCAAGGTGTTGTTCGGCTTTTTGCAGCTCGATATGTTGAATTTGCCCTGCCTCAACCGACTCCTTCATGCCAACTGCTAATGTACCTAAATTGACACCAGCAGCATGGCGATCTTCCGTTAAACTAACAAACTTCACATCCAAATGGTTATTGATGGCGCGATAAATATCTTCCATTTGATAAGGCTTAGGGATCACTTGCCAAAATCCTTGTTCCATCAAGGCTCGCTGTTCATGTTCCAAAGTGGATGCAGTGACCGCCAGCACAGGGATATCTGCCTGTGGATTTATCCCTTGAATCGACTTCAACAGTTCTAAGCCTGTTTTGTTCGGCATACGAATGTCTGTCATTACCAGATCAGGCATATCTTGTTGAAACGCTTGCCATGCTTGCTCGCCATCTTGAGCTTCTATCACCTGACAACCCACCTTTTCCAACAGTGACACCAGAATGTCTCTTGACCATTCGTCGTCCTCTGCCACCAAAACTTTGATTGGCGTTTTGAGGCGCATATTTACAAAAAGCTCGCCGTCGTCTGTGCCATTAGTTGTAACATCAGATATTGGATTAAAAGGCAGATCCACTAAAATATGCGTTCCTTTACCAAACACACTCTCTACTTTAAGTTGCCCCTGCATCAAGTTAACCAAGGTCGAAGCCAACGCCAAACCTAAACCTGTACCACCAGATTGTTCTCCCGCTTGACCTTGTACAAAAGGCGTAAACAAATTTTCCATGAGTTCTTGTTCAATGCCCGGCCCCGTATCATCCACTCGCACATGAATGCGATCATGCAAGATATCCACACTCAGTTTAACTAAGCCTTGCTGAGTGAATTTGATCGCATTACCCACCAAGTTAGTTAGCACCTGATGGAACTTTATAATATCCATCCAGACAATTTGTCTTTCGCTAAAATCACACACGACCTCAAACTGCAAACCTTTGGCTTCTGCTTGCCCTTGCAGTAATTTGCCAATTTGTTGGACCTCCTTACACAGATCCATTTTCTGCTCTTGTAGCACCAAACGCCCTGACTCAATGCGTGCTATGTCCAAAACATCATTGATCAAGCTGAGTAGGCGCTCACCTGCACTGGCGATGGCCAAAAAGCGATTTTGAGCCACTCCCGTTAGATTACTCTCTTCACGAATCAGTTGGGCATAACCAATGATGGCATTTAATGGTGTACGGATTTCATGGCTAATGTTCGCCAAAAATTGACTTTTTGCACGGTTCGCTTGTTCGGCAGAATCTTTGGCCTGTTTTAGTTGTTGTGATACTTGTTTCTGTTCAGATATATCCGTCATGATATTTCCGACTGAGATAGATTTACCTTCCTCGTCTTTGATTAAGAAATACATCTCATAGGTAGGAAAAATCTCACCGTCCAATCGTTTTGCACGCAACTCTCCTTGCCACATGCCATGCTCCTTCATATAAGGGGCCACGATTTTTTCCAGATATTCATGAAGAGACTGTGGATAAAAATCTGAATAATGATATTGCGCTAATGCCTTATCACTAACCTCCTCACCAACACCTAATAAAGAACGAATGGACTTATTAAAGTAACTCACCTGCCCCGCCAAACTTCCCATGGCAAAACCTTGTGCTGAGTTATCTGCAAAACTTTTAAATAACTTGAGCTGGTTAATTAAATCATGACGCTCTGTAATATCATGGGCAATACTTAATGTGCCACGAAAGTTAATTGAGGCTTCAATGACCGGCACTCGGTGAATTTCAAACAACCTATCTTCTTGTAAGGCCTCGGAATACCCCCAAGATTGATCCTGTATAATTTGCCCAGTTGTTAGGGCGGATTGATCCCGTTGATGGTAAATTTCCCCAATACCATCAAGGTTTAACTCTCTATCGGTTTTCCCCTGAACCGCTTCTGCTGGCTTGCGATGGAAATCAAAAAAAGCCTGATTACAATTCAAATAGCGACCCGATTCGTCCTTATACCAGACGACATCAGGCAGATTGTTCAGTAAGGTTGATAAGGTCAGTTCGCGCTGTTGTGCTTTTTCTCGCGCTGCGATTAACTCATTTTCGGTATCAACCCAATAGCCAATGTCTTCTATGGTGCCTGCAATACTTTTTATCCCCTGACGTGCATCACGACGAGAAACACGGCCACGAATCTCAAGCCAGTAACGTTGCTGAATTGGGTTATGCAGTTGCAACCTAAGGGTAAACACCTTGTGATCATCTGAGCCATTTTCCAGCATATGCTTTTGCCAATCTTTAAACGCCTGCTGGTCATCCTCCAACAATAAAGCTAACCATTGTGATATTTGCTTTGGTGTTTGATTTTCTGCAAAGCCCAATTGCAAGAAGAACTCGGAAGACATATATAAACGATTGGTCGCCGGAAACCATTCCCATACACCGCCTTTGGTGGCTAAAACGGCTCGATAATAACGGCGCTGAAGATGTCTGAAACGCCATAATGCAATGAGTTGAAAAATGACCAAGCACAGCAAGGTTGTGACAAAGACCGCTACCAGCAGATAAAACAGCTCTGCAAATCCCATTAACTCTTGCTCCTTAGTAAAGACTTGATTCATTCAATCCATCACAATTTTTCGGGCTTATGGAAATGGTAGCCTTGCCCCCATTCCACACCCAGAGATTTCAGTAAATCGACAATGGTTTGATTTTCTACAAATTCTGCAACGACAGGCTTTTTCAGCATTTTGGCGAGTTTGACAATGGAATCGACCATACCAAAATGAATTTCATTTTGATGCATGTCTTTAATAAACATGCCGTCTATCTTAATCAAATCAAACGGCAAATCCATCAAGTAAGCGAACGAAGAAAAACCTGTCCCAAAGTCATCAAGTGCGATGGTACAACCTTGTTCATGCAATAAGGACATAAAGTTTCGAGTATCATTAAAGTTATTCAGAGCTTCCGTTTCAGTGATCTCAAAACAAAACTTTCGTCCATCCAGCTGATATTTTTCTAGCTGTTCAACAATGAAACCAGAAAAGTTCGCCTGACGAACCGACAAAGCAGAAATATTAATAGCGACTTGCTCTATGTCTTCCCATAACTGGGTTCGATGCGACAATTCTCGCATCGTATGCTGAATCACCCAGCGATCTATTTTCGATATGATGCCAAAGCGCTCTGCCGCACGAATGAAATCATTAGGGTAAATTAAACCGCCATTTACCTCATCTTTGAGACGCACTAAAATCTCGATTTTCTTCTTCGACCTGCTTTGGGTTAATGAACATACTTGTTGGAAATGCACTTCAAATAAGTCTTTCTCCAAGCCATCAATAATGCGCAATCCCCAATTCAAATTGCCTCTATATTCTTTAAATTCCATGTCATCGGCATCTTTTACTACCCGAGTTTTAACCCCTGATTTCTTACCGGCATAACAAACTTCATCCGCCAGCATGACCAACTGTTCAAAAGAAGAAATTTGCTGGGTGATGGGCAAGGCAACTTGCGTGACACTGATACGAAACTGTCGCTCGTCCCAAGCAAACGTAAAAGCTTCTAACGCCTGATGAAACAGACGGAAAAATGACGCAACAGCTTCCGCGCCACCGTTATCCAATACCACGACAAACTTATCCCCACTCATACGTGCACAAAAATCTCGCTTAGGATCAATTTGCTCAGCCAGCAGTTCAGCCAGTTGATGCAGCAGTTCATCACCAGCGATACAACCACAGGAGTCGTTAATTAATCTAAATTCGTTAATGTCCATTAAGGCAAAGTAAGATAATTGCGTATTAGCTGGCTGAGTCGGTAAATCGGAAATCAGGTGAGTGACGTGTTCATCGAGTGCATCACGGTTATATAACTGGGTAACAAAGTCATGTTGCGCCAGATATTTGAGCCTATCTTGCATATAACGTCGTTCATTGATTTCTTTACGCAAATTTCGATTCAGTAAATTTAAATCCGCCGTACGTTCATGAACTTTGTCTTCCAAGGTGATGGTCAATTCTCTTAGCTCTTGCAGTAGGCGATATTTCTCAAGCTGATGTTGTACTCGTACACGCACTTCGTCGACTCGAAATGGCTTACTGATAAAATCATTACCGCCCACCTCAAAACCAAGTGATATTTCGTCTGCCAAAGCCGTCACAAAAATAATAGGTAACTCTTTATACTGTTCTAATGAACGAATTCGACGGCAAGTTTCGAAGCCATCTATGCCCTTCATCATTACATCCAACAAAACCAAACAAGGTTGCGTTCTATTAAGTAATTCAATTGCACGTTCACCTGAGGTAGCCACGGACACCTGACAATCTAATGATGCTATTACGTCCTTCAAAATACGTAAGTTTTCCGGCACATCATCAACTATTAAAACCGTTGGTAGAGAATCCATTAAAGACGCCACCTTGCAAACTAATCAATTAAAATAAAAATCAATCTCTTTGGGATAAACCGCCACTAACCAAGGCACCAAAGGGCTAAGGTTAAGGAAACGAGGAACAAACTTACTGGCTAGCACAACGGCAACAGCGTTGCTCTGTTCCCCTACTCTGTAGACCCCTTTACGCCTTATTGCTCAACAATCAAATCGTACAATTTTTCAACACTTTCACAATACTACTCCGCCTTAAGAATGAATTTCTATAAAAGTTACCAATCGAAACAAGAAACTAAAAAGTACGCCGCTGACCACCTCCAACAATATCCAATGGCATTATTTTATTCGGTCATTTTTGCCGAAAGCTCCACATCAAGAATCATTTCGGTTTATGATTAGAGACAATGAGACAAAAGGAAGTGCATTTCCCTCTGCTTAGATGGCAAACAGCATGTTTGTTTGCAGCTTTCCTGAAACAGTTTATTCGCACTCATAACAAGGTAATGCATCGCGCATGAGAATCACACTTAGACAACTACAGATATTCGAAGCCGTTGTGCACACAGGTTCTGTGACCGCTGCCGCAGAGTTAGTTGCCATTAGTCAACCCGCAGCCAGTCAAGCCTTACGTGAACTGGAAGCCCTTCTTGGACGCCCCTTGTTTCGTCGTCATGGCAAACGCTTACAAATTACACCACAAGCCAGACACCTGCTGCCGCAAGCCCGCTCAGTACTCAGTCAAATAGAACAGATTGAAAGCATGGGCAACGACGATGAGTTAAGTGGTTCTTTACACCTAGCTGCCAGCGTCAGCGTGGGGAACTACTTACTACCCAAGCAAATGTCGACCTTTAAACAGCAGCATCCTAATATTCGTTTTAATCTTGATATTGGTAATACACAAAGTGTCATTCAGCAGCTTCTGACAGGGAAAGCAGAAGTCGGTTTTATCGAAGGCTATTGTCAACACGCTGAATTGATGACACAAGTTTGGCTACAAGATGAATTGGTTGTATTCGGTTCTACTAAAGAAGATCGTCCCGAGGTTCTTTCCTGGGAGGATTTAAAACAAGCCAATTGGGTAATGCGTGAATCTGGTTCGGGCACGCGCAATATTCTAGAACAAGCCACGGGAGCAGAAATACCGCAACTCAATGTGGTACTGTCTTTAGCCCATATGGAAGCGGTTAAGCAAGCAGTCATTCATAAAATGGGCTTAGGTTGTTTATCGCGCATGGCCATTTCTCAAGAATTAAATGCTGACTTAATTCGTCTTTATAAAACACCATTAAAGCTTAATCGTAATTTATTGATCGTGACGCCTCGCAATACCGCACTGACGAAAAATGCCCAACGTTTTATTGACCTATGTAAAACCATTCCGGCACTAAGTAATGTCATGTCTGACGAATAAAATAACGGATTAACATCATACAATTATATGAATATTAATAAGATCGACCTAAACCTACTCATTTATTTAGACGTGCTGTTACGTGAATGCAATGTCACACGCTCTGCAAACAAGCTTAATATTACCCAACCGGCAATGAGTAACGGTCTAAAGCGTTTACGAGACTTATTGAATGATCCTCTACTGGTACGCACCAGTGAAGGCATGAAACCCACGGAAAAAGCCTTACGCTTGCAACCCATCGTGCGTAAAGTGTTACTCGATCTTGAAGAAGCCTTACAACCTGAAGCCGACTTTAACGAAAGCACCAGTACTCGAGTGTTTCGTATTATGGCCAGTGATTATGCCGCATCCACTGTCATTCCTCGCTTACTCAATCGTCTGCGTGAATACGCTCCTGGCATCACCTTAGACATCATGACACCCAGTGACGTGACTTTTCATGATGTAGAGGCGGGAAAGATCGACATGGCCATCAATCGTTTTGAAGAATTACCACAATCCTTTCATCAAAAAAGTGTTTGGTTAGATACTTTTGTGTGCATGATGAGCGCCGACAACCCAATCAAAGACAATTTTAATTTGGAGGCCTACTTGCGAGCCCAGCATATTTGGGTCAGTAAAACTGGCTTCGGCATTGGTGTCGGCATGGATCCCACTGATGTACAAAAATTGGGATGGGTGGACGAAGCCCTACAAGCCATTGATAAAAAACGCAGCATTCGTGTATTTACCCGCAGCTATCACACTGCCATGCACCTGGCTCTGGAACAAGATTTGATCGCTACCTTACCGAAGAAAGTGGCTATGGTGAATAAAAAAAATCCAGATTTAGTGATTCTCGACCCCCCCTTTGAGATACCCAAAATCGAGCTGCAAATGATTTGGAGTCCATTACTTCATCATGATGCCAGCCATATCTGGTTTCGACGTCAAGTCATTGACGTTGCCAACGAATTAAAAGCACAATCTAGCCACTAGGGAGTCCTATGCTTGCGGTTTCCCATCTCCATCATGTCGCTATAATCTGCTCCGACTATGAAGTTTCAAAACACTTTTATCATCAGATTCTGGGCTTTAAAATCCTCTGTGAAACCTACCGAGCAGAGCGACAATCCTACAAGTTGGATCTGGCCGTCAACCATCATACACAACTAGAAGTGTTTTCTTTTCCTAATCCACCACCACGACCATCGCGTCCTGAAGCTCAAGGCTTACGTCACTTGGCATTTGCCGTTGCTGATCTTGATGACAGCGTGCGTTATTTGAACGAACAAGGCATAGTCACAGAAGCTATTCGTGTGGATGAGATAACCGGAAAACGTTTCACTTTTTTTGCCGATCCTGACGATTTACCACTTGAGTTATACGAAGAAGTACACCGTCAATAAAACACCATAAACCTGACTTTATTCAAGCCATAAAAAAACGCACACTCTTTCGAATGTGCGTTTTATTTCCTTCATTTGCTGTCAATTACAGCAAAGGAATTATAGCGATGTAGCGCTCTCAGCAAGGTAAGAAGCAACGCCTTCTGGAGACGTTTCCATACCCTTATCACCCTTGTTCCAACCCGCTGGGCAAACTTGGCCGTTTTCTTCGAAGAATTGTAGGGCATCAACGATACGTACTAATTCATCCATGTTACGACCGATCGGCTCATCGTTTACCACTTGTGAACGTACGATACCTTTTTGGTCAATCACGAAAGACGCTCGCATTGCTACGCCAGCTGGGTAGTAAGAATCACCCCCTTCTGATTCAATGCCGTAAGCTTTAGCAATTTCGTGATCCATGTCCGCAGCCAGTGTGTATTCAACTGCACCGATACCACCTTGATCTACAGGTGTATTACGCCAAGCATTGTGAGTGAAATGAGAGTCAATAGACACACCAATTACCTCAACCCCCATTTCGCGGAATTTTTCCATGCGGTGAGACATAGCGATGATTTCAGACGGACATACGAAAGTGAAGTCCAATGGATAAAAGAATACGATCGCATATTTACCTTTGATGGTTTCTGCTAAGTTGAAAGAATCAACAATTTGACCGTCAGCCAATACCGCTGGAACTGTAAAATCTGGTGCTTTTTTTCCGACTAAAATAGACATACAAGTGTCTCCTTTGATTTCCTTAGTTTAAAACCTGTTGTGCAGTAGAAAAATACTCAGACTTATTCTTCTGAACTGCCCGCCGCTTCTTTGATGAGTTCTTGCAATTCACCATTACTGGCCATTTCGACAATAATGTCACAGCCTCCCACCAACTCACCTTTTACCCACAACTGTGGGAAGGTTGGCCAGTTAGCGTACTTTGGTAATTCTGCGCGAATGTCAGGGTTATCCAAAATATTCACGAAAGCAAAACGTTCGCCACAAGACATTAAGGCTTGTACTGCTTGAGCAGAAAAACCACATTGTGGCGCACGAGGATTGCCCTTCATGTACAACAAAATATCGTTATTAGTAATCTGCTCTTTAATTGTTTCGATAGTATTACTCACGCTAAAAACCTCGCTATTGGTTATAGGAAGGTACGGGGAAGTCCACTGACTTCAGTCTGTAGACCCTACCTTCCTTATACTCACCGCCCCCCAAATAAACATGTTACACAAAAGCCTTTGGGTGTCAGTGCCGATTGTTCTGTAAAGTTGCACCAGTTTATGGGGTCTCTTAGGTCATTTACAACCCCACAACCTGCTTTCATTTGTACATTATCCCATTAAAGCCCCTTTACTCACATAGTCGAGTGTATTAAATTGCTCGATTCCCTTTTCAAAAGACAATTAAGGAGTCATCTCGTGTCGCCAAGACATTTTCTTACTCTGAAGGACTTATCTTCTGACGAGTTAAAAAAACTACTGCTTCGAGCTTCTGAGCTTAAGAAAATTTATCGAGAAGGCACTCAATTTCAACCCTTAAAAAATCGAGTATTGGCGATGATCTTTGAAAAATCGTCAACACGAACTCGTGTTTCATTTGAAGCCGGTATGGCACAGTTTGGCGGTCACGCATTGTTTTTATCTCCAAGAGACACCCAACTTGGTCGTGGTGAGCCCGTCGAGGACAGTGCGCGCGTTATCTCTAGCATGGTCGATGCGGTCATGATTCGTACTTTCGATCATAAGACAGTAGAAACCTTTGCAAAATATTCCTCTGTACCTGTGATCAATGCTTTAACAGACGATTACCATCCATGCCAATTGCTAGCAGACATGCAAACTTACCAAGAACACCGTGGTTCTATCGAAGGTAAAAAAGTGGTTTGGGTCGGTGATGGCAATAACATGTGTCATTCTTACATTAATGCTGCCGCCATGTTGGACTTTACTCTGGCAATCGCCTGTCCAAAAGGCTACGAACCAGACGCAAAATTGCTGGCGGAACATCAAGACAGGGTCACAGTCACTCACAATGCTCATGAGGCAGCCACCGATGCGGATTTGATTGTTACCGATGTCTTCGCCTCTATGGGTCAAGAAGAGGAACAAGAGCAACGCTTAAAAGACTTTGACGGTTTCCAAGTTAATGAAGCTCTGATGGCAAAAGCACATTCAGATGCTTTATTCATGCACTGCTTACCAGCGCACCGTGGCGAAGAAGTGAGCGCGGGGGTGTTGGATCACCCTGACTCAGTGGTGTGGGACGAAGCTGAGAACCGCCTACACGCACAAAAAGCGTTACTTGAATTTTTGCTTTGTCGCTAAGACAATAGACCAGCTCGTTTGAACTCTAGTTGAAACGAGCTTTTTTCTATCTAGAGCATTGAATAAAACTCATCTATAGTGAATTACCATGAGCATCATTGAAGTTCGACACTTAAAAACTCTTACCGCATTAAGAGAGACGGGAAGCCTAGTTGAAGCCGCTGAGCGCGTGCATTTGACTCAATCTGCATTGTCACACCAACTGAAAGATCTAGAAGAAAAATTAGGTTGCCCGCTCTTTATTCGAAAAACCAAACCAGTACGATTTACCAGTGCCGGACTCAGACTTTTACAACTGGCCGACGATGTATTAGTGTCATTTCGCTCTGCACAACGAGATATTCAACGTTTTGCGGAAGGCGAAAGTGGTCGCTTGCACATAGCGATTGAGTGTCACAGTTGCTATGAGTGGCTGATGCCGACCATAGATCATTTTCGAGAGCATTGGCCCGATGTAGAACTGGATTTATCAACCGCATTTGGCTTTATGCCATTACCAGCATTGGCCCGTGGCGATTTGGATTTGGTGGTTACCTCAGACCCACAAGACATTCCCAACATTGAATACATTCCACTGTTTCAATACGAATCTCAAGTGGCACTTTCACGTCATCACCCACTGGCGAAAAAAGACTTTTTGGTTGCTGAGGATTTTGCTAATGAAACCTTGATCAGTTATCCAGTTGAAGTAGAGCGCCTGGATATTTTCAAACACTTCCTCAACCCAGCAGGCATTGCGCCTGCTAAGATTCGTCACAGTGAATTAACCTTAATGATGATGCAATTAGTGGCCAGCGGTCGCGGCGTGTGTTGCTTACCAAATTGGGCCCTTACAGAATATACTAATCGCCAATATGTGATTACTAAATCACTTGGTGAAGAAGGCATTTGGTGCAAATTGTATCTGGCCATTCGTCGCGACCAAAGAGAAAACGCTTATATGGAAGATCTGATAAATACGGCGTCTAAAACCTGCTTTAAAAACCTCAAAGGCATTTTAGCGCCAGAGCTTTAAGGTCTATCGAAGATATAAAGAAATACTCTCATCACAAGCAAACGGGTCAGCATCAAACCACTATGACAAAGTGGTTTGATGCTGACTGCGCGACCAGATTAAACTGAACTTAGCGCCACCAGTTTCACTGGCATCAATTAACACGGCTCCACCATGCCAAAAGGCGATACGCTGCACAATGGCTAAACCCAAACCATACCCACCCGATGCACGGGTACGACTATTATCCAAACGCTGGAAAGGAATAAACACCTTATCCCTGTCTTCAAACGCGATCCCAGGGCCATCGTCTTCAATATCTACCTGCCAACGCTCCGCGTCTTGTGTAAAAGTAATGGTGATTTTCTTCGCAGCGTATTTGGCCGCATTCAAAATCAAGTTTTGCAAGGCTCGATTAAGGTGATGTTCATCCGCAACCACCAAGTCTTCTTCATCCATGCGCACTTCCACTTTTAAATGTTTAAGCAAAGGGTTGTTGTGCTGTAAAATTCCTTCGATTAATTCAGACAGCTCAATTTCGCTAAAATTCAGTGCCAACGAACCGTCTTCCAGCTTGCCATAAGTCAAGACCTCGTCGACTAAGGTATTGAGTTCCTCTACGTCTCCTTCCAATGCCTCGACCGTTGATGCTACCTCTTCATCCACTTCGTCTTTCATCACTTCCAGACCAAAACGTAAGCGCGCAATCGGAGTCCGCAGCTCATGGGAAATGGCATTGATCATTTCACGCTGAACTTTCAACAATCGCTGAATATGGGACGACATAGAGTCAAAAGAATAGGCCAGCTCTTTTAGGGTACCGCTACTGTCGGGAATCCCTTTAGGCAAGCCACTACGGCCACGGGCAATTTGACGTGTAATACTTTCAAATGCTTTACGTTTAAAATCTAAACTTAGTAATTCTCGCCAAATCAATAGCAGCATAATGGTAATGCCAATACCAGATACCATGACAACAATCAGTGTGAACGACAAATAATCGCCTTTTTCCACTGTCAGATAAACCGCTTTTTCACTGTTTTCGGCTTGCCAGATATAACCATATTCACTGTAAGTTCCATTAATCTTAGCAACGCCAGTTAATCCCAATTCCAGCTTGTTGTCTTCCACGGGAATCACAGCAGTGCAAGACATGGCCGTCAATAAACGTTTTTTATCATCTGTCGTTAAAAAATCAGCATTAATCAGCTTTTTCAGTAACAATCCAAGAGTAAAAAAGCCTTTGTCGCTGTCGGCTCGGCCAATCAACAACGGCTCTTCAGCATTGCCTAATGATAACTGGTAGCTTCCATCGGGAAATTTGAACCAGCTTTTGTTGGCGAGTAACTGGGTAATGTGATCAACATCGTAATTTTTGGTGGGTTTTACTGTCCAGTTAAAACGCGACCTCTTTAACTCAGTATCAATACCAGACAGTAATAATGCAGCACTTAATTCAGCATCCACACACAACAGCTGCTCTGCACGTGAAGAGCCAAAGCGGATTTGCGTGAATTCCATTACGGCATAGGAAGCCGCCACTATAATGACACCGCCAATAATAAGATGTCGATACAGTCGCCACATTTCTTCACGCATTAGCGATTAAACTTCTTTTACGAATAAATAACCTTTACTGCGGATGGTTTTTATTCGACGAGGATGAATGGGGTCGTCGCCAATTTTAGAACGAATTCGAGAAATACGCACATCCACTGAACGATCTTGACCATCGTATTCGATGCCACGTAATTCACCAAAAATTTCTTCCCGGCTCAAAATACGTCCAGCATTGCTGGCCAATAACCACAATAAATCAAATTCGGCACTGGTTAACTCAACTTCTTCGCTATTTAACCAAGCTTCACGGCGTGAGTTATCAATTTTAAGTGGGCCAAAAAGCAAATTTTGTTCTTCTTTGGCCACATCGCTGGTCAGGTCAACATCTTGCGTACTTCGACGTAGTAAAGATTGCACTCGAGCCAATAAAACGCGGGGCTTGGCAGGCTTGGATACATAATCGTCTGCACCAATTTCAAGTCCAAGAATTTGATCCACATCGTCACTGCGAGCCGTCAACATTAAGATCGGGCCTTTGTAATCATTGCGAACACTACGACAAACAGTAAACCCATCCGCTCCGGGCAGCATCAGATCTAAAATCACCAGAGAAGGCTGCTCGTTAACAATTCGGCCGATGGCTTTTCGACCATCTGGCTCAATGCTTACTGTAAAACCATTTTTTTGTAAATATTCTTGAGTGAGCGAGGCCAAGCGCTCATCATCCTCAACAATTAGAATTGTTTGGTCGTCATTCACACTCATGGGCAGTCCTCGTCCAATTTCTGCTTATGTTTTAATTAGTTAGAAAGTTCTTAACCTAGCTTCAATCTACTAGAAGATTTTTAATTTGTCTAACTCTGTCACGATTAATTGCAAAATCAGAATATCCCAGACGTGACGACGAGCGAATATGGACCACACTGTCACTTTCTGGAAAGTAAAACTCTACATCATCAATATAGCCAACAATGTCACTTTTTACTTCAAAGTGAACATAACCAAAGGTGTTTTTAACCATTTTGGCTCCCTGCTCCAACATCAAGGCTTCCAGACGCAACTGCATGTCTTTACGGGAACCCGAATACATTAATGGTTCAACATAATGCTCCTGATCAGCAGCAGGGTCAGCTTGAGTAGAAACACAGTTTGGCGATTCTGGACAGACTTTTAACTGGCCATTTGTGACGCCTAATCCCTCAGGCATTTGACTGTTCAATTTAACATAGCCAAAGAAGCCTGAGAGCAGTACAACAATCAAAACAAGTATCCAGCGAACCATGCTTTAACTCTCTCCCAATTTTTTCATACTTATCGAAACGATCTTTTTCCGGGTTTTTTAGGCTTAAATTCCTGTTTATCATTGGATTGCCAGTCAAAACCTTTGTTACTTCGACGGGCACCGCCGGCCGTTGCTTTGTTCTTGTTACGCTTAATGTCCAACTTTTGTTGCTGCGTTTTTGGTTTTACGCTTGCAACTTGCAAATCCACCATATCACACAAGGCATTAACTTCCTGCTCTTCCATTTCCACCCAACGACCCACTTTGGCTTTAGAGGGTAAGAAAACTGGACCAAAGCGAACTCGCTTCAAACGATTCACTTTCAGTCCTTGGGACTCCCAAAGACGACGTACTTCACGGTTACGACCTTCCATCAAACAGACGTAAAACCAACGATTAATACCTTCACCACCACCGTCAACAATGTCAGTGAATTTAGCTGGACCATCTTCTAATTGAATGCCTTTCTTCAAGTTTTCCAGATGCTCATCTGTCACCTCTCCCATCACACGCACTAGGTACTCACGGTCAATTTCCGTTGACGGATGCATCAAACGATTGGCCAATTCGCCGTCGGTCGTGAACAGCAACAAACCAGAAGTATTAATATCCAGACGCCCCACCGCAATCCAACGCTCACCACGCAGTTTGGGCAGTTTTTCAAAAACCGTGGTACGACCCTCAGGGTCTTTGCGGGTACAAACCTCACCTTCAGGCTTGTTATAAATAATCACTCGACGATTCTCACCCGCTTCCGTGATGGTGATAGGATAACCATCTAGGGTAATATTGTCAGAAACGCTGACACGGTCTCCCAAGGTCGCTACTTCGCCGTTTACCATAACACGACCTTCGCGAATGCGATTTTCCATTTCACGACGAGAACCTTGCCCTGCTCGTGCCAATACTTTCTGTAACTTTTCGTCCATTCGGAACCTCTTTTGGGGATGCTTCTCAGCAACCCAGATTGATAATACGCTTACTAATTGTCGGTAATTATAAGACAGACAATCCAGCGCTAAAAGCTGTTAATACAACAATTTACATGAAGGGTGAGGTATCACCAGCCCCTTCACGAACCACTTCTACTTGATCGGCATCCATCACCACCACTGTGGTCGGTTGCAAACCACAAAACCCTCCGTCTATCACTAAATCTAGAGCATGTTCCAAAGTATCGCGAATATCATATGGGTCTGTCATCGGATCCGACTCCCCAGGCAAGATCAAAGAGACACTCATAATCGGCTCCCCTAGCTCTTCTAACAAAGCCGATACAATTCGACTACTCGGCACTCGAATACCAATGGTTTTACGTTTTGGGTGTAATAAGCGACGTGGTACTTCTGAGGTTGCCTGAAAAATAAAGGTATAAGGGCCTGGGGTATTTTTTTTTAACAAGCGATATAAACCATTATCAAAACGCGCATAAGTTGATATTTCTGATAAATCTCGACACACCAAGGTAAAATTATGCTTATCGTCCAAACGACGTATGGCTCGAATGCGATCCAACGCGGCTTTGTCACCAAGATGACAACCCAGCGAGTAGCCACAATCCGTAGGATAAGCAACCACGCCCCCCTGTCGAATTACCTCAGCGGCCTGTTTTATCAAACGCACTTGAGGGTTTTCAGGGTGAACTTGAAAGAACTGACTCATATTGCCTTCCCACTTATGTTTAAGACTGGCATTGCAGACAAATCCACTTTGATCAACGACGCACTCCCACTTATTACAAAAAAACTTAAGACTTCACCAATCCTGCCATACTAAATTCACCTCACTGGTGTGAATTTGTGTGTATTTACCCACCTGCATCCAAGGCCCAAACGGACCATGATAATCACTGCCAGCGGAAGCTTTTAAAGAAAATTGATTGGACAACTTTTCTAACAATCGAACATGATCCGGCTTTTCATTACCCGATACTACTTCGATACCCGTTCCACCCCAACGTGCAAAATCTTCCAATAAACGACGCAATTTAGTTACCGTTAAAGGATAACGTTTCGGATGCGCCAAAATCAGTTCCATCCCTTGACCAGAAAGTTGATTTAACACCTCTTCCAACTCTGGCCAAACATCTCGCAACTTGCCCAACCGCTTATTGCCTAAATATCGATCAAAGGCTTTATTGGCGTCTTTAACTAAGCCTTTTTCCACCAACAATCGAGCAAAATGAGGGCGACCCAACTGACTTTCTCCCGCTAAGGCTAAAGCTTCCTCATACAAATCCGGCAAACCTTGTTTGACTAGCAAATCGGCAATGCGCCTAGCTCGCTCAAGACGAATTTTCTGATTTTGTGTCACGACAGATTGAAGGGCTTGATTCTCTTCATCAAAATTCAATGCCACCATGTGCAAAGGGATGCCATGCCATTGGGTCGATAACTCCACCCCATTAATAAAACTCAACCCCTGTTCTTTGGCTCGTTGTCTGGCTTCTTCTAAACCCGCCACACTGTCATGATCAGTTAAAGCAAATAAGCTGACTTGTTGCTCAACAGCTAAATCGACCAGTTCAGAGGGAGTCAGTTTGCCATCGGAACGAATGGAATGGGTATGTAAATCAACTTTTCGGTAACTCGCAGCATCGGACATAGACAGACTGTTTTTTCAAAGAAATGACGGTTATTATAAGTCAGCATACATAAATTGGTTTTTATATGAAATTACTATTCGACTTTCTACCTATCGTTATCTTCTTTGTTGTTTATAAAATGACAAATAATCTTATCACCGCCACAGCTGTGTTGATCCCAGCCACTTTATTGCAAGTCGGCTATACTTGGCTGAAACACAAAACCGTGGAAAAGATGCATCTGGTCTCATTAGCCCTTGTCGTTCTGCTTGGAGGTGCAACCGTGATGATGGGAGACGGAGACTTCATTAAATGGAAACCCACCATAGTCAATGGTTTGTTCGCGATTGTGTTTTTTGCCAGTCAATTTATAGGCAATAAAAACATACTGCAACGTATGATGGGCGACAAATTGGAACTTCCCTTCAAAGTGTGGCGCAACCTTAATATGGCATGGGTTGGCTTTTTTATCGTATCGGGTTTAACCAACCTTTATGTGGCCTTTACTTTTAGTGAAGACATTTGGGTTGATTTCAAACTCTTTGGCTTACTTGGCATGACCTTAGTATTCATTATTCTGCAAGGCATTTACCTGTCTTCTCACTTACAAAACAAAGAATAATTAAGGAACAAGATGTTGTATTCCATTGTTGGCCAAGATGTACCTAACAGTCTAAGCGCACGTCAATCGGTTCGCCCTGCTCACCTTGAACGCCTTGAAGCATTGCAAAAACAAGGTCGTTTAGTCTTAGCTGGCCCCAATCCAGCCATTGAATCAGACAACCCAGGCGATGCGGGCTTTAGCGGAAGCATCATAGTCGCTGAGTTTGCCAGTCTAGCTGAAGCAAAAGCTTGGGCTGAAGCGGATCCTTATGTGGCCACTGGCGTGTATCAAGCGGTAGAGGTAAAACCTTTTAAGCAGGTATTTCCAAACTAGCTACGCGCGCATCATATTTAACACAAAAAAGTTTAACACAAAAAAAGCGAAGCATTATCTCTTCGCTTTTTTTGTATGTGGATGCCACGATGATTTACAGAGCAGTGTTGTCTTTCACATCAGAATGGCCGAGATCACGTTCTGGATCGATCACATCTCGTAGACGCTGTTTCAGTACTTTTGCCTCAGGAAAGCCTTCTTCGGCTTTACGACACCATATTTCTTTACCATTGACCCGCACCTTAAAAATTCCACCTTGGCTCGGCAATAAGGTCACGCTTTTGATATCATCATCGAAGGTTGTCAGCAGCTCTTGCGCTAACCAAGCAGCGCGCAACATCCAACGACATAAAGTACAATATTCTATTTCAACGGCAGCCGTTCGCATTTGCTTTCTCCAACAGATAAATAAGTGCGGTTTTAGCTTATCCACGCCTCAGTGTAATGCAAGGCAAACTAAGAGGAATTTATTGATGCGTCACCTCATCTTAACGACTTTCATCCTACTGGCTTTGAGTATTCAAGCACAGGCAACTCAAGTAGACATTGTAACGTCACAGGGCACTATTCGAGTAGACTTAAATGACCAAGCCGCACCAAAAACCGTGGCGAACTTCCTGCGTTATGTGGATGAAGGTTTTTACGACAACACCATATTTCACCGTATAATTCGCGGTTTTATGATTCAAGGTGGCGGTTTCACCAAAGACATGGGACGTAAATCCACACGCAAGGCCGTTGCCTATGAGGGAGATAACGGACTTGCTAATAATCGTGGCACATTAGCCATGGCAAGAACGCAGGATCCTAACAGCGCTACATCACAATTCTTCATTAACCAAGTGGACAATAGCTTCCTCAATCATGGTGTTCGTGGCGGTCCAGGTTATACCGTATTTGGCAGTGTCTTAGCAGGCATGGACATTGTCGATGAGATCGCTGCAAGCGATACTCGCACACTTGGCCCTTTCCAAAATGTTCCTCGCACCGCCATTATGATTGAGACCATCAAACGTGTTGAATAGTTATCGCCTTGATTCTCCGAAACTGGATTGGAGCGCAGACGGCGCGCCCATATCCAGTGAATTCGATGATGTTTACTTTGATAAAGAATCGGGCTTAGAAGAAACCCGCTATGTTTTTTTACAACACAATCGCTTAGCAGAGCGTTGGTCAAGCATGACTCAAAGCCATTTTGTCATTGCCGAAACGGGCTTTGGCACTGGACTCAATTTTCTTTGCGCTTGGCAATGCTTTATGGAGTCTGCTCCGAAGGATGCTCAACTGCATTTTATTTCCGTAGAAAAGTTCCCCATGAGCAGAGCCGCACTAGGCTCGGCTCTCAAAATGTGGCCATCTTTAACAGGGTTTAGCGATGAGCTATTAGCCGTTTATCCCGAGCTTTGTCACGGCTTACATCGCATGTCGTTAGCCAATGGGCGCATCCAACTGAGCCTTTGGTTTGGTGAAGCAGAACAGGGCTTTGCCAGTCTGGATGCCGATGTCGACGCTTGGTTTCTGGATGGTTTTGCCCCCAGCAAAAACCCTGAAATGTGGAGTGATAAACTGTTTCACCACATTCATCGGCTCAGCCATCAAGGCACTACTTTCGCCACCTTCACAGCCGCAGGCATTGTACGCCGCGGTCTGCAACAAGTTGGCTTCGAGGTCCGCAAAGTAAAAGGTTTTGGTCACAAGCGAGAAATGGCGATTGGCCAGCTTGAGCAAGCGAACAAAACTTTGCCAGAACGCATGTCACAAGGGCAAGCATGGTTTAATGTGCGGCAAGACACGCCAGCGCCTATTGGTCGAGTATTAGTAGTCGGTTCCGGCCTATCTGGAGCCCATACCGCCTTTGCTTTAGCGCAACAAGGCGTCGAAGTGACAGTTTGGGAACAAGAAGATAGGATAGCAAATCATGCATCCGGTAACCCTCAAGGCATGCTTTATCCTAAACTGGCGGCACAAGACACGCCTCTCAATCGTTTTTATTTGAGCGGTTTTTTACAGGCAGCCGCCTTGTACCAAACACTCGATCCAAATGGCACATTTTGGCGTCAAACAGGTTTATTACAGATTCCTAAAAACGACAAGGAAGCTCTGCGTTTTGAGAAACTTTTAGCTGCTAAACTGTATCCAGAATCCGTGTTATCTGGCTCTGATCAAAATAGTTCCAGTCTTCATTTGCCTTTATCTGGTTGGGTTGCGCCGCGAATCTTGTGTGAACATTTATTAGATCATGACAAGATTCAAGTTCAACTAAACAGTAAGTTTGAGTCGATCAGTAAAATACCAGAAGAAGAAAAACAGGCTCAAGACGAAGTTTGGCGAGTCTGCAACGGGAGGGAAACTAAGACTTTTTCCCATGTCGTCATTTGCACCGCAAACCATACTAAGCAGTTAAAGGATCTACCGAAGAATCCAACTTATGCCATTCGTGGCCAAGTCGCCAATATGCCTCTTGAAGCGGCTGAGCAAGCCTGTATCAAGGCCACAAGCAGTACGCAGGCTTTAGACTTTAAAAAGGTTTTGTGTGAATTTGGTTATGTATCGCCCGCCTTAAAAGGCTCGCTGCATTTTGGCTCTACTTATGACCTTAATGACATGGACACTAGTGTTCGCTTAGAAGGCCATGCACGTAATACAAAGATCTTGGAAAACTTGTTAGAGTTACCGGAGAACACCTTTAATGCCGCTAACTGCCAAGGGCGAACGGCTTTTCGTTGTGCCGTGCCAGATTACACGCCGATTGTTGGCCCCATTCAATCTGACATCCAGTATCGTCAAACTTTTGAGACCCTCAGTAAAAATGCCAAATGGCAAAGCGATACAATTGCCGAACCTGCCAGTCAACTGTTTTTGAATATTGGTCACGGTTCTCGCGGTTTAGTATCAACCCCATTGAGTGGACAATACATCGCCAGCTTAATCCTGTCGACGCCCTCACCACTTGAGCAAAACATCAGCCGCATCTTGCACCCAAGCCGTTTTCTCATTCGCGACTTGAAACGCGGACAATAGTTTTTCGGCAAAAGGTTCCTAATATAAAGCCCCATATATAATGGTCAATGAATGACCTAATGGGGCTTTTTCATCATAACGAAAACACGCGCCAGTTAGGCTTAAGATTCAAACAACTCGCAGGCACTTGGAATCAAGTCGGCAAAACATTTCGCCGTCTGCGGTCTTATAACCACTTGATTTAAGTTGGGTAACAGAGTTTGTAAGGTCTTGCTGAGTTGTTGCAAACTTGGATTCATTGGTTCATATGGGTATTCGTGATCTTGTAGACTCAGTTTGTGTAACTCATCCAACTCATCTTGCAAAATGGATTTCATGGCAAAAAAACGGTCTTTTTGGTCGATATCATTGGTTTCCCAATACGCATCCGAAAAGCACACATTAAGCTCATAAAAAAGATGCAAAGCATCAGCAACATTTTTCTTAGACATAGTTTCTCCATCTTTCTTGGACAATCTAGGACTTGCCCCTTGTAAACTTTCACCCTAACCTTATAACTACATTCTAAACTTGAATCAATATAGGTGAATACCCCCTTGAGCACATCAATGAGTTATGCCGTGACATCTGACAATTTATGGCGTTCTTTGCAAAGCGAAGCGGAGAAACTCGCCCAAGACGAGCCAATTCTTGCTAGCTATTTTAACACTACCATATTACGTCACGACTCATTGTGTTCCGCGTTAAGCTTCTTGCTCGCCAGTAAGTTAGACAGTATGTCTATTCCTGCTATGGTGCTTCGTGAAGTATTCGAAGAAGCCATGGCAGACATTCACTCTGGCATTGTCCGCTGCATCGAACAAGATATTTTGGCCATTAACGAACGAGATGCAGCATGCAATGGTTTCACCACACCCTTGTTATTTTTCAAAGGATTCCACGCGTTACAGACTTATCGTGTGGCCAACTGGTTATGGAAAAATAATAGAAGAAGCTTGGCCTTATATCTACAAGGGCAAATGTCGATGGCTTTCAGTGTCGACATCCACCCTGCAGCGACCATAGGCTGCGGTGTCATGCTAGACCACGCAACTGGGTTAGTGGTCGGTGAAACTTGCGTCATCGAAGATAATGTCTCCATACTGCAATCCGTTACCTTAGGTGGTACTGGCAAAGAACACGGCAATCGTCATCCTAAGATACGTTCCGGTGTTCTAATCGGTGCAGGTGCTAAGATACTTGGCAATATTGAAGTGGGTGAAGGGGCGAAAGTCGGTGCTGGTAGTGTGGTACTCGAACCGGTTGAACATCATACCACTGTGGCTGGCGTGCCTGCCAAGGTCGTAGGACGTAACACGGAAGAAGAGCCTGCTTTGGTGATGGATCACAACATCAACCATTGTCTGAAAGATTGCTCCGAATAGCCTAAGCCTTAAATCACTTCTACAGTGAATCACCGCCCAAAGAAATTACGATCTCAACTGAGATCGTAATTTTCTATTGCGCCTTTGGGCACCATTTTAATGGTTTCACTTTCCGTATCAAACAACAAAACCGCACTGCCTGAAGACAATGCCTGTAAGGCTTGCTGACGCTTTTGTTGCGAAGACAAATCGTAATTCCCATAGTCTGTGCCATCACGGGAGACAATATCGTCGAGAATATTATCCAAGGTTTCAGGTGCTAAGGAGTCGTAAGGAATCAAGGTATCCATTTAGCTGGCTCCATATTCATCAAACAAGGCAATTACCCCAGCCTCATCAATGACTGGCACATTGAGCGATTGGGCTTTGGTTAATTTGGAACCAGCCTTTTCACCAGCCACCAAACAATCCGTCTTCGCCGATACCGAACCGCTGACTTTGGCCCCCAAACTTTGCAGTTTATCTTTCACCTGATCTCGGCTAAATTGACTCAAAGTACCAGTTACAACGTAAGTTTTTCCATTTAATGGCAATGAATCGGCGTCTACTGTCGCCTGCGTTTGCCACACCACTCCCGCCCCTAATAATCCTACTATGGTGTCACGGTTAGCCGCTTGTTCAAAGAAGATGTGTACATGTTGTGCGACAATCGGACCCACATCTTCCACTTCCACTAAGGCTTCTTGATCAGCCGCCATTAGGCTATCTAAGTCTTTAAAATAGCGGGTTAAAGCGCGCGCTGTTGCTTCTCCCACCTCTCGAATGCCTAACGCGTAGAGGAAACGATTAAATTGGGTTTGCTTGGCCGTTTCAATGGAGGCTAATAAATTATCTACCGACTTCTGCCCCATTCGTTCCATCACCAACAATTCATCGCGTTTTTCCGACAAGCGGAAAATGTCCACCGGGGTTTTGACGAAAGACAGATCCACCAGCTGTTCGATCAACTTATCGCCTAAGCCATCTATGTCCATGGCTTTACGAGACACAAAGTGCTTTAAGGATTCTTTTAACTGAGCACCACACACCAAACCACCCGTACAACGGACAACGGCTTCTCCTTCGACTTGTTCAACATCCGAGCCACACACTGGACAAGCTGCTGGAAATTCCACAGGCGTGGCATTTTCTGGACGCTTTTCTTTGATCACTTGCACCACTTGAGGAATCACATCGCCCGCGCGGCGAATCACCACAATGTCTTTTACTTGCACGCCCAAACGCGCAATTTCGTCTTTGTTGTGCAAGGTGGCATTGGAAACGGTAACGCCTCCCACAAACACAGGCTCAAGTCTTGCCACAGGCGTAATCGCGCCAGTTCGTCCCACTTGAAAATCAATATCCAAAACTTGCGTCATTTCTTCTTGTGCAGGAAACTTTCGAGCAATCGCCCAACGGGGCGCACGCGCAATGAAGCCCAATTGATTTTGCAAAGCAATATTGTCGACCTTGTAAACAATGCCATCAATGTCGTAAGACAAACCTTCACGTTTATCGTTGAGCATTTCATAATAGTCAATGCAGCCCTCTGCACCTTCTACCTTTTGCATCAGGTCATTAGTACGAAAGCCCCACTCACTAAGCTGTAACAAGCCTTCATAATGGCTCGATGGTTGTTGCCAACCTTCCACATAACCAATCGAATAAGCACACATGACCAGTGGACGCGCCGCGGTGATTTTCGGATCTAATTGACGCAAACTACCAGCAGCCGCATTACGTGGATTAACGAAGGTTTTCTCACCTTGCTCTGCTGCTTGTTGATTCAGTTTTTCAAAACCCTTTTTTGGCATGTAGATTTCACCACGCACCTCTAATACATCCGGAGGTGAGGCTGTGCGTAACGTCATTGGTACAGTGTGAATAGTTTTGATGTTGGAAGTAATGTCTTCACCAGATAAACCGTCACCACGGGTCACTCCGCGCACTAGACTGCCTTTTTCGTAACGCAAACTAATGGCGAGACCATCCAACTTGGGTTCACAACAATAGGTAATGGTATCTGCTTTGCCCAACAATTTTTTAATACGTTGGTCAAAGTCCTTTAGCGATTCGTCATCAAAGGCATTATCAAGTGACAGCATGGGGACAGTGTGTGTGACATTGGCAAAACCATTGTCCGGTTTCTCCCCAACACGCTGGGTCGGAGAGCCAGCTTCAATCCATTCAGGATGGGCCATCTCAATGGCTTGCAAAGCTCGATAGTCCCTATCGTAAACCGCATCCGGTACCACAGGATCATCTTTGACATGGTAGGCATAGCTGTAGTCGTTAAGTTTTTCAATTAACGACAGCATGTGTTCGCGGCTGAAATTGCTCTCTTGACTCATAGATTCTCTTTCCACTTCTTCTAAAACAATCAAGGCCCCGCAGGGCCTTGTCGTCTTACTCAATCTTACTGCTTATTGCGCATCAGTCGGCGACGCTCAAAATCACGAATACGCTGACGACAATGGGCAATCGTTTGATCACTCATTGGCGATCGTCGCTCATCCCTTAACTCACCACCTAGGTTTCGCACCAAGGTTTGTGCTGTTTCTAGCATGAAATCAAAGGCTTTCATACTGTTTTTCGGCCCAGGCAAGCCCATAAAAAAACTCACTCCAGGACAGTCACTTTCACCCATGGTATCTAAATCAAAGGTTCCAGGTTCGATGGCATTGGCCATGCTGAACTGCACACGCCCACGATCAAAACCGTCTTCGTGACGATGAAAGATATCCATTTCGCCATAGCGCATACCGCAATTCAAAATCAACTGAAGTAGTTCCATTCCAGCAAAACTTTGTCCTTCCGGTGCAAAAATATTAATCACTATGACTTCTTCAATCTCCGCCATGTTGGCGTCGTCATCAACTTCATCCTCTTCTACCATATCGTCTAAGCTGCCTTGAGGTGTCACTTGATCAATGTCTACCTCAGAATAACTGCGCTCGTAATCTTCATTATGGAAGTGCGTGGTTGGTTGATCGTCTACCACGCTGTCGGGGAAACCAAGATCTAATTCATCTTGTTCATAAAAACCATCATCAGAGTAATTTTGTTCGGAAATTGCCGAGTCACCAAAATCACGTTCTGGTACCAAAGAAGCTAACTCATCCAAATGCAACTCTTCTGTTCTTTGTAACTCAGGACCGGAATCCACTTTATGTGGAACATCGGTTAACGGCGCTTTTGACGTTTTACGAGCGGCTTCAAAGGCACTGCTAATTGGATCATTATCAACAGCAGGTTCATGCTTATCTTGCAAGTCGCCTTCATCAAACTCAATTGATGACCTATGACGCAACACGATTTCTTCAGATGAACGCTTTCCCGTGTTTCCTGTTGAGTTGGCCAGTTGACCTTTTTTATAACGACGAAAACCATCGATCAAAATGACAACAATGATGACCACACCAATTAAGATCAGCCACTCACGCAAGCTAAATTCCATCACAAAGTCCGAAATAGTATTAAATAAAAGTTGCCTATATTATCAGGCGAAGCGCGCCAGGATTCAATTACAAGGCCAGCTTGATTAGGTAAATCTCTTTACGATTTGTAAAGACGCCTGATTTTGTGCCGATAATTTGACCTTTGGTCAAATCTGCATCCTGCAAATTGGCTAATTTTACGACCAGATTAACTTGTTGAACCTCTGATAAATTGGCTGTTGGCATGACAGCATCAAGGTTGGTCAACAAAATAGGGCCTGCTAGATCCTTTGGTGAGACTCTTTGTATTGCCACTGGCATCACTTGCCCAGCCTGTTGAGCATACACTAAAAGTACTTGGTTTGGCTGCCACTGAATGTCTTTGGGATCCCACTCAAGTTGCACTGCAATCTGATCCGTAATGATGGGAGGAAGACTTTGATAATCAATCTTGCCTAAGTTTCTGGCTTTATTGATGGCCGTCAGCAAAGCCAAACGTTCTGCCGAATTAGCGTTATAACGAATGGCTTCTTGCCAAGCCAATACGGCTGCCAAATAGTTACCGCGATCAAACTCTACAACGCCTTTTAATCCTAATGCGTTAGCTTGGTGTGGATCCAGCAATAAAATTTGTGCGATAAGGCTCTCTAATTCCTCCGAACTCTGATTATTGTTGGCATAAAATATGGCTTGTGCGTATTCCACTAAGAGATTTAATTTATCAGCACTGTTTTCTGGCAATTTATCTAATGCTTGCTGGAAAGCGGTTAACGCTTCCTGATACTGACCTTTTTGTACCAAGTCTACCGCTTCGAAATACCAATCTTCCGCGCGATTATAACGACGACTTCGATACTGCAAAAAAGTCGTTATTTTTTCGGCTGTTAATTCTTGTGCTTGCATGGCCTGCTGAAAACGCCAATCTCTAGAGAATCCTAGATGTTGATAAATAAGCAAACTGCCCAACACGCTAAGAATAAAAAAACCACCAATCAACCAAAAAGTCAGCCCATTGGCCTCTTTCCACTTGGTATCAGTTAACGCGCTTTGTTGTTTTTCAACTTGCAAATCATTTAACAACTGTTTGGACTCGGCTGCTGTCAAACGATCATCAGCCAAATCGACAGTGATTTCATTTTGACACGCTTGGTAGAAGTCATCTTGCCAGTTTCTATTAATGGAATGAACAAAACAGAGGGCGTAAAAGAGGTAAGCGAAACTCAGCAACAAGACTAACACCAAGAACAAATTCAATATCATACATTTGCCCTCTTACGGCGTGATCGCCAAATAACACCAATAAACACCAGTAAGCCCAACGCCAGTAATACAAATGGCCCATACCAAAGAAGCATAGTCGATCCAGTGTTTTGCGGTCGATATAAAACAAATTGACCGTATCGTGCCACCATATAATCGATAATTTCTTGATCAGTCTTACCCGCTTCTATCATGCTATGTATCTGATTTCTAAGATCAATAGCAATCTCAGCATTCGAATCCGCTAAATTTTGGTTTAAGCATTTAGGACAACGCAGCTCTTCTACCAAACTTTGGTATCGCACTTGATTTAGTGTCGAACTAAACGACAATAAATCGTCCGCCTGTAAGGTTCCCGTTAATGAATACAGACTTATGATCAAGAAAAGCAAACGTTTCATTGTAAATACCTCTGAACCTCTTGCCAGCTTTGTTCATTGAGCACACCTTGTAGGCGAAAAGTAATCCGACCTTGTCGATTCACCACAAAGGTCTCTGGTGCACCAGTCACTCCCATGTCTAAACCAAATTGACCCAACTCGTCTTGTAACACTAACTGATAAGGATTGCCCTTCTCCGCCAACCAAAGTTTGGCTGCAGATGCTTGGTCTTTATAATCAATACCAATGATCATCACCCCTCGTTGGGCTAATTCCACCAAAAATGGGTGCTCAACATGACATGCCGGGCACCAAGTACCCCAAAAATTAATAAGATAGGGCTGTTTTGGCATTTGAGCAGAAGTGACTAAGTCATTTCCCTCCAAGGTCACTAATGTAAAGTCCGGTACCGATTGACCAATCAAAGCCGAAGGCATGTATTGCGGGTCTTTACCTAACTGAAAAAACAGCACTAAAGCCAATACTAAAAAAATAAAAAATGGTAGTAATCTAAGGCTCCATTTCATCATGATGTGCCTCGCTTTCGGTAACGTTTATCTATTGCCGCCAGCACGCCACCAAGCATCATCAATACACCACCCAACCAAATCCAGCGTACAAACGACTTTATGTGTATTCTCACCCCCCAGGCATCATCTGGTAATTGCTCCCCGAGTGAAATATACAGATCACGAGTAAAACCTACACCGAGCGCGGCTTCCGTCATCACCTGTTGACGTGTCATAAAGAAACGCTTTTCTGGGTACAAGTCCGCCACCAATCGATCATGTTTATAGACTGCAAAATGTGCCTTATCGGATACAAAGTTAGGCCCTTTTATGATCTGCATTTTTTCGAACACAAAACGATAGCCCCCTAACTCAGTATCTTCTCCCGGTGCCATTTTGACCATTGCCTGATGACTATTTACTGTCACCAGAATAATACCAATCAAACAAATCGCCATTCCAAAATGTGCCAACAACATGCCATAGTAACCCGTAGATAAGCGGCGCCATCGAGAAAGATTCCAGCCTATTAATTGCTTACTTAGCCATTCGTAAGAGGTCAATGCAATCACCCAAAAAGCCACACTGAGGCTCCCCCAAGCCCAAGCATTAAAAGCTTGCCAATAGACAATCAATGAAGCACCTACTATGGCAATAGAACTCGAAATACTCATTGGTTTGAGGAACAAACTCAATTTAGTGCGATGCCACCGTGACAAGGGGCCAAGGGACATGAATACCATTAACAGCAAAGCAATAGGGCTAAATACCGCATTAAAATAAGGCGCACCAACGGAAATACGTCCTAACCCCAATACATCAAAAATCAAAGGGTAAAGTGTGCCGAGTAAGACCGTAAAAGTAAGCACGGTTAGGAAAATATTATTGAGCAATAACCAAGCTTCACGGCCACTAAAACCAAAACTCACACTGGATTTAACTTGATTGGCTCGCAGAGCATATAAAAGCAAGCTGCCGCCTACCAAAAGAATCAACAGGGCAAGAATAAAAACGCCGCGCGTTGGGTCAGCAGCAAAAGCATGAACTGAAGTCAACACACCAGAACGAACTAGGAAAGTCCCTAATAAAGACAAACTGAAAGTAAAAATTGCCAGCAGTACTGTCCAGCTTTTAAACACACCACGCTTTTCCGTGACCGCTAAAGAGTGCAAAAGTGCAGTACCCGCTAACCAAGGCATAAAAGAAGCATTCTCGACTGGATCCCAAAACCACCAACCTCCCCAGCCTAATTCATAATAAGCCCACCAACTGCCCAGAGTAATACCCAAGGTCAATGAAGCCCAAGCAAAGGCCGTCCAAGGCCTAGCCCATCGCGCCCAAGCGGCATTGAGATTTCCCGTCAATAAAGCCACCACAGCAAAAGCAAAGGCTACGGCAAATCCCACATAACCCATATACAAAATCGGTGGATGAAGAATCAAACCAATATCCTGCAATAGAGGATTTAAGTCTCCTCCGTCCCTCGGCACATCAGGTAGCACACGGATAAAAGGTGAAGAAGTAAACAACAAAAAGGCTAAAAAACCACTGGCCACCCAACCTAATACTGACAGAACCAAGAGTCCGATTTCACTCGGTAAGGATTGAATGCGAAGCGCTACCGCAGAGCACCAAGCGGCCAAAATCAATACCCAAAGCAATAAAGAGCCTTCATGACCGCCCCACACTGCACTGATCTTATAGCGCATTGGTAATTGGCTATTGGAGTTTTGCGCAACATACAAAACCGAAAAGTCGTCACTTGCAAAAGCCCAACAAAGGGCCAAAAACGACAATAAAACTAATACAGACATGACTAAGGTCAGAGGTCGAGCCGTGGCTAACAAGACAAAATTGTTACGAAAATAGCCAACCATAGGAAGACAGGCCAACGCCAATGCAAAAAACAAGGCCAGTATTAAAGAGAAATGTCCAATTTCAACCAACATAAAAAGAGAAAGCCCAACTAATTTGTGTATTGTGACGACGGTTGACCTTGCTGTAACGCATCAGTCACTTCCGGAGGCATGTATTTTTCATCATGCTTGGCAAGCACTTCCGTCGCATGAAATATGCCATCTGCTCTAAGCTGACCTTGAGCGACTATGCCTTGGCCTTCACGAAATAAGTCAGGCAAAATGCCCACATATTCAATACGCACATTATGTTGGAAGTCAGTTACCATAAAGGCCACCGCTAAACTGTCTGGATCTCTCTCCACACTGCCTGCAACCACCATACCACCGGCACGAATATTGGTCTCATAGGGGGCTTCTTGTTGAGCAATTTGTGTCGGCGAATAAAACAAGTTGATGTTTTGCTGTAAAGCGAATAATACCAAGCCTAACGCGCAAGCCAACAAGCTAACGCTAAGTAAAATCCATAACAGTCGTTTTTGTCGAACAGGGTGCATTTACTCTTCCTTTTGATAACGCCTCTTCAGCGCAATCCTTGCGTTCCGGCGCTGACCTAAACTCGCCAAGATAAAAATCAACAAACTACCACAACCTATGGCGTAAGCCGACCAAACATACAGTCCATGTTTACCCATTGCTAAAAAATCACTTAAGGTGTCAAATGCCATCCTTTAATACCTCTGTTTTCAGCCATTCTGATCTGGCTTCTGTCTGCATGATTTGTGTTTCTATTCGCCACAACACTAAGGCTGCCGTTAATAAATAGAAAGCAACAACGGACAGTAATAAGGGTAGCCACATTTCCACTGGCATGCTGGGTTTCTCAGTCAATTTGAAACTCGCACCTTGGTGCAAGGTGTTCCACCACACAACTGAGTATTTGATGATGGGCAAATTTAATAATCCCAGCAAGCCAATCACGGCAGCGGTTTTATCGGCTATGCTTCTATCCTCAAGCGCATTTTGTATGGCCATTATTCCGAAATACAAAAACAACAGTATCAATACCGAAGTCAGTCGAGCATCCCACACCCACCAAGTTCCCCAAGTTGGCTTACCCCAAATAGCGCCACTAGCGAGAGCCACAAATGCCATTAATGCCCCCAGCGGCGCAATCGCTCTCATGAATAAAGGGGCCATCTTGATTTTCCAGACGAGAAATATCAAACCAGCAAGCCCTAAGGCTAGATAGCAAGACTGTGCCAATATGGCAGCTGGAACATGCAAATAGATAATACGAAAACTGTTACCTTGTTGGTAATCTTCTGGCGCAAATACCAATCCCCAAACCAAGGCCGTGATTAGCAACACACTGGCAATAATAAACAAAGGCGTTGGCCAGCGTTTGAAGCTTTGATAAAACCATTTTGGTGAACCAAATTTATGTAACCAGGACCAGTTCATTAGCTCACACTCGCTTTGATGCAAATGGCAGTCATCCAAGGAGACAAAACCAAACTGAATAATAGTATGGCCGCTAAAATGGCCAGTGAGCCTTCATAAGGCAACCCTGAATACGCTAATTTCATCACAGAAGTTGCAAAAATAATAACCGGCACATATAAAGGCAAAACAATCAATAACATTAATACCGCTCCTTGTCGCAAGGACACAGTTACTGCAGCACCAATCCCTCCCAATAAAAACAAACTTGGCACAGCAAGCAACAAACTCAGTAATAAAGGCCAAAAGCTATTTGCAGGCAAAAACAGCATCTGACTTAATAATGGCAACATAATAATCAATGCGAATAAAACCATTACAGAATGCAGTATCACTTTCAGCAAAGCTAAAATTGGCAAAGACAAACCACTGACGACCCACTGTTCTAACGACCCATCATGATAATCTTCCTTAAACAATGCTTCTACGGACAAAAGACAAGCTAAGGCCGTCGCACACCAAATAATGCCTCCAGCGGCTTTACTAAGAAACACCTGAGAAGAATCGATGCCAAGTGGAAATAATACAATCACCAATAGAAAAAATAGCAAGCTGTTAATCACATTCTGTTTGCGCCGCCACAATACAAAAAGTTCAGCTTGTACAAAAGACAAATAGGTCATGACAAAAGTTCAATAGTTTTAGCTGACACAGACGATAACTCTTGATGGGAAGTCAAGACAATCAGCCCCCCTGAATGGATATGATCTTGAAATTTGTCCTCCAGTAAAGCCACGCCATCTTTATCCAAACTCGCAAAAGGTTCATCCAATAACCAAATGGCTTTTTCAGATAACCATAAACGCGCCAAGGCCACTCGTTTTCTTTGGCCTTCAGATAAGTATTTAACCAAACTATGCTGATAAGGACATAACTTAAGATGCATCAAGGTTGCTTTTATCTTTTCATTGCTGGCTTGTGGACAATAACAGGTCACATTTTCAAGCACACTAAGATGACTTTTAATGCCGTATCTGTGCCCCAAATAAAGACTGTTCTTAGTGAGTAAATCACGATCATCTTGATCATCTTGATGAGAACACTCAACAATCACTCGCCCCTCAAGAGGCATGAGAATACCTGAAATTACCTTTAATAATGAGGTTTTGCCAGCACCATTTTCCCCAAGAATACGGTACAAATGTCCCGATGTGAGAGAATAGTTTAATTGCTGACACAAAATATGTTCGGCACGTTCTATGCAAATGTCAGATAATGTTAATGATAGATTGGTTTGCAAAAGGTTTATCCATTTTTGCCGATAAAGAAAAAGGCGTAAACTCATCTCATTATATGAGAATCTTTCTAAAATAACGATGCAAAAGGTAGGCGAAATGATCTCTGACATTAAATCAATGATTAGCGGCCAATCTTCTTCAACGGACAGCTCATCCGCTCGCCTAAATACCGTTGGCACCCTAGCTAAACTCAGCAACGAAATGAAGCTGATTGAAAACCTTTCACTCATTAAATTTCTAGGCAGTGAAACTACCTTATTTCAAGGAAAGCCTATACAGCTACTTCACGCTTCTAGTCAGCATCAGCCTTTTACGTTAATTAACTCAGGTCCAGCCATTGATATCAGTGACTTAAACAACGTCAAAATGAGTCGAAATGGCAATCATCAAGCCAGTTTAGAATTACCTGCCAACAGCAACACGCAACTTAGTAGTCAGACTACCCCTACTCAAGCGCGCGTTGGTAACCTAAACATTGCTTCACAGGTCATTCAATTGACAGTAGTTTCAAGCTTACCAAGTCCTTTATCGGCTAATGCTTCCAGTGCACAAGGATCTGAAGCCCAAGCCAGCACCCAACGAAGCAATCAAGCAATTGCAGCGCAAATACCCTCCCCCACTGGACAAGCCAATTCGAGTCAAGCAAATCAAGGAGATATGCCACCAGTAAAAACTAGACAACAAAATCAAGGCAATCTCTCTAAACCGACCAACAATACCACAAACAATAGTCAGTCTGCCGTAACAACGCAGAATGCGTCATCAATCTCTTCAAACAATGGCACTACAAACAATGCAAGTACAAACAATAGCACCACAAATACACATCCTAATGGCTCGCAAGGCCAACCTGAGCTGACGTATGCAGCTCTCAATAAACGCCCGTTGAGTAATCTTAGTCTTACCAATAGTAATAACACGCCAGTTGCAAATAATCAGACAATCAACAATCAAGCTTCTGCTTCTACAAATAGCTCACAAAAACGCCCTAATGTTGCAAACAGTATTCAAACACAAACTGCCACTACCAAGCCTGTAGTTCCTTCCTCTCAAACACAAAGTGCAAATGTGCCATCTCAATCAAATAACCAACATATTCTGCAAGTGACAGATGGTCATTCTGAGTTTCACCTCATCAGTCAACAAGCGCTTAAAAAAGGTGACACACTTAGAGTATTTATCGATACTAATAATCAACTACAAAGTCTGCCAGCAAAACAGACAAATGAATCTATGCCATTACAGACTCAGGCCTTAAGACAAAGCCTACCAAAACAACTAGCAGCATCTGAAATGACTAGTTTAATCAATCAATTACAAAGCATTTCTCAAGCAGAAGGGGCTGATTTACCAGCAAGAACACAACAGGCACTGCAACAACTTTTGCAACACTTACCCAACCTATCTCAGGTCACTGGTTCACCCGAAGCGATGAAACAAGCCATTCAGACCAGCGGCACTTTTGCTGAATCCTTGCTGGTTAATGATCAAAAAAATCAGATTCCAGCGGATTTCAAATTGAACTTAGAACGCCTTAAAGACAGTCAAGAGGCCATGCTTGTTACACGTAACACAAGCACAATCCCCACAGAGCAAATTGCCAATGCGATTGAGCGTATTACGACTAATCAGCTACGCCATCTTAGCGAACCAGGTCAATTAAACAGCCAAATGTACCCTTTGCACATTGAAGTACCGATTAAAGATCAGCAACAACAGCACAGGTTAGTCCATATTGAAATAGATCAAGATAACAACCAAACACAGCATGAAAAGCACGAACGTCGTTGGTTGGTGAAATTACAATTTGATTTCGAAGAAACCGGTCGCTTTGACGCCAGAACCAGTATTCAAGGCAATAAAGTTGGTATCTTGTTCGCTGCCGAAAGTCTCGATACAGTACAAAAATTACAACACAACATGCCAATTTTAAAAGACAAACTCAATCAAAAAGACATTGAAATAGAACGACTTGATGCCTTTCAAGCAAAATTAGTTCAGACAGAAAAAAATAAAACCAATCAGCAATCATTGATCGACGTGAGAACCTAATGAAAAAAGCAGTGGCACTCAAATACGATTATCAAAACGCTCCTGTTGTGGCGGCTAAAGGAAGCGGATTGTTAGCAGAAAAAATCATGCAGGTAGCAGAAGAGAACGATGTCATGCTCCACCAGAGCCCAGAGCTGGTTGAGGTACTCAGCACCCTGGAGTTAGGTGAGGAGATACCCGAATCTTTATATCTTGCAGTGGCAGAAATTATCGCTTTCGCACACCAAATTAAGGATCATCAATGGTAGTCTGAATCTCGGCGAGACTCTTTTTTAAGCAAGCTAATTAATTCCGCCTCAGCGCGAATCAAACCACACTTAGAGACTAAATCATCTATGGTGGCGCCCATCTCCAATAACTCCATGGCACGATTATAAGAAACACTGCCTTCTTTAGACAAAATTTCAGATTGCTTCTCTACTGCCAAATTTAATTTCTTCTCAATAGCTACCAAGCGACGTCCCATTCCGATAGAACCTGAAGCCAATACCTGTACTTGCTTTTTATGGCTAATGTCCGCTTCCAATTGCTGTGACTTAAGCTGCTTGATTCGTTTTGATAGACGGAAAGCCCACGTCACCACAACCAGCAGTAATACAAACTGCAGCACTAAAAGAAGGTTAAATAACCATTGAGATTCCATTAAATACAACTACCTTAATTTACACCCTAATTTATATTGAAGCGACTTCAGACCACTCATCTTCAGACAACAACTTATCGAGGTCAACCAATATCAATAGAGTATCGTTTTTATGACACACGCCCTGAATAAATTTCGATGACTCATCGTTACCCACACTCGGCGATATTTCAATTTCTGATTGGCGTAAATACACCACTTCAGAAACCGCATCCACCAAAATACCAATCACATGGCCTTCCACTTCTAGGATCATAATACGCGTAGCGTCTGTAATTTCACCCGAGGGTAAACCAAAACGCTGGCAGGTATCGATAACAGTGACCACTGTACCACGCAAATGAATGATACCCAGCACAAAAGCTGGCGCACCTGGTACTGGTGCAATTTCTGAGTAACGAAGTACTTCTTTCACCTGCATGACGTTAACACCATAAATTTCATTTTCTAGGCGAAAAGTCACCCATTGCAACATTGGGTCTTCCGATTGATTAGCGCCTTTTAACGCAATATTCGTAGACATAACACATCTCCCAAGATCACACTGTGATCACTAGCCCTATTGTGAAGGACCCTTAAAGCCATTTTTAGGGTCGTCTAATAATTCTATAAAACCTTGTACATCCAGTATGGCACACATATGATCAATTACCGTACCTGCCAACCAGGGGCGTTTACTTCTGTCTTTTCGCCATTTTACTTGAGCTGGCTCCAAAGTAATGGCCTCAGCCACTTTTTCACATGCCACCCCCCAGTTTGAGCGATCTAATTGAATAACAAATTGAAAATGCTCTTTGAGCTCGCCTTCATAATGATTTGGCATTACCCAGCGAGCAGTATCCACCGTTCTTAGATTGAAATCTCCTACATTAGCAACACCGATAAACCAATCAGGTTGACCAAAAATAGAAGTGATTTTTTCTTCACCACTTTGAAAAATACCGCCCAATTCCACTAAAGGAACCGCCATTTTCAAACCGCCAACGTAAAACAATAAACATTCAAAACGACCTTTGGCCCAAGGCAAAGGCTCGGTTTTCCCAACACGAGGCGAAAGCGTCACCACTTCAGCAGAAGCTGGTTGTTCTTGCTGCAGCGCCACTGATGTCTCACTAGGTTCAGGGGTAGCCATTAATCCTTTTGGCTCTGGCTCTGGCTCTGGCTCTGGCTCTGGCTCTGGCTCTGGCTCTGGCTCTGGCTCTGGCTCTGGCTCTGGCTCTGGCTCTGGCTCT